>CAJTGJ010000010.1 GCA_910575695.1 Oscillospiraceae bacterium | reverse complement strand
CCATATGGGACATCTGTTATCAGTTTGGGGCAGAGCACAAAAGCAAATGGATACAGTTGGCTCAAGGTTTTGGCCAATGGTCAAGAAGGCTGGGTGGCAAGCGAATATCTGAAGTCCAGTACGGGGCAGTTACCTTCAGGTAAACCGCCCTTTATGCCAAACGATCCCGCAAAATACACATTATCACTGTCCGATGCAACTAAAGCCACACCGGATGTGCTGTTGAGTACTATTCTAAACGCCAATGTATCTACTGGCGGGTATATGGAGCAAATAACTTGCAACAATCCCACAAATACAGACAATGACGTTATCGCAGTCAGCAAACTAATTGACAAGTCGGGAAATTTTGGATACGTTCTTTACATTGAAAAACCATCAACAAGTTTGGCTAAATTGTCGGCTTCCTGGGACATCGAAGGTAATCTCAGCAAAGATACTGCCTTTTTAGTTTTTGAACGTGAGATCGGCATGGTCAAAATTGGTGGTAAATACGATAAGCTTGATTGGTCATTTGCTGTGTTGAACGGCTCAGTCGGCGGCGGAGTTGACCCAGAAGTAAACTTGGGATTTTCAGGAGGCATTCAACTTCTCCAACTAGCAGGTGGAGGTGAAATACCATTATTTGAATTCAACGGGTATGTAGTATACGTTAGGGCAGAACTCAATGTTGGAGGTGTAGGAGGCTCACTACAGATACAAAACGGTTCATTAAAAATCGGTTATACTCCCGGAATTGGCGCTAATCTCTATATAAGCGTCAGGAAGAAAAACGAATAAGTTTTATTTGTATATTGGTAGATGTTTTCAAAGCATCAATGAGCAATCCTCATGGCCGCCATGTTGCCCTAAAGTGATATGGCGGCCAGCAAAAACGAGATTCAACCCTCGGAATAAACCAGAAATACCATCCTTAAAAAAAGGGGGGGCTACTTGCACAAAATGGAGCTCCACATTCGGCGGAATTCAAAATATCCGCGGACATTTTCAATTCAAGAATTTCCTGAACTGACAGCTTTAGTGAAGCGTTCTTCTGGATTTGTTTTGCATCGACTACAGATTTTTAAGAATGGGCAACTTTGCTATAATGTGATACAGCCGGATGTTTGGCGGCGCATATTTTGGTTTGTTGCATTTTTATGGAGAGATTTGCCGCCTTTATGTGTTTTTTGTGGTGATGAATGTATTGGACGCTCTATTAGGTTATCGCGTTCAGGACGTTATACCCTATCCATAAAAGGGGTTGTCTATCAAACTATTCTGCACCATAAGAATTATGTGTCAATTTGGATCGACAGTAAACAAGTTGCATTACTTCACACAAACGGCGCTGGCATCTACAATATCAAATATGATTTGTTTGACACGTGTGCTCCTGAATTGCTTTTCTTGATTTGCTTAGTTATCGATTGTTTTCAATATGAGTATGGAGGCGGTACCCGAGTATATTATGTCGATTTAAAAAGACATGAGTATGATTCTGCTATTGAATGGTTACCGAGAGATCAATAATTTGAAAGGTGCTAAGACAATGATTAAAAAATATTTAGCGTTGCTCTCCTTTCCGGGAATTGGGTTACTTATCTTTATCACAGGCTTTGAAATGTTAATGAAAAAGAGAACCTACAGTTTTTGGGCGAAATTCTTTGCTCAAGCGTTTGGATGGGTCATATTATTGTATTTTGTTCCAATATTTTTAGTAAACATACTTATTGTACCGCACCTTCCCCAATTAGGGTTCCTTGGTATTATCTCAGCTTTTTATTTTTATGGGGCAGGGGTACTCATTTGTAGCAAACTGATTACTTTAAGAAATAATAACGCTGAACGTTAGATCGGTTCCATCCGGCTCAGTATATTTTACACACCAGCTCTGCCTGTGCGTGGCATCTGCGCTCCGAGCGGGATAAGACGCTCAAAAGGCTGGTGATAGCCACCAATTCCGGCCAAACGTTTTTTATCCTGTTCAACCAAAGCGAATTTCTTAACAAAGTTATTGACACACTCAAAGAAATCATCGCCCACCCCGGACACCACAGAGACATCATCATCAACATCAAGGATAACACCATCGGCCCGGGCGGCAGCGTCATCGACACGGTGAATGAAATCAATTCGATTGGAGGGCGGCACTGGTGGTACAGATCAATTTTGAGCCCAACAGCATTCAGGCGGGCGGAACCGGCATTGGCTGTGTGAACGAGTACAATATCAGCTGGCCGAACTTGCAGCAGGAGCTTGCCGCGCTCAAGTGCAGAACAGCCAAGGAAGATCCAAAGCTGGTCCCTGCGGTGGAAGAATTGGAAACTGCCGTTAAAGGGGAAGATAAATCCCGCATCAGCAAGGTGATCAGTCAGTACGCCTCTGCATTTTCCTCCGCCACCTTTGCCAATTTGGCCAGTGCAGGAATTTTGGAGCTTATTAAGATCTTCGCGCATTGATCCGCCCCGCGTCCGGAGGAACTGGCAGCTATGCACGAACTGACCAGGATTTGAGGCTGTTAAGGTAGTGCGGGAGGAGACGCAACAGAGCATAGGACCTATATTCCATGTGTTGGTATCATCTGCGGCGTTGGGGGCATTGTGTGAAGCGGCCTCCAACGCCGCGGCATATAATGTCCCCCCCAATTTTTCACAAGAAGTTCTATTCACCCCCGTAATTCCTGCACGTTAGTTCGTAAGCGTCAAATCAGTCAGCAAATAAAAGGGGCCGCAGGCTGATTGGTTTCAGCACTGCGGCCCATACAAGTTATGTAGTTCGGCAAAACACCGGCGCATTAGGCGGGAGCAGCGGCACAGTCCAGCCGTCCACGGTACGATCCAGCGTTGGAGCGGTTTCCAAAACCCAGGTCAGATAGCGGAAAGGATCCAGTCCCGTTTCCTTGGCCGTCTCGATCAGGCTGTAGATCACCGCGCTGGCCTGGGCGCCCAGCGGGGTATTGGCAAAGAGGAAATTCTTGCGGCCAATCACGAAGGGCTTGATGCTGCGCTCGGCCCGGTTGTTGCTCAGCTCCAGCCGCCCGTC
This sequence comes from Oscillospiraceae bacterium, assembly GCA_910575695.1. GTDB lineage: Bacteria > Bacillota > Clostridia > Oscillospirales > Oscillospiraceae > Enterenecus. The sequence goes on along the minus strand of CAJTGJ010000010.1, from coordinate 115,744 downwards.
CTCCAGATAGCGGATCAGATAAGGCCATTGCTCCTTGAGATAGTGCAGCGCCTTGCCCAGCGCGGACTTGGGTGCGGCGGAAACAGAATCCGCCCATGCCAAAAGCGCGTCTAAAATCGGCTTTTCCTCTTTCAGACGCTGTTTTGTCCGCTCTTCTGGAGAGAGGTCTTTGAACCGCTCCTCCCAGGCGAACAGCTTATTGCAGTAGTCCAGCCCAGTGAACGCCGCCGTGTCTTCCCGCTTATCGGTTGGCAGGGCATTAAGCGCTTCGGCGAACTTCCTCCGGGCATGAGCCCAGCAGCCAACCACCCGGATATTCCCCGGCAGCTTATGGTAGCCCTGGTAGCCGTCCGCGTGGAGATACCCGGAAAAACTCTCCAGGAACTTTTCTGCGTGTTCCGCCTTCCGGCTGGGCTGGTACTCATAGAGCACGATGGGCGGTCCACCGTCCCAGCCCGTCCGGTACAGCCACATATAGCTCTTGGTCTGGGCCTTCTTCCCCGGCTCATGGAGCACCTGGAGGGTGGTTTCATCGGCGTGGAGCACCTCGCGCTTCACCAACTGCCGGCGCAGCTCCTCGTACACTGGCAGCAGATGATCCTCCGCTGTCCGCAGCACCCAGTTGGACATGGTCTGCCGGGACAGCTTCAGCCCCTGCCGCGCCCATTCCTGCTCCTGCCGGTACAGCGGGCTGGCCATCACGAATTTCTGCGTCATGATGTGGGCAATGGCCTCCGGTGAGGCGAAACTGCCGGGGATCACAGACGGCTCCTTCGGCGCTTTCACGATGGGCGTTGAAACGTCATTTTTCTCGCAGTTTTCACAGGCGTAGGTGTAGTATACGTCGCGGCGTAAAATGGCTTTGGCCGGGATCAGTTTCAATGTCTCCCGCATCTCTGTCCCGATTTCCTGCATCAGCTCTCCGCACTGCGGGCACACCCGCTCCTCCTCCGAAAGCCGGTGCTCCACCACCTCCACCGGGATGTTGTCCGGCACTGCGTCCTTCACGCTGCCGGACTGCTTCCGGGTGTGGGCCGCCACTTGGGTGGTCTTTTGCGGCCCTGGTGGGGCAGCATATGCCTCCGCCTCGTTGAACAGAAAACTGAGCTGGCCATCCAGCTGCCCCTTGCTCTGCTCACTGGACGCGCCAAACTGCTTCTTCTTTAACAGGCGCAGCTGTTCCATCAGCCACTCCACTTTCTGGCTCAGCTCGGCATTCCTCGGCCACTGGAAGCTCCCGCTCTCCAGCCGCTTATACAGCAGCACAAAGCCGTCTCCCTCCCAGTACAGCCCTTTGATCCGATCCTTCCGCCGCCCGCAGAACAGAAACAGCGCGTTTTGGAATGGATCCAGCCGGAACTGCGTCTGCACCAGCCCCGCCAACCCATCGATCCCTCGCCGTAGATCTGTGTACCCGCAGGCCAGGTATACCGGGCAGCCGCACTTGAAATCGTTCAGCATGACTTCAGCGCCCGAATGATTGCCTGGATCGTTTCCGGGTCTGCTCCCGTGTGGATGTCCACCCGCAGCTCTCCGCATTCGATACTCGCTGCCGTTTCCACCGTTGCTGGCCTTACAGGAACCTCCGCAAAGCACACCTCATTCTCTGATACCGCTGCCTGGAACACCTTCCTCTGCCAACTGTAATATGTGGATACTGGGATGCCCTGTTCTGCGCACCATTCGCTTACCCGCCGCCCGCTCTTTCGGCATGCTTCCACTCGCCGACCCCACTCCGCCAGATGGCTGTGATGGTTTACCCTCTGTAGGCCCCGCTCCATTGCGTCTCCCCCCAAAAAAATCTATCCTGTTACGATAAAGTGCAATATACTATTCAAGAGTACATTGCACTTTATAAGTCTCTATTGTATTCTCTCGCATCCCGTATTCTTGTGCAAGACACCGGGAGATTTGACGCTTACGTTAGTTCATCCGGAATTACGGGGGTGATACTTTTTACAGAAATACCCTGTCCATAGTACAAACTCAAAAAACTTTGCCGCGAGGAGGAATGCAGCTGAAAAATCAGCGCCACACCACTATCACGCGAGTGCTCTGCAGTGTCCGACATAATACCAAGTTCGCCACATTACATGATGCACCCTGTCGTTGAGTTGGATTGGCGGTGCGATTCAGCTGCAAGGCCACGGGTTGAGGCAATGTGCATCTTGCCTCAATTACGGGTGGAGAGATAGAAAGTCCCACACCCCCCGCCGCAGTCCAGCGGATAAGGTTTTTTTATTTATAATAGAAAGAAAACGCCCGGTGGAGCTCATCCATCGCCAATCAAAAGCTTACAGGATACCCACGACAAGTTAATTATTTTCTACCTGAAAAAACCGCAAACTGAATGGCAGTTTGCGACTTTTTTTGATTCGACACATTTCGACACTGCGCGGCAATTTTTATTGCCGCGCAGTGTCGGACGGTGTCGATTTATTTTTGCCCGCTGCCGCAGTCCTCCGCTTCTGAAATCAAGGGTCACCCCAAATTTCAGAAGAACAGGAGGTCTGCCCCATGGCAGAACACAAACAATATTACATCCATATCCCTGGATCATTGGTTGAAGTCTCTGAAAGCGTTTATTTTGCCTATTACCAGGAGAAGCGTCGGAACCGTACCCTGGAGGAAAAGGATGAGCGCAACGGCACCGTATCCTATGACGGCCTGGACACGCCAGAGTTGTCTGGCCAGGAGATGATTCCGGATCGTGATGCCGTCAGCGTGGAGGACGCAGCCATTGCCACCATTTTGCGCGACGAACTCCACCGCTGCCTGGCCCTGCTGGACGAGCCGGATCGGCAGCTCATCCAGGCCCTCTACTTTGAGGGCCTGAGTGAGCGGAAGTACGCTAAACAGGTTGGGATCCCACAGCGGACAATTAACGACCGTAGGCGTCGGGCGCTCCGTAAACTGAAAGAACTTTTAGAAAATTAAAAATTTTTCCGCTCAACCCCCTCACGAACTCGGCTTAGTAGTGAGGGGGGTGTTCTTTGCCCCCGGTGTACCTTGAAAAACACCGGGCCAGCCCGGTCACATCCGGCACTGAGATACGTTCCCTGACGAAGCGCTTAACCAGCGAAAGCGACTCTGGAGGATGCGCCAAGACCCGCCTGTGGGGATTTCCCCATCAAAGACGGCCAAATAAGGCGGCGAGCGGTACCCATCCGTCCACAAAACAGCAGGACAAGCTGTTTCGCAATGACCTCGTCAGTACACAATGATACTCCTGCCTGCGGGCAGCTCGGAGCGATCCTCGGAGGGGTGAAATTCCCGTGACGCGCACAGACGCGGTCTCAGTTCAGCCGCCCAGCACCTGGGGGAGTAGTGTCGAATACAGGTAAACGAAAGGCAGTAAGACAACGTCTTTCGAGCAAAACCCTTGATAACAGAAGCCACGGGGAGCGTCTGCCCAAAATCGGACGCTCCCCGTTTTTGTGTTATCAAGCAAAAATTCTCACGAAAGAGGGGTTCACTATGTCCAAAACCGAACTCACCGACAACCTCACCTTTGCCGCCGCCCTGCAGATGCTGGAGCAGCTCGTCATGCGGGGGCTGCTCACCGCTGACGAGGGGGAGCGCACCCGAGTGGAGCTGGAACGGAAGCTCCGGCCCACCGTGTTTCTGCCCTAATTTTTGGGCTGTAAACTGCACAAATCCTATCCCTGCTTCTCGTTGCTATTCCCAAATAGCTTTGTTATAGGTGTTGTGGTATTGTTTGTTGCTGAAAGGAGGAAGTCACACATGGCAAATCAAGTGCAAGCACCAAAAGTCACTGTCATTGATCCCATCATCCCGGAAAAAGCCAGGCTCCGGGTAGCGGCCTACGCCCGCGTCAGCAGCGACTCCGCAGACCAGCTCAACTCGTATCTGGCCCAGGTGGACTACTATACCCGCCACATTGGGGAAAACCCGGACTGGGAGCTGGCCGACATCTATGCGGACGAGGGCATTTCGGGGCTGGATGCCCGGAAGCGGGACGAGTTCAACCGGATGCTGTCGGACTGCCGGGCCGGGAAAATCGACCGCATCCTGGTCAAGTCTGTCTCCCGCTTCGCCCGCAACACCAGGGACACCCTGCGGTTCATTCGGGAGCTGCTCAGGCTGGGCGTCACCATCCAATTTGAGAAGGAGAACATTGACACAGGCAAGCTCTCCACCGAGCAGGTGGCGGCGATCTACGCGGCCTTCGCCCAGATGGAGTCCACCAACCACTCCAGCACCATGCGGACCAGCGTCAGGATGCGCATAGAGCAGGGCATCTTCACCCCCTCCTCCATGCCCTACGGCTACCGGCTGAACGGGCTGGAGCCGGAGATCGTCCCCGAGGAGGCCGAGGTGGTGCGCCGCATCTTCTCCTCTGCCCTGCGCGGACAGGGCCACACGGACATCACCAGAGAATTAAATGAACTGGGCATTGAACGCGGCCACAATCGAGAACGGTGGCACTACTCCACAGTCAGGTATATTCTGTTCAACCGCTTCTACACCGGCGATTCCGTCTGGCAAAAGACCTATGCCACCAACACCCTGCCCATCCAGCAGGTGAAAAACCGAGGGCAAAAACCCCAATACCATGTGGAGGACGACCACCCCGCTATCATCAGCCGAGAGGATTTCCAGCGGGTACAGGAGCTGATCGCGAATCAGAGGAAACAATTCTATCGCGGCTCCGCCCCGTCCGATTCAGCCTATCTCGGACACATCTCCTGTGGGCACTGCGGCTGCATCTGCTGTAAAAAGGTGACGCGTGGAATCACATATTGGGTCTGCAACCGCCGCAATGACAGCAAAACCCTGTGCCCTATCCCCCAAGTTCCGGAAGCGGCGATCACCGCCGCCCTCCTCCGCCTCCACAACAAGCTGGCCCTCCATGGGCAGGAAGTCCTTCAGCCCCTGCTGGAGCAGCTTCGGGAGCTGCGGGAACGAGAGCTGCGCTCCAACTCCAAAATTTCTGACATCGACAAGGAAATAGCCAACATTTCAGGGCAGAATCTGGTGCTCATCCGGCTGAAAAGCAAGGGGTGCATCGATCCTGCCCTTGCTTTATCCCAAGCGGACGAGATGAACCGTAAGCTCCGCGACCTGCGCCGTCTGCGCCGGAAGGTGATGGCGGCGGCTGACGGAGACGATCAAATCCAGTCCACCGAGGCCATGATGGACTACCTGGAAACCGCCCAGTGGCAGACCGAGGTCACGCCGGAGCTGTTCGAGAACCTGGTGGAGCGGATCACGGTGGTCTCGGTGGAAGAAGTAAAGTTCCGGCTCCTGAACGGGCTGGAGCTGACGGAAAGGCTGGTGTAAACCATGGCATGGCAGAGAAAAACCCCCTTCGGTTACCTGATTCAGGACGGACTGCTCCAGCCCCACCCCCAAGAGGCCGACACGGTGCGTTACATCTTCGGGCAGTATCTGGCCGGGGCTTCCCTTCTGGCCATCGCGGAGAGCATGACCCAACAGGGTATCCGCTACCACCAGCACACGGCTGAGTGGAACAAAAACATGGTCAAGCGCATCCTGGAAAACGCCAAATACACCGGCGCAGAGGGCTGTCCCCGGCTGGTGTCCGACGAGGACTTCGCCGCCGCCCAACACCAGCGGACAGTACGCAACACCTATGCCCCGCTGGCCACTGAAATCCGGCCCATCCAGAGCAAGGCCGTCTGCGCCCGGTGCAGCGGCAGGATGGCGCGGGGCACCCGCTCCCACGGACGGGTGCATTGGAAATGCCAAAACGAGGGCTGCGGCCAGAGCGTGTCCCTCAGCGATGAAACCCTGGCAGGGCTGGTGGACAGACGGCTTCGGGAGCTGGCCCAGGCCCCCCACCTGCTCACCGCCCCTGGATCCCAGCGGGCTGAGGTAGATATGGAGGCAATCCGCCTCCGGAACGAGCTGACCATGGCCCTCAACCGGGGCGCTGACAGCCCTGAGTACATCAAGACGCTGGTCCTTACCGCAGCCGCCCAGCGGTACAGCAGGCTCCCAGACCCCACTCCCGCCCATGATCTGGAGCAGCTCCGGGTGCGGCTGGAACAAGGCCCTGCCAACGCTGACACGCTGGCGGCTCTGCTGACCACGGCGGTGCGGACCGTCCGGCTCACCCCGGAGAAAACCGTGGAATTGGAGCTCGTCAACGGCGAAATCATCACAGACACGAAGGAGGAGAGCGCATGAGTGTCCAGCCCAAAAACCCGCGCCGGATCACTGTTACCCCAGCGGACCCCAAATACCTGGAAAAAGACATCCGCAAGCAGCACCTGCGGGTGGCCCCCTACTGCCGGGTGTCCACCGGCAGCGAGGAACAGCAGACCAGCTTCACCGCCCAGATGGAATACTTTACCCGGCGCATCGCGGACAACAAGGATTGGACCATGGTAAAAATGTACGCAGACCGAGGGATAACCGGCACGTCCGCCAAGAAACGCCCGGAATTCCTGAAAATGATCCGAGACGCGGAAAAGGGCAAAATCGACCTGGTTATCACTAAATCCGTCTCCCGCTTCTGCCGCAACACGCTGGACGGGCTGGAATATGTACGCAGGCTGAAAAAGTGCGGCGTGGGGGTGTACTTCGAGAAGGAGAACACCAACACCCTTTACATGGACAACGAGATGATCCTCACCTTCATGATGAGCCAGGCCCAGTCTGAGAGCGAGTCACTGTCCACCAACGTCAAGTGGGGATTCCGCAAACGGTTTGCCAACGGTGTGGTATACTACCACTACGACACCCTGCTGGGCTACCGAAAAGGCCCAGCTGGTGAGCCGGAAATCGACCCGGAAGAAGCTCCAGTGGTGCGCCGCGTCTTCGCCCGCTTCCTGATGGGCCAGAGCTTCCAGCAGATCTGCGACGGGCTGATGGCAGACGGGATCAAGATGGCTACCGGGAGCAGCAAATGGTACGGCTCCACCGTCAAGAGCATCCTGCAAAATGAGAAATACGTGGGCGACGCCGTCCTGCAGAAAACCTTCTCGGAGGATCTGTTCGACCGTCAGCGGGTAAAAAACGAGGGACAGCTCCCCAAATATTATGTCCACGACTGCCACCCGGCTATCATCGACCGGGCCACCTTCCAGCGGGTGCAGGAGGAGCTGGCGCGGCGATCCAGCCTGCGCAAGACCTCCTCCAAAACGAAAACCGAGCAGGGCAAGCACAGTGGGAAATACGTCCTCAGCGGGCTGCTGGTGTGTTCCGAGTGCGGCAGCCCGTACCGCAGGGTGCTGTGGATGCCCGGTGGGGAGCGGCGGTACGTCTGGCGGTGCATCAACCGCATAGAGCACGGCAAACGGATCTGCAGGCACTCTGCCACGCTGGAGGAGCCGGAGCTCCAGGCCGCCGTCACCTCCGCCATGAACGAGCTGTTCCGGCAGAGGACGGCTCGGGAGGTGCTGGCCCAGTGCGTGGCCGCGGCGTTGGCGGGAACCGGGGACAACGCCTCCCTGTCCGCCGTAGAAGCCAAACTGCGGGCGCTACAGGCGGAGCAGATGGACTTGCTCCAGCTGGCGATGCAGGACCTGAACGGGACGGAATACGACGAGCGTCTCACCCAGATCAACGATGCCATGTCCGGCCTCCTGACCCGGAAAACCGAGCTGATTCAGGCGGGGCATACCGGCACGGAGCATGACAGCCGGGTACAGGCCATCACCGACACGTTGGAGGGCACGGGCAGTGCCATCGAGGGCTTCAACGATGGCATGGTGTACCAAACGGTGAGCAGCATCAAGGTACTGGACAAGGAGCGGCTGGCCATCCGGTTCAAGGACGGGACGGAGATCGAGCAGGAGATCATCAATATGAGGAGGGCCAGCGCGTGAACAAAATCTACATAACGGGCGACTGCCACGGGGGATTCCAAAGGTTTACCACAAGGAATTTCCCCCAGCTCAAAGAGATGGATCGGGACGATTATATGATCCTGGCAGGCGACTTCGGGGGCGTCTGGGGCGGAGAGCAGACGGACGGCCACCAACTGGACTGGCTGGAGGATAAGCCCTTCACCACCCTGTTCGTGGACGGCAACCATGAGAACTTCGACCTGCTGAGGGCCTGCCCTGAGCAGAAGTGGCACGGCGGCAGGGTGCATGAGGTGCGCCCCCATGTCCTCCATCTCATGCGGGGGCAGGTGTTCAACATCGGCGGGCTCACTTGGTTCACCATGGGCGGCGCGGCCTCCCACGATATTGAGGACGGCCTCCTCGACCCCGCCGCACCGGACTTTAAGCAGCAATACCGGGCATTGCGGCGGATGGGCGCCCGGTTTCGGGTGCTGGGCCGTTCCTGGTGGCCCGATGAGATGCCCAATGAGGCAGAATACGCCGAAGCGGAAGCCAATCTGCAGCGGGCCGGGTGGTGTGTGGACTGCGTCCTCACCCACTGCGCCCCCACCAGCATTGCCCAGCGGATAGGCAAACCAGACAGGCTGACAGATTTCCTGGAAACGGTCCGCCAGCGGTGCCAATTCAGCCGGTGGTTCTGCGGACACTATCATATCAATCAGGTGATTGATGATCGGTTCGTGATCCAGTGGGAGCAGATATCCCAAATCAGTTAAAACAGCGCCGGGCCTCTCCATGCGGAGGGGCCCGGTTTTACATAGAAGGAGAGCCGGGGCGTTTCCGCTCCGGCTCTAAAAATGGAGGATAAAATGAAAAAGAAAGGATGCCTCTTGCAAGTATTATCTTAGAGCCTGTTTAAAATCTTTTGACAAGAGGGACGAAAAGGTAGAAAATAAGGGAAAAGCAGGTAGGAGCTGAGGACGGGATGCATCAATACCCAAGCGATATTAGTCGAGAAGAATATGAGCAGATACGAGAAGATTTGGAAGGAGCGCGGAAAAAGACGCGCCCAAGAGAATATGATTTGTACGATGTGTTTTGCGCAGTGTTGTATGTGGTGCAGGGAGGAATCCAATGGCGAATGCTGCCCAGCGATTATCCCAAATGGCAGAGTGTGTACTACTATTTCCGGGTATGGTCGGAAATAGATGAGACGGGCGTCAGTGTTCTTGACAAGGTTTTGCATAAACTGGTAAAGCAGATACGGAATGAAGACCTGAGGCAGGATAAGACCACCTTTGGAATTGTTGACGCGCAAAGTGTGCAGAATGCTGACACAGCGGAAGAAAGAGGTTATGACGCAGGGAAAAAGTATCAGGAATCAAGCGCCATGTTGTTGTAGATACGATGGGGCTGCCTCACGCCATAGCTGTAACGACCGCTGACGTTACAGACCGGGACGGGGCCATTCAGATGATCCTTCTCAACCTGGACAATCTTTCCTGTGTAAAGAAATTTTTGGTGGATGGAGGATATTTCGGTGAACGCTTTGCCAACCAAGTCAGGGACATTTGCGGCGCGCAGGTCGAAGTAGTAAAGCGCAACGAATTACACAAATTTGTTGTGCTGCCTCGCCGTTGGGTGGTAGAGCGTCTATTTGGCTGGCTTGACAAATTCCGCAGGCTTTGGAAAAATTGTGAGCGCAAACTCTTTATTTCTGCTCAGATCCTTACTTTTGTGCTCATTGCTATCCTTATTAGAAGATTTTAAACAGGCTCTTAGAGGACATTCGTTACAAAAATTCGTCCGCAAGTGTTACAAAAAGGTTAATCATCTTTTATTTGAAGGGAGTGCAAATGATATGGAAGCGACAGCAAATGATCATGGCATGTTTGGGAAATGGCTCCTGAAACTGACGGATATTTTCCCGATGCTCCGCCGCCCCGGCCTGGAGCAGGAGCTGGCCGAGACAAAAATCCGGCTGGACTGGCAGAAGAAGCGCACAGAGCGGTTCCGGGACCGGTATGACGCATTGGAACAGCGGTGCGCGGCGGTGAGCGATGCAGCTGACGGCCTCCGCTCCAGGCTCTATGCGGCAGAGCAGCAGGCTGGCGCCTGCAAAGGGGCGCTCCAAGCGGTCTGCGGGCTGGCTCAAACCGCAGAGGCGCTGAAACAGATTTACGAGACAATCTTCCCGTTCCTGGACGATGGCGGCATCAACCTGTTTCACGCGGCACAGGAGATCACGGGATTTCAGCTGTATGAGGCGTTCCCCTATGAGGACGCCTGCGGCTGCTTTGAATTTTTGGACGGCTTTGAACTGCTGCGGTATTTAAAAGCGTCCGAGTTCGGCGCGGTGGCGTGGAAGCCCGTTCCCGGCACCGACTGCAAAGAAGCGGTCCTCAGAGAGGTGGATGAATCCACCCCGGCCTATCGGGAATTTGAGCGGCAGCTCTACATCAGGGTGCTGGAGCGGCTGGGCCTCCGAGCCGCCGCACCGGTACGGCAGGGTTAGCCCTCTACCCCCCGCCGTGCAGCTCGTCCAGCGCCAGCTGCACGGCGCATTTCTGGGCGCTGGCGGAACCGAAATAGCGAACAGGGATGTTGTTTTTCCGGGCGGTGTCAATGATGCGGTAATAATATTTGTGGGACATGGCGTTGACTTGGAGCCACACCACATCCGCGTTGCGGACAATGTTCAAGTCCGCCAGCTCATCCCGGTCATAGAACCGCGCCCCGAGCAGCAGGGGCTTCACCGCCTTGCGCCAGCTGTCGTGGCCGCCGTACACCACCACCCGCCGCTTCACCTGATAGGGCAGCTCCACCAGCGGCCCGCTGTCCCCGGTCTCCAGGCTTTCGCCGCCCCTTAAATTGTAAAGCGTTTCCCGAAGCTGGGCCAGCTCCGACCGTTCCGCCTCGCCCTTCTGCTCCACTATCTGAAGCTGTTCCTTCAAGCGCCCCGCCGCCCGTTCCGCGTCGTGCAGGGCGCTTCGCAGCTCCTTCACCTGCCGGATGAGCGCCTCGGTTTTGATGGACGCATCCCCGGTGGGCAGCGGGGCGGCAGGGCCTTGGCCGACATCCTCCGGTTCATCTGATGGGGCGGATTCCTCCTCATCGGCCTCGTCAAAGAGCCAGTCAAACTCTTTCCAGCCATGCTCCCCGGCATCGCTGTAGTAGGCGAACATGGCGCCAAATGCCAGCTCATGGGCCCGCGTTTCCGCAATTCCCTGGGAGACGAACCAGCGGACCAGCTCCCTGGACGGCTGCTGGTTTCTGGGAGGCACGATACCTGTGGCAATGTAGAACAGCTGGGCTTCGGACACCAGCCGGTCCGGGGACACATCTGTGCTGATCTCGCCGTTCTCATCCGCCTCTCGGTACTCATACCGAAGCTGGTAGTCCGGCCCTCCCTGCTCAAACAGTCCGGCCCGTGCATCAAAATCGTCCTGAGCCCAGGGCAGGTGCCGTTCGGCACAGATTATCACGATGGCGGTAAGGGCGTTTAAATTGGCCAATGCGTCCTTCTCCTGCTCCAAAAGCAGGTAGGCGGCGCACAGCGCGTAGGGCTCGTCCGTGCCATAGCCGGACAGCAGCTCCGCCGCTTTTCGGGAGCCAAGCGCCTCTTGAATCTCCGGCACAGGGCGGCAGATCAGCTCCGGCGCGGCAAGCATGGCGATGACCGCAGGGTCTTCGGATGGAGGAGGCGGCTCATCTAAAATCCAGCTGGAATGGGACAGGTCTGCCGGAAAGGGCGGCATTTCCCATTCCACCGGCTGGAGGCGGGTCTGGATCTCCATGGCACGGTCTGTATAGTCCAGGAAGGTGTCCCTGAACAGCCGCCGAAGCCCTCCTGCGGCTTCGGTGTCGATCAGGTCCAGCAGGGCGCGGAACTCCTTTCGGTACAGCTTGTCCCGGCCATACAGGACGGTAAGCAGGCGGAGCATCGTCTCACGGGAATGGGCCAGGTCCTCCGCAAAGGGCAGGCAGTATTCCAACGCCCCGTCAGGCTCCAGGGGCAGCAGGGACAGGTATTCTTCCTCGTCCTCACAATGGTCCTCCCAGTAGTCCAGCAGCCAAAGAGCGGCCCCAAGCAGGAAATCCACGCGCTCTGCCATCCGGGCTGACAGCGAAATCGGGACAGCCGCTGTGGAGGCCACGAGCTTGACCACGGCATCCCGTCTGTACCGACCCGCGTACCTGTCGCACAGGAACGCCGCCACGAACTGGGCGGCACTCTGGTGAAGCCGTGCGGCGGCGGGCGTTACCCATGCCGTACCGTCCACTGAGCTGCCGCGGAGCCCCCGGTAGATGGAAAATTCCCCGGCAAGCTGCTCCTGCTCGTCTGTGCTGAGGGGCTGGGGGCGCAGGGGCTCACCGGCCAGTTTCCACATTTTGTTTGGGATGGTTTTTTTCTTGGCGCACATGGCTGTCACCGCCTCGTCTTTCTCTGAGGACAGTATACCATAGGCGGGCACGAGGCACAAATGCTATTTTGGAAGCCGTCCTGACCCTCGACAGTGGAAATCATGTGTGCTATAGTAGATCTACAGGCTACAGGGGGTGATTCGCATGGCCAAAAGAAAACCACGTGGGCATTACTGCAAAATCTGCGGAGAGCGGAAGTCCAATGAGAGCTTCAGCGGAAAATGATCCGATGCGGATCAAAGAGCACTATCAAATCACCCGGACACCTCCCGTCATCACCTGTACCCGAGAGGATGGCTTGATCCAAACGGCGGAGCCACAGCCCAAAGAACTAGTCAAGCACCTCAAGCGGACAGTACATACGCTGGAAATCTTCTGCTGGGAACAGGATTTCTGCGACTGCTTCGATATGGAACTGGATGAGCCGGAGCCTGTCACATGGCGCATCCATGTGGAGTATTCCAATGGTGAGATTCAGGATACGGAATCCACGGGCGGCATTCCTGACCGGCTGGAGGAACTTCTGTTTGCTCTTTCGGAATTTTTTGAGTAGACGAATCATCTGTGCCATGGTATGCTGATGGAGAATTTATTCCATAGGAGAATGGCAGATGAACAGGGATGTGGTCAAAGACTTGACGCTGATGCTTATGTACCTCACGTCTTGGGATGAGAGCCTCGTTCCGGGCCTCCGGAAAAAGCCTGACCGAGAAGGACTCTATCCCAAAGTCCGTCTCTGCTGGAAAGGATACGATTTCGATATCCTCAATGGACTTAACTGGTCTGGTATAATTATCTTATGAATGAAATCAAAATCATCTGCAATACGGCTGGTATTTCAAAAGAAGCCATCCAGATTGCTGTTTTTTTCCAGATCAGTACAAAGAAATGATTCAGAAAGTCGGTGGCAAAATGATACTATCGGAAGATGCAAAGGCTGCTTTTCAATCCATGCGGGAAGGGATTCTGATCATTGACACACAAACCAGGATTCAATTTGCCAACCGTTCCTACTTGGAGTTTTTAAATAAAATCGAGACAGAGATCATTGGCCGGCCCCTGCGGGAAGTCCGCCCCGGCGCCCGGCTGCCGGAGGTGCTGTCCACGGGCAGCCCCATCCTTCACGCTCCCCGGATGGAGGAAAACGATGACGTATATTTCGTCAATATGTATCCAATCTTCATAAATGGCACCATCACCGGCGGCATATCTGTGGTGACCTTCATGCGGGATGCCCACGACTTCCGCGCCGAGCTGGAGGCATACGAAAAACGCAGCAGGCAACTGCTCCAGCGGGTGAACAAGGCCAATTCCGCCCGATATACCTTCGACTCCATCGTGGCAGTGGGGGAAAATGTCCAAGCGGTGAAAGCTCTGGCCCAGAAGGCGGCGGCCACCGACGCTCCGGTGCTGCTGGCCTCGGAAAGCGGCACCGGCAAGGAGCTGTACGCCCAAGCCATCCACAATGCCAGTCCCCGTCGGGGGGATGTATTTGTGGCAATCAACTGCGCCAACTTCAATGCCAACACCTTGGAATCTGAGCTGTTCGGCTATGTGGAGGGGGCTTTCACCGGGGCCAAACGGGGCGGAAAAATGGGCCTGTTTGAGGCGGCCAATGGCGGCACCCTATTTCTGGACGAGGTATCTGAAATGGACATGGGCCTTCAGGCCAAGCTGCTGCGGGTCATTCAGGAAGGACGCTTTCGTCCGGTAGGCGGTGTGCATGAGATAGAAACCGATGTGCGCGTTATTTCCGCCTCTAACGCCGATCTGCAGGGATATATTGAACATAACCGCTTCCGCCGGGATCTGTTCTACCGGCTGTCCACCTTCCAGATCCGCATACCGCCCCTGCGGGAACGCAGGGAGGACATCCCCGTGCTGGCCCAAACCATCCTGTCCGGTCTGGCGGTCAAGCTCAAGCGCCGGGCGGAGATCAGCCCCGAAGCCCTGACCTGCCTGATGGAGCACAGCTGGCCGGGCAATGTGCGGGAGCTGCGCAACGTGCTGGAGGCATCCGTCTACCTCTCCGCCGGCGGCCTCATCACCCCGGACGCCCTGCCGGAGCACATCCTCCGTCCCTCGGGGCAGGAGCGGCAGTTCCCCCTGGCTCAGCGGGTGCGCAGCTTTGAGCGCACCGAGATCAAAAAGCTCCTCCAGCAGTATGGTGACACCCTGGAGGGCAAGAAAAAAGCGGCGGCGGAGCTGGGCATCTCGCTGGCAACCTTATACAACAAATTGGGCCGCAAATAGTTCTAATATTTTAGAAATATATTCTTGATTTTTAGAACCGCTTGCGGCGCAACGTCCGACGGTCCATTTTCAGCAAAAATCGCCGCCCGTTATTCTAAATTTTTAGAACATCGGGCGGCGACTGCTTTTGGGAAGAAGCAGTCCTGGAAGCCGCGCTCCCCTGCGCCCCAACGCTTTCCAAAACTTTTCTGCGATCTCCTTGATTTGGCACGCGCCTTGCGTTATTTAGGCAGTGTAGCTACAAGTGCAATGCACGCAAACGAAAAGAGGAGGTTTATCCATGTTAGCGTTTCTCGGCTTTCTGACTGTGGTGCTCATGCTGGTCCTGATCATGACCAAAAAGGCTTCCCCTCTGGTGGCCCTCATCGCCGTGCCCGTGGTCACCGGCATCATTTCCTGCTTCTTCTTTGTGACCGATCCGGAAAACGCCCCCGGCGTCATTGACTTCTTCGCCAACTTCAAGAAGCTGGGCGGCTTCATCACCGGCAGTGCAGGCATCGGCTCCGTAGCCGCCACCGGCGTCATGTTCATCTTTTCCATCCTGTTCTTCGGCATCCTCACCGACGCTGGTACCTTCCGCCCCATCATCAAGAAGGTGCTGGACCTGGTGGGCACCGACCCCATCAAGATCGCCATTGGCACCGCAGTTCTGGCCGCTATCGTCCACCTGGACGGCTCCGGTGCGGTCACCTTCCTGATCTGCGTCCCCGCCCTGCTGCCGCTGTATGACGCGCTGGGCATGAAGCGCACCACCCTGGCCTCCATTGTGGCCCTGTCCGCAGGCACCATGAACATCCTGCCCTGGGGTGGCCCCACCATCCGCGCCGCCGCCGCCCTCACCCCCGAGGGAGAGCTGAGCGACCCTGTGGCCTTCTTCATGCCGGTGCTCCCCGCTGTGATCGGAGGTCTGGTGTGCGTCCTGGTCATCGCTGTGCTCCTGGGCCGCGCGGAAAAGGCCCGTCTGGGCTCCGTGGCCCTGGAGGGGAGCAGATATGTGGAGCCCGAGCTGTCCGACGACGAGAAGGCCCTGCTCCGCCCCCATCTGTTCTGGGTGAATATCATCCTGATCGTCGCCGCCATCGCCTGCCTGCTGAAATCCGGCTTTGCCCCGGCCGTGATCTTCATGGTGTTCTACGTGCTGGCCACCCTCATCAACTACCCCAAGGTAGCCGATTCCAAGTCCCGGGTGGACGCCCACGCCAAGAGCTGCCTGATGATGTGCTCGGTGCTGTTCGCCGCCGGCTGCTTCACCGGCATCATGAAGGGCACCGGCATGATCACCGCCATGGCCGACGCCCTGGTGTCCATCATCCCCGCCTCCCTGGGCCGCTTCTTCCCGGTGATCACCGGCATCATCGGTATGCCTGCCTCCCTGCTCTTTGACCCCGATTCCTTCTACTACGGCGTACTGCCTGTGCTGGCGGAAACTGCCGAGGGCTTCGGCGTGTCCGGCGTATCTGTGGGCCGCGCCGCCATCCTGGGCCAGATGACCACCGGCTTCCCCGTCTCCCCGCTGACCGCCTCCACGTTCCTGCTGATCGGCTTGGCCGGGGTGGACTTCGGCGAGCACCAGAAAAAGACCATTCCCCTGGCCTTCCTTGTCACCATCATCATGCTTGTCATTGCCGTCCTCACCGGCGGCGTGTCCATCTGAGGTAAACCGCTGAACTACAACATCATTTTGAAAGGAAGCGACTGCGCATGAAATCCATCCGCATCGGCTCCGGCGCCGGGTACGCCGGCGACCGCCTGGAGCCCTCCCTGGAGCTCATCGAAAAGGGCAATCTGGACTACATCAGCTATGAGTGTCTGGCCGAACGCACCATTGCCATCGGCCAGCAGGCCAAGCTCAAGGACCCCAGCAAAGGCTACAACGGCCTGCTGGAGTACCGCATGGAGAAGGCCCTGCCCCTGTGCTGGGAGCACAAGGTGAAGCTCATCACCAACATGGGCTCCGCCAACCCCCAGGCCGCCGCCGCCAAGTGCGTGGAGATTGCCCGCAAGCACGGCCTCACCGGCATGAAGATCGCCTGCGTCACCGGCGACGACCTGCTGCCCGTCATCGACAAGTACATGGACACCGAGGTTTGGGAGACACATGAGCCCCTGTCCAAGCTCCCCGGTGAGATCGTGTCCGCCAACGCCTATATGGGCGTGGAGGGCATCCTCAAAGCGCTGGAGCAGGGTGCGGACGTGGTGATCACCGGCCGTGTGGCCGACCCGGCCATCTTCATGGCCCCCGCCATCCACGAGTTCGGCTGGTCGCTGGAGGACTGGGACAAGCTGGGCAAGGGCACCATCATGGGCCACCTGCTGGAGTGCGGCGGGCAGGTCACCGGCGGCTACTTTGCCGAACCGGGCAAGAAGGACGTCCCCGGCGTGGGCCACCTGGGCTTCCCCATCATTGAGATTGCGGAGGACGGCTCCTTCTTTGTCACCAAGGTGCCCGAGGCGGGCGGTCTGGTGACGGTGGAGACCTGCTCCGAGCAGATCTGCTACGAGATCCACGACCCCGAAAACTACTTTACCCCCGATGTGGTGGCCGACTGCAAGCAGATCGCTTTCACCGAGGTGGAGAAGGACAAGGTTGTGGTCACCGGTGTCACCGGCAAGCCCAAGACTGAGACCTTCAAGTGCTCCATCGGCTACCGGGACTGCTTCATCGGCGACGGTGAAATCAGCTACGGCGGCCCCGGCTGTCTGGAGCGGGCCAAGCTGGCGCTGGAAATCATGAAGGAGCGGCTGGAGCTGGTGGCTCCCGGCCAGTTCGATGAGCTGAAGTTTGACATCATCGGCTGCAACAGCCTGTACTGGAACCCGGATTACCAGTATAACGGCGAACCCTCCGAGGTGCGCGTCCGGGTGGCGGGCCGGGCCAAGACAAAGGCCATCGCCGACCTGGTGCCCAACGAGGTGGAGGCGCTGTACACCAACGGCCCTGCCGGGGGCTGCGGCGCAGTGAAGCGCACCCGGGATATCGTGTCTGTGGCCTCCATCCTGGTAAGCCGCTATGATGTGAAGCCCGAAGTGGAAGTATTTGAGGTCTAAAGGGACAGAAAGGAGAAACGTCACTATGAAACTCTGGGAAATTGCGCACTCCCGCACCGGCGACAAGGGCAACATCTCCAACGTGTCCCTCATCGCTTACGACGCCAAGGATTTTGAACTGATCCAGGAAAAGGTTACCCCCGAACGGGTGAAGGAGCACTTCAAGGGCATGGTACACGGCGAGGTGGTCCGCTATGAGCTGCCCAATATCCACGCACTGAACTTCGTGATGTACGCCGCTCTGGGCGGCGGCGTCACCCGATCCCTGTCTGTGGATATGCATGGCAAAGGCTTGTCCTCCTATCTGCTGGATATGGAGATTTGAGCGATCAAGCCGATAGACAGATTAAAGTTAGCAGTTCCTAAGTGTAAAAAGGTATGAACAGATTTACCCCTCCACCAGCTTTGGCGAAGGGGTGAATCTGTTTTATCTTAAAACCGTAATGCACATAATAAGCAACTGCTGATAGCGATTATTTTATAGCTCAGCCAAATCCGCTACAGTGCGTGATGGATATGGTTGCTTTGATGATTCGAAAACCATTGTGCTGCAACGCTTTTCAGAAATAGTGATTTCATAGTGACAACCCATGTTGAAAGCTACATTTTAACCTTGTTACACAGGGTTGAAATGTAGCTTTTCTAATTTCAAGCCTCCATGATATACTGCTATTCAGCAATTATCATGGAGGTTTTGTTATGCCAAAGAGAGTAACTAAGATTCCAGAAGCAGCGCAGCAGATGCCAGCAGAAAAACGGCCGCTCCGGGTTGCAACCTATTGCCGTGTCAGCACAAAGCATGAGGAACAGCAGCACAGTCTGGCAACCCAAATCAGCTACTATACAAACTACATTCAAAACCATCCCAATTGGGTACTGGTTGCTGTGTATTCCGACACTGCATCCGGTACTCGTACTAATCAGCGTCCCAGCTATCAAAAGCTTATGAAAGACTGCAGCAAAAGAAAAATAGACTTGATTCTTGTGAAGTCCCTAAGCCGTTTTGGCCGGGACGCATTGGAAACCATTCGTCAAATCAGGAGGTTGAAGAAAATGAATATCGGGGTTTACATCGAGAATGGAGGACTGAATACTTTGAATGTCAGTGACAGCATGATCGACCAGCTTGCGGCCCTTGCGCAGGCCGAAAGCCACTTTCGCAGTGAGAATATCAAATTCGGCATCCGCCATCGCATGAGAAGTGGAAAAACTGTGTTGAACCACACACAGTTCCTCGGCTACACCAAAGGGCCGGACGGCATCCTACAAATCGTGCCGGAGGAAGCTGAGATCGTGCGCAAAATCTTCGATCTCTACATTCAAGGTAACGGGGTACGCAAGATTAAGCGGTATCTGGAGAAACATGGGATCAAAACAGTAACAGGTAAATCGGAGTGGAGCACCTCTACCATTGATCGAATGCTGAGCAACGACTGTGCCATAATAGGACTAAACCAGCAAGCCCTTATGTATCAAGCGGTTGCGCTGATTTGGTTCACCTATGGCAGCAAATAAACGACAGGGGGTGACAGTCGAAAAGACTCATCTTACGCCGCCGGTTTGGTTTTCGCCGGTTGGAAGTAGTATACCACCAGAAAGCCATATGCCACCCAGAAATCGACGATTTATGTCGGTTTCTGGGTGGCTCTTTTTCTTTATCCACATTTCTCACAAACGCAGCCCCCTGACGGATGAAAGCAATCCGTCAGGGGAGCTTTTGCGTTTTGAGGACGAAACGGAGGGCTCACCATGTCATTGGAGCTGGATTATTATTACGGCACGGAAGCCGAGCAGTACAGTTTCTATCGAATCCCCAAAACCTTGTTCACAGATCGGCGCTTCAAAGGCGTGTCCATAGAGGCCAAGGTGCTCTATGGCTTGATGCTGGATCGCATGAGCCTTTCTGTCCGTAATGGGTGGCTGGACAAGGGCGGAAAGGTTTATATCTACTTCACGTTAGAGGACGCAGTTGAGATGCTAAACAGCGGCAAGGACAAAGTCATCCGGCTTTTCAAGGAATTGGATAAGCCAAACGGAATCGGGCTTATTGAACGCCGCAAGCAAGGTCAGGGCAAGCCCACAAGGATTTATGTTATGAATTTCACTCTGCCCCAAGAGCCTGACCAGAAACCTCCGGCAGAGCCAACCACACCACCTGCCCAGACTTCTGAAATTCCGAAGTCTGGACTTCGTAGAGGAGCGGAAGTCTTGACTTCTGAAAAACCGAAGTCAAGACTTCTGGAAAGCCGAGGCCAAGACTTCGCCATTTCCGACACTAATAAGACTGATATGAATAATACTGAATTGAGTGATACTGAGTCTTCTATCCATCCCCCTACCCCCGTGCCGCAACCAGTTCCTCGGCGGCCACGACCGAGACGGGATAGGATGGATCAGATGGATACCTACAGAGCATTGATCTGTCAAAACATTGACTACGACCTGCTGCTTCAGGAGCATCCCTACGAGCAGGATCTGATTGACGGCTATGTAGACCTGATCGTGGAAGTCTGCTGCTCCGGACGAGAGACAATTCGGGTCAATCAGGAAGATACTCCCATCGACTTGGTTCGTGGTCGATTCCTGAAACTGGACAAAGAGCACATTGTCTACGTCATGGAGTGCCTGCAAAAAAACACAACGCTGGTAGGAAATATCAAGGCCTATACCCTTTCTGCACTCTACAACGCTCCCTCCACAATAGGCCAGTATTACGCCTCTCTGGTAGCTCATGACATGGCAGAGTATGGACAAGGGGGGACTGGAGTATGAAAATCGGGATTGTCGATGTGGATTCGCATAATTTTCCTAATTTGGCCCTCATGCGGTTATCTGCCTGGCATAAGCAGCAAGGGGACTCCGTAGAGTGGTGGAACGGCTTTACGCACTATGACCGGGTATATTTGTCCAAAGTTTTTACATTCACTCCTGATTTTGTTATGCCAATCCATGCTGATGAAGTGATCACTGGCGGAACGGGCTACAAGGATTACCATTCGCTGCCGCCGGAAGTGGAAGCCACAGCACCGGATTACAGCATCTATCCGAGTTATCCAAGGGCAATCGGTTTTCTAACACGGGGCTGCATTCGCAAATGTCCCTGGTGCATAGTTCCCCGTAAAGAGGGCTATATCCGGCCAGCTGCCAAATGGGAGGACATTCGGCGGCCCGACAGCCGGGAAATTGTCTTTTTAGACAATAACGTCCTGGCCTCCGATTTTGGGTTGGAACAGATCGAGCGTATGGGAGAGCAAAAGATTTGGGTGGACTTCAATCAAGGGTTAGATGCCCGGTTGATTACTCCGCAAACTGCTGTTTTGCTGGCAAAACTGCACTGGATACGCTTTGTCCGTCTGTCCTGTGATTCCAACGCTATGCTCCCTGTGGTGGAGCAGGCTGCAGCGTATCTTCGGGAAGCCGGCGTTGCAAAGTCCCGCCTTTGGGCCTACGTTTTAGTGCGGGATGTAGCAGACGCTCATCAACGGGTGCTTGCGCTGCGGGATATGGGCATTACCCCATTTGCACAGCCCTACCGGGACTTTGACGGTGGAGAGCCATCGGAGGAACAACGTAAATTCGCACGATGGGTCAATATCAAAGCGGCATTTAACTCATGTCGCTGGGAAGATTATGACGAAGTAACAGGGAGGAAAATGAAACATGGCAGGTAAACGAGTACATAAGAGTGTGGAGCAGGATTCCCGTTATCATGATACCTGGCGACTGCTGAAAAAGTACCGTGATGTGATCTGGAGCATGGAGCTGTCCGTTCAACAGTTGAGGAAAGAGTTTGAGTGCGAGTATGGCAGCAGCGTGGATGATTTTTTGGAGTCCGTTTACATGGCCGGCGCTGATTTGAGCGGAACGCAGATTGAGAACCACGCCCGCTGCATTGAGCGGAGCCGGAAAATGCTTTCCCTTGTGGACAGCGCAGCCGATCTTCTTCGCACGAAACATAAAAACGGTGAAGCGTACTATTGGATTCTGTACTACACCTATCTCTCTCCCCAGAAGGTCGAAAATATCAATATCATCATTGAACAGCTTCAACCGTACATCCGGGACATCAGCAGAACGACTTATTACCGTAAGCGTGAAAAGGCGGTGGAAGCCCTGAGTTCTATTTTATGGGGTTATTCTTCCAAGGACTGCCTTGATTTATTGACTGAGGTATTCCCGCAGACAGATGAAGAAATGTAAAAATGGGTTGCGGTTCTCTGCAAGAACGGATATAATAAGTCCCGTATCCCAACAAATATTTCATTAAGGAGCGCACGAATGAACAGAAGTGAAATGGTAACCTGCATGGCGGAAAAATCCGGCCTGTCCAAAAAGGACTGTGAGGCGGCTTTGAGCGCTGCGTTGGAAGCAGTCGAGGATGCCCTGAAGGCTGGCGATAAGGTACAGCTGGTGGGCTTTGGTACATTTGAAGTAAAGGAGCGTGCCGCCCGAAGCGGACGCAACCCCAAAACGAAAGAACCCATCCAAATTCCAGCTTCCAAATCTCCCGCGTTTAAGGCCGGTAAGGCATTAAAAGACGCCATCCAATGAAAAGCGGCCCGTGCGCTCAGAATTTTGAAGCGCATGGGCCGTTTTTCCGCATATATGGCTTTACTGGCAATCCAAATATGTGGTATAGTATGCTATACAGCTACACTCCGTATATCAGCTGAAAATGGAGAGGGGTTTCTCTATGACAGATAAAAAGAATGACGGGTATATTCTTTTTCCCGAGGCTTATTCCCGGCGCAGGTTGAACATTCTCTATCGTGAGATACCCTTGCCGGATACGGTTTCCCGTATGCTTCGGAAGTATTTTAACGCCATGGCAAACTTATACGGTATCATCCCGCTCAGAAAAGTATTTGAAATAATCCAGGAGCAAAATCATAACCGGTTCACCGAGGAAGAATTGCTTTCCTTTGCGGAGATCGCTCGGCACGAAGAGGAGGATTACTATATCCTTGGCGCGGAGGAACTTTATACAGGCGGCACACCCTCCGACCCTCTTGACCGGGAACTGATCGATGTGTTCTTGCTGTCGGACGATGTGGCCGTCTTCGAGGAAACCCAGAGAATACAGCAGGGAAAGCCCTACTATGTTCCGCCGAAAAAGGAGCTGCTCAAATATGATGATATGCTTTATTGCGAGCCAACGGCGGAGTATGAAGCGTTTACAGGTTTCCTCCGCAGCAAAACTGACAGCCCTGATTTAGAGCGGGCGGCATTTGCGGATTTGATACTGAAAATGCGTTTTGTTACATCCTCTCTCTCCGATGTGATAGATGAGGTAAACCGATTAGGCTTTCAATTCGATGGGGATGACGACTTTAATCATTTTCTCTCCTGTTATAATGCTTTCCACAATAATCTCCGTATGCAGTGCAACCGGGGCCATACCCCGAACGAGATCGCCGCTACGATCCCCCCGGAGGAGCGTGGAATAAAATCCCTCACCTTCGGGCCCAACATCCGCAAAGCTCTGTCAGACGGGACAATGGATGCGGAGGAATTGCGAAAGGGTATCCTTGCAATGGAGAATATACCCAGTGAGGGATTGCGATTTGACTTGCTCCGTCAGATAGCGGAGATCACCGGAGGTATGCCGCCGCAGCAGATACCGGAGAAGAAGATCAGCCGCAACGCGCCGTGCCCCTGCGGCAGCGGGAAGAAATATAAGAGGTGCTGCGGGCGATGAGGAGAGGATCATATCATGGGATGTAATGTATAAAGGGTGGTTTCACCAGACCACTACATTACATTGACTGCGGTTCATTTGTGGCAGAATGGCACAGGCTGGAAAGGCGGTGATCGGCCAGCAGGTAACCCAAAGCGGGAGCGTCCGGGGATGACCTGGGCGCTCCCTCATCTTTGCTGGCCTTCTCGAAGATTCGCACTTATTCACCACCGGCCAGGGCCTATGGTGGTACTGCCTGGCGGTAGCCGTGCGCCCTCCGGGGGGCGGCTGCGCTGGGGATGTCCTTCCCTGCCGGTATATGCCAGCAGGCGCCAACGGCGGCTTTTGCATCGGGCGGAGCTGCGCCGATGCACTGGGGGCTTGGGGGCCGTCGGCCACCAAGAAGCTGCGCCGGGTATATACCGGGGCATTGCTTACTACTACCATCAGCGGTTATAGATGTGGGTTGAATGTCGTCAGCATTGATGGTATACTCTATTCGACGAATGAGAATTTATTTGGAGGATTGAAATGAGACCACTAATCGTTTATTATTCCTATTCTGGAACGACAAAAAGGTTAGCAGAAGATATTGCATTGATCGTAGGCGGCAATTTAAGAGAACTAAAGCCCAAAAAACCATATTCATTTTCGTATAATACAGCAGTAAAAGAAGTCAGAGAAGAAATAGAGAGAGGATATTGCCCTCCATTGTTAGAAGGAGGAGAAAGTATTGATGATACCGACACTGTTTTTATAGGCTCACCTAATTGGCTGAAGTCTTTTGCTCCTCCGGTACTTTCCTTTTTAAGGAAAGTGGATTTGAAAGGGAAAACGATCATACCTTTTTGCACACATGGTGGTGGAGGATTTGGAACCATAGTCGAAGATATTCAGAAAGAATGTAGGGAATCTGTAATCAAAGAAGGTCCTGCATTAAAAAGCAATTACAATTTTGACGAATTACAGAAATATTTGGATCAAATATATTGACAATTCCTAATTTGTTTGGAATTTCTTTTTTGTGGTGAAATCCCCCTTGACAAATGTTCTCTTTGAAAGTCAAATTGGATAAAATCTGTGGAGTGGTACAAAATTGGGACGGTTTTGGTACTGAATTGGGACGGTATTGGAATTGACATGGGAATCTATATATGTTAAGATAATCATGCTCAAAACTGTAATCAAAAATGAAAACGGCTACGGAGGGGCGCTTGAGGGCGTCCCTTTTTTGTCCCTCCACAGCAGCCAAACGGCATCCGAGAGATTGGATGCCGTTTTCGTTTTCCAGCGGAAAAATGAAAAGGAGGCAACTATTTGAACAAGAAAAACGTTCCCCCCGCGAGAGAGTCCGGGAACAGGCTGAAGGAGCACAGGGACTACGGCCGCATCCTTTATACCGGGTTCCTCGGAACGAGCCTGCTCCCGATGCTCTGCCAGTCCGCTTTCGCGGCGGACACCCTCTGGACCAAGGCCAGCGAGGTGATGAAGGACGTCTATACCCAGATCCTCGGCATTTCCACCATCGCAGCTATCGTTACCGCTGCCGTGGCCCTGCTGATGATGAACTTCTCCCGTTCCGGGCGGACAGTGGATGAATCCCGGGCCTGGCTGAAGCGTATCGTCATCACCTGGATCATCCTGAACTCCCTGGGCTTTATTATGAGCTATATCACCCCGTTCTTCTCCGGCGGCCAGTATACACCGTAAGGCCCTATGGGTATCTTAGACGGCATCGTAGAATGGATCGCGGAGCAAATCATGTACGGCCTGGATTTAATCAACACATCAGTTTTGGGCGCTTTAGGCTGTGACATGAGTGTGTTCCTGCGGTACTTTCCGGCGGCAGAGACGATGTACGATAGCTTCGTCGCGCTTGCTATTGGGCTGATCCTCCTGCTGTGGGTCTGGAATCTGTTCAAAAACTTTGGCCTGGGGACAGGCTCTGAGGCGGAGGACCCGATTAAATTGAGCCTCCGCTCCGTCCTGTTTATCCTTTTGGCCTACTACTCCAACCAAATTGTAGACCTGGCGCTGGATATCGGCGGCACGCCCTATGACTGGATACTGTCTTCTTCGCTGCCCAGCCTGAGCTTTGCGGATTTCAATTCCGTGCTGCTCACGATCATCGGCGTATGCGCTAATGGAGGTGTGGCTCTGATCGTCCTGATCCTGCTGCTGATTCTGGCGTGGAATTATCTGAAGCTGCTGTGCGAGGCGGCGGAGCGGTATGTGCTGCTGGGCGTTCTGGTGTTTACCGCGCCGGTCGCATTCGCTATGGGTGCGTCCCAGGCCACATCCAACATCTTCAAAAGCTGGTGCCGGATGTTTGCGGGGCAGATTTTCTTGCTGCTGATGAACGCATGGTGCTTACGGCTGTTTGTCAGCATGGTGGGCGCCTTTATCGCAAATCCGCTGTCCCTGTAAGGAGGAGTCGAAACGAAAAAAATCATACGAATTTTCTCTACGTTGCTGTTGGTGTCGCTCCTGGCAGCGGCCCTTTGCGTCCCGGCCTTTGCTATCACAGAAAGCGAGGTTGAGGCTCAGGTGGCGGCCTCCAGCAAGGCGGAGGTAGCTGGAAATGTGCTGATTTGGTTTCTCTGCGCTGTGGCATTTTTGAAAGTGTCGCAGAAAATCGACAGCTTCATGGCAAGCCTCGGTGTCAATGTAGGCCGCACAGGCGGTTCCCTGTTGGCGGAAGCCATGGTCGCTATGCGGGCGGTCACGATGGTAGTCGGTGGTGGTCGTGGCGCAAGAGGCGGCGGGCATTCTGGTGCCTCTGGTTCTGTGGGAAGCGGAGGCGGCAATTCCGGTTGGTTCCTAAAAGGCGGTTTGGCAGGTGTAGTTAGCCGTCATGTAACAAACAGTGCGGTTAAAACGGCGACACACCAGACCTCCGCTGTCCATACAATGCAATCCGGTGTACGGCAGTCTGCGGCAGCAACAGCGGCGGCAGCATCTCCCCCGGAAGCTCCGCATGGGCCTGGGGCATCTGTCGATAGCAGCGTTCATACCGGAGGTGTTGACATCCATGCCGGCGGCAGCGCAGTCGTGGGGACCCCGCCCAAGGAGGGCGTGATTGTCACCGATGGCGGCGCTTCTCCGTCCATCGCACCGTCTGCTAATACGCCATCCGGCACAGACCAGGACAATGGTGCGGTACTGAATATCCCCCAGGCTGATTCTTCTATACCGGATGCGCCGGGGCCGGTCGAAGCTGCTCCTATTGTTTCCCAAGCAGAAAGCGTGTCAATATCGGAGAGCATAGCGGCAAGTGACGATGGAACGGTTCTCAATATCCCCCAAGGAGATAGCACCGCGCCAATCGGCCCGGGGATTGAACCACTCCAGGAGGGAGTGGTCATTACCGGCAGTGAACGGCAGAGCAATACGCAAAGTTCCACGAATACGCAGACTGTAACGACTACACAGACTGTCACAGGTACACAGACAGCTACAAATAGGCAGACCGAGCAGACAGCCTCTGCATCTTCCATCGTGGATCGTACCCATACAACGACAAACCGTACTCACCATACCCACGCATCGGCCCCGATGATTCCCAGCTTAGGCGGCGCAATTTTCTCTAAATCCTTGGCGGCGGGAGGCAGCTTTGCCAATGACATCATCGGCACCGTGGCCCGAGGTGAAGTGGCCGGCAGTATTACCGGCGACATGGCCGCCCAATCCCTGTCCTCCTACATGGGCCATACGGCCATTCAGGAAACGACACGGGAGGCTCCTCGCTATTCCGATGTGGAGATTGGAAGGGGCCGAATCACCGGTGTGGAAACTGCGGCTGGGAGTTCAGAGAGCCTGCCTTTTGCCATGTACCATGTAGAGCAGTATGCAGTTCCTCAAGGCGAGTTCCAGAAAATTTTCACCGCCGATGGAACCCAGTGGTATAAGCAATATGCCCAGGATGCGGTGGAGCGAAATCCCTATATGGCCGATGGTGACAAGGTTGCCTACCATGAAAAAATCGTCAAAAAAATGCCCGACCCGCCTAAACGGAAGGATCGGATGTAAGGAGCGCCTATGAGACAAGAAGAACGGGATACTTATTTGATTCCCCCTAATTTTATTGAGGGCGGTACTCTGCTGGGCGGCATGTTCAAAACCCGGAATGTCATCGAAGCCGGCATCCTGGGTGCGCTGACCGCTGTCCCCGTAATGCACCTGGCTCTCTCGCTCACTATGCGCATTATCATTCTGTGCCTGACCACTCTGCCGCTGGTGCTGCTGGCGCTGATTGGAGTAGGCGGCGGCAGTCTTTCCGAGTTCATCCTCCAATTCTTCAACTATCTCCGCAATCGCCGGATATTGGGTAAGGATGGCGAGAGTAAAAAGAGCCTGCTTCCCAGCTGGGCGCAAAGACCCGCACAACCAAAGATGGAGGATGCAGAGGAACAGCCCAAAAGCCGCCACCGCTTGCAGGTGGATATTAAGGCGCGGAAGGTAGACCAGTTCAAGACCTTTCTGCCCCCGGAGGTGAAACCGCTCAATCCGTTGGCAGACTATGTTCCTGTGGAAAAGATTCAAAACGGGGTCATCTACACCCGGGATCACCGCTATGTCAAAGTGCTGGAGGTCATCCCGGTCAACTTTCTCCTCCGAAGCGCCCAGGAACAGCGGAATATCATATACTCGTTTATCAGCTATTTGAAAATCGCACCGGTGAAGGTGCAGTTCAAGGTACTGACAAAGCGGGCGGACATCGACCGCCATGTGCAGACGGTACGGCGGGAATTGGCTCAGGAAACGAATGCTCACTGCCGTGAGCTTCAGGAGGATTACCTGCGGCTTATCCGCCGGCTGGGTTCACGGGAAGCTATCACGCGGCGGTTCTTTCTAATCTTTGAGCATGAGCCGCTGCCTGGAACCAAACGGGGACACGAAGAAGATGAGGCAATTTCCTCTTTGCAGACAGCCGCCCGGACAGCCGCCAACTATCTCCGCCAGTGCGGAAATACGGTGGTGCTGAACCATGAGGATGAAAATGAAGCCACGGCTGAGATTCTGTATCATGTCCTCTGCCGCCAGGAGAGCAACGACAAGCCTTTCGCTGAAAAGATCAAGCGAGTGGCGGCGGAGTATATGGCGGCAGGCCGGTCGATGGAGGACATTCCGGTCAACGAGTTCTATGCCCCGTCCCAGATCGACCTGTCCCACGGACGGTATATCTGCATTGATGGCGTGTACTACGCCTATCTGCTGATTCCATCCGGGGGGTACAAGTCCCAGGTGCCGGCCGGGTGGCTGAGCCTGTTGGTAAATGCTGGAGACGGCATCGACCTGGATATGTTCCTTACCCGCCAGCCCAAAGACCGTATGATTCGCAAGCTGGGCCAGCAGCTCCGCATCAACCGCAGCAAAATCAAGGAAACCAGCGACACCAACACGGATTTCGATGATTTGGACGGCGCTATCCGCAGCGGTTATTTTCTCAAAGACGGTCTATCCAACAACGAGGATTTTTACTACCTCAATCTGCTGGTGACTATCACCGCCTCCAATGTGGAGGATCTGGAGTGGAAGTGCGCGGAGATGAAAAAACTCCTGTTGTCGCAGGATATGGACGTACAGCCCTGTTCCTTTTGTGAGGAGCAGGCTTTTTTATCTTCACTCCCGCTGGTTTCGCTGGAAAAGCACCTCTATGAGCGTTCCCGCCGCAATGTCTTGACCTTGGGCGCGGCAAGCTGCTACCCCTTTACCTCCTATGAGATGTGCGATGACAACGGCATCTTGTTGGGAGTAAACAAGCACAACAACTCCCTCATTATTGTAGACATCTTTGATTCCCGGGTCTATAAGAACGCCAACATTGCCATTTTGGGCACCAGCGGCGCAGGCAAGAGCTTTACCATGCAGCTGATGGCGACCCGTATGCGGCGCAAGGGTATCCAGGTGTTTATTGTGGCTCCGCTAAAAGGTCATGAGTTCCACCGTGCCTGCTCCAATATCGGCGGGGAGTTCATTCAGATTTCTCCGGCCTCCAGAAACTGTATCAATGTTATGGAGATCCGCAAGGTGGACAAGTCGGTGGACGAGCTGCTGGACGGCCCTGGCGTGGAAAAATCCCTGCTGGCGGCAAAAATTCAGCGGCTCCATATCTTCTTCAGCCTGCTCATTCCCGACATGAACCATGAGGAGCGGCAGCTTCTGGACGATGCCATGATCCGCACCTATGCCCTGAAAGGAATCACCCATGAGAACTGCACTCTGGATGACCCGGACGACCCCAGCCGCTACCGAACAATGCCGGTGCTGGGTGATTTGTACGAGGTGCTGAAGGAGTCCGCTGAAACCAAGCGGCTGGCGAATATCATCAACCGTCTGGTTCACGGCTCTGCCCGCACCTTTAACCAGCAAACCAACGTATCGTTGGACAACAAGTACACGGTGCTGGACATCTCCGAGCTGACCGGCGATCTGCTGACGGTAGGAATGTTCGTGGCCCTGGACTATGTTTGGGACAAGGCCAAGGAGAACCGCACCGAAGAAAAGGCCATTTTCATCGACGAGTGCTGGCAGTTAATCGGTGCCAACAGCAACCGTCTGGCGGCGGAGTTCGTTCTGGAAATCTTCAAAATCATCCGTGGCTATGGCGGCTCCGCCATCTGTGCCACCCAGGACATCAACGACTTCTTCGCTCTGGAGGACGGCAAGTACGGCAAGGGCATCATCAACAACGCCAAGACCAAGATACTGCTCAATCTGGAGGACGAGGAGGCCCGGCGCGTTCAGTCCATCCTGCACCTGTCCGAAGCGGAGGTCATGGAGATTACTCACTTCGAGCGAGGCAGCGGCCTTATCAGTACCAACAATAATAATGTGACGGTGGAGATCAAGTGCAGCCAGATGGAGAAAGAACTGATTACCACGGATCGCCGGGAACTGCAAGAGTTGTTGGACAAGACACAGGCGGCGCCTGTGGCGTAATACGATCCGAACACGGTCTTTATATGTGCAAGTCGTGTAATATGCTTTTTATAAGGACTTTATGCGGAAATCCAACGCCATACCTGTAAACAATATGCTTTTTATATGGCGCTAATATGTTTTAGGGGTGAACAGCCAATGAAAACACGCGAACAGATTTATGGCCGGGAGGCCACCGCTATCTTGCGGGACATATCTATGTATCGGGTGCTGACAGAGGAACAGATTCTGCGGCTCCATCCGAGCAAATACGCACGGGAGCGGGATAAGGTCAAAGGTTTGCTGGCCTATCTGGTGAAGCAGCAGCGCGTCTGGCTCTCTGAGGACGGGCGTTATTACTGTGCCACTCCGGACGCACTGGAGGACATGGATCAGGGCCTTTTTGCGGCGGTATGGGTTCTGGCGGACTTCATTGACCAGGTGGAGTTTCATTCGGTAGGCGACTATCCGGCGAAAATCATCTTTTTCGCCGATGGCGAGGTTTACGAAATTATTCACGCCGCCCAAGGAAAAGAAGTGCTGGTGTCCCATGTGCTTTCCTCTGCCGGAGAGCAGCCTTCCCACTATCTTGTCCTGGTAGATGAACCCAGCCAGATCGAGGAACTGCAAATCCCCCATGCCAGCGGCTACTGCGCTGTTGCGCCTACGGGGGAAGTACAATACTATCAAAAAGAATAAGAGGTGAAATATTGAACCGAAGCATGATTTCCCAGCGAATATCGTCCATTTTGGACGATATTCAGCGTCTTACCAATGCCCTGTATGCCATGAATACCACCGACATCCAGCGTTACCCGGATAACTATGAAGTGTTGTCTACCGACGCCGCCCTCCGGGCAGAAAAGGTTACCTGCCGTTTGCGGCATCTCATTTATTCCAGTACAGCCATCAAAAAGGCTGAATATCTGGCCTCCGCCGCCACTGCACAGGGGATCAGGGTTGGCTGTGAGGATGGCGTTTTTAAGGTCACGCTGCCTGGCCTGCTGCCCAAGCGCAAGTCGTGGCAAAGCGCGGAGTATCTTCTGGATTCGCTGGGCGCCGCCCTCTCCCAATATGCGGGAGGCCATCCCCTTCCCCGCTTTCAGCATTGCGTGATCGCGTTCTCCCACATCTATGACCGGAACCTGCCGGAGCGACGGATTCGAGACTATGACAATTTGGAGCTGAAGCAGATCCAGGATGTGATCGCCGCTTTTGTTTTGACGGACGATACCGGCGCACTCTGCGATACCTACCACACAACGATGTTCGGGAGCGAGGATCAGACCTGTATCTCGATCATGGATCGGGAGCGATTTCCCGCATGGCTGGCAGCGCAAAAAGCGTAGCGAAAACCATATCGGATTTTCAGCCGTTTTGCGGCCTGTTTTTCCCGATATACGGTCGAAGGCTGAGACCCTTACCAATTCAAGGGTTAAGCCGCTTCCAGCAGCTCAATATTTTACCGGGGTTAAAGCGACATACGGTAAAAAAATGTACCGTGGAGGGATGAAACATGGGAAGGCCCGTCCGCCAACTGCCGGCTGAAGATACGCTCCCCCGGTTGCTGCTGACCCTGACCGCCGTGTGCGGCGAATACCCTTCCGCGCATCTGAAGCATCTGCCGGGTGGCGCCTCATACATAGAAAGCATGGTCACAACCCTCAAACAAAAAGGGCTGCTTCGGACTTATTATCGTGATGGGCTGAGAGGCCTGCGCCTGACCACTGCCGCAAAACGGCTGCTTCTGAATCATCAGCCAGAGAGGTTTACGCCATACCTGACGGGTTGTTCTGAAACAAACAGGCTGAAAAGTGAAGTCCCCCGGCGCCTGCGGCTTCATCGGATGGCCGAGGTGCTGGTGGCAATGTATAATGCCGGCGTCCTGGTGTTCTCATGGGAAAAGCCGTCTGTATTTCAACCCGTGCCCCCGCCGTCCGCTTGCCGTATCAGCCAGCCGGCCTACTACAATTCCCGCGAAATGAAAGAAATGGGCTGTCAGGCGGACAAAATCAGCAGTTCTCGCTCAACCGGCGTCCTTTTGACGGACGGCGGTATTTTTATTGCCTACAACACAGGCCCCTATCAGATGAAGTGGGAGTATAAAGCGGAAATGCGGCTAAAGGTCACGCTGCAAACAGAACTCTGCCGATGCCGCCTCCCATCACAGTATATGGACACGCCAATCAGCGGTATCGTGTTTGCCTCCGATATGGGGCGGCTTGATACGATGGTAGGCGCGGACAGCTCCCCATCGAACGACCGTTTCTTACAGGACGGCAGTTTCGAGCATTTCTATTTCCTGACGTGCGACCACAACGGGGAGGCGGTTTTGCGTCTGCTCTGTGACGGTGAACTCCGGGCCGCACTGGATGACATCCTTTCAGAGGACTTACAGCCTCCTGACCCTGGCCTTCCTATCGAGAACGACGCCATAGCCGGAAATATTCCCGTCCTTTTCGGCTATACCTGCGATATGCCGCGGCTCCGGCGCTTTGACAATGCCTTATCCATTCACGAGAAGGACGGCCTTGTGATCTGTTTCGATTTCCAGGAGGAGGCGTACCGCCGCTGCTGCGGCCCCCATGTCCAACTACAGTGCCTCGACCTTGAGGCGTGTGAAAGGAGCGTGTTTCCATCTCCCGAAAAGAAATTATAAAAATCGCCGTCATCCTGCCCATCGCACTGGCCGCCCTGCTCTATGGAGGCGGCTACATCAGTCAGTTCATTTATAACTACGATGTCTGGCAGGCCGAAGGCGGCACATTTGGCACTGCTCCCCAGTTTCCAAGCGGGAATTTCTTTATCTGCATTGCCGCCGCCTTCCATTTTCCTTACGGCCTCTATGGTCTTGGTATCTGCATAGGCCTGCTGGTACTTCTAATCGTTATGGTGATGCGTATGGGGTACAGCGAAACCGGCGAATATGACCGTGACCGCAACCTCATTTATTCCAACAAGGGAACTTATGGCACGGCAGGCTTCATGTCCAAAAAAGAATTAAAAGGCGTTCTGGATTTGGTTTCCAATATCAAAAAGCACCATGGCATCATCCTGGGCGAGTTGGACGGGCAGGTGGTGTGTGTCCCGGAAAAGACGCGGTTCAATGGGAATCTTGCGGTATATGGGGCCAGCGGTTCCAAAAAGACTCGCGCGTTCTGCATGAATATGATCCTTCAGAGCGTTGCCCGGCGGCATTCTCTCATTATCTGTGATCCCAAATCGGAGTTATACGAAAAGAGCAGCGAATATTTGCGGGATCAGGGCTACACGGTCAAGGTGTTCAATCTGGTGACACCGGCCAGCTCCGATTCCTGGAACTGTCTGGCGGAGATCAACGGGCAGGAACTGATGGCGCAGCTTTTCTGTGACGTTATCATTAAAAACACCGGCAGCGCCAAAGGAGATCATTTCTGGGATAATGCGGAGATGAACCTCCTGAAAGCGTTGGTTCTCTATGTGGAGCGGGGCTACCCGAAAGAGAAAAAGAATATCGGAGAGGTCTACAAACTGCTGACCATGAGCAGCGAAAAGGAGCTGAACGCCCTATTCGATGTACTGCCGGTAAGCCACCCGGCCAAGGCCCCCTACAGCATCTTCAAGCAATCCGGGGAAAGCGTGCGGGGCGGCGTTATCATCGGCCTGGGTTCCCGGCTCCAGGTGTTCCAGAACAGCGATATCCGGGAGATCACCGGGCATACGGAGATCGACCTGGAGCTGCCGGGCAAACAGCCCTGTGCCTACTTCTGCATTACCAGCGACCAGGACAGTACCTTCGATTTCCTGTCCTCTCTGTTTTTGTCCTTTGTGTTCATCCGGCTGGTGCGTTATGCCGATCAGAAATGTCCCGGCGGCGCCCTGCCTGTCCCCGTTCATGTACTGGGCGAGGAACTATGCGCCTGCGGGGTCATCCCCGACCTCAGCCGAAAAATATCGGTCATCCGCTCCCGGAATATCTCCATGTCCTGCGTCTTTCAGAATCTGGCGGGTTTGCAAAACCGCTATCCGCTGAATCAGTGGCAGGAGATTTTGGGCAACTGTGATGTTACCCTTTTTCTGGGGTGTACGGACGCTCTGACGGCGGACTTTATTTCTCAGCGCACCGGCGAAGCCAGCATCGCCGTGACCAGCAAGGCCAAGCAGCTGGGCACTTGGCGCATTTCCAACTATACCCCGGAGTATCGGGAAACCAGCGGCGTCGGCAAACGCAGGCTGATGACGATGGACGAAGTGCTGCGGATGGATGTAGACCGTGCGCTGGTCATCATACGCGGCAAAAATGTATTGGAGGTGGACAAGTACGACTATTCCAAGCATCCGGAGGCGAAGAAACTGCGACCGAGCAAGGCCGCCTCCCATGTTCCCGACTGGCGTGCTGCCTTGGAGAAGAAAAAGCAGACAAAACCTGTCAAAAAAACCGCTCCGCCCAAAGAGGTGGAGCAACAGGAAGAGGTGGCTCCTCCCAAAGTGGAGGATAAGGCCACACGAAAACCTGCCGTGTCCAGAACCCAGCGGCAGAGAAAAACCACGGTGCCCAAAGCGTCGGCTCAAGAACCGGCAAAGCCGCCGGAGGAGCCAATATCTGCGGCGGCTCCTCAGTCCACGCCGGCCCCCGAACCGCCGGCAAAAGTTCCAGGAACACCCAGGGTCGTCACGGCGACCAAGGATTCCATATTAGCCAAACCAAAATGTAAAAAGGAGGAATGATTTTACACATGCCGAGAAAGAAAAATGTAACTACCGTCCCCGAGGAGCCTCTGGCCGGGAATCAGGAGGGGCAGGCCCTTTCCGCTGAATCCGGCGAGATGGAGGGGACCGGCCTTCCCCTGGAGACCGAAGCTGCTGACCGTCCCCAGGAAACAGGGGACGCCGATTTTCCCCCGGAGGAAGGCGGGGGCGATTTTCCGCCGGACGAGAATCCTTACCCGGATGGCAATGCCGCTGACGCTGGCGAGGAACCTATTGGCGAGGAACCTGCTGGTGAGGAACCTGCTGGTGAGGAACCTGCTGGTGAGGAACCTGCTGGTGAGGGGTCCAGCGGTGAAGAATCCACAGGCGCGGAACCTATTCCCGAGGGATCGGGCGATGGCGGAACGCTTCCGGATGGCGATTTCCCCACCGAGGACGCCCCGCCCATTGAAGGAAGCGCTCCGAGCGAAGAGATGCCTCCCAATGCGGCTCAGGATGCTGACCCTGAGTACGATGCGCTGCTCCATGAATGGAGCGAGGTAAACGGCGCACAGACGCAGGACAGTGAAAGCGGTGTCGATCCGCTTGTCTTGTCCCCGCCGCCCGGTACGGAACCTGAACCGCTCCCTGAGCCGGAGGGTCTGTCCTCTTCTTCAGAGGATAATCCTGCAAACGATGCCGCAGACGCGCCGCCCAGAACCGCACGATCCCGCCGCCGCCGCGCTCCGACGTCCGACACATCCACTATCCCCGCTGCGGCACGCCGGACACAGGAGCGGGAGCGGGTGCTGACCATTGAGGCCCGGGATGAGATTCAGACGGAAGATGACCGGGAAGCGGCTATCTGGCACGAGATCCAGAATGCCGACTGGACCCGCCGCATCCTCACCGGTACATTGGACGGTGTGGAACAGACGGAATCCGGCCTGACCCTGGCTATCGTCAGCTATAAGGGCTTCCGGGTGGCAATTCCCATCAAGGAGATGCTGCTCTATCCCGGCAAGCTCCCCACCGGCCCTGAATATATGGACACAATGGACCGCCTGCGCCGTATCCTCATGACCCGGCTGGGCTCTGAGATCGACTTTGTAGTCAAGGGCCATGACAACAAGAGCCGCAGCGCCGTGGGCAGCCGTAAGGACGCCATGTACCGCAAGCGGCAGAGCTTCTATCTGGATAAGGATGAACTGGGCGAGCCCATGATCTATGAGGGCCGCGTTGTGCAGGCCAGGGTGGTGGCTGTCGCTGAGAAGATCATCCGCGTAGAAGTCTTCGGCGTGGAGTGTGCGATTGTGGCCCGTGGGCTGTCCCGCTCCTGGGTGGGCGACGCTACCGAGAAATACAGCGTGGGCGACCGCATCCTGGTTCGCGTCCTCAAGATCAGCGGCAGTACCGCAGAGGATCTGTCGATTACCGTGGACGTGCGCAGCGTGTTCAAGGCCGGCGATCAGGACAACCTGAAGAAATGCTCCCCTGGGGGACGCTATGCCGGACGGGTGACGGATATCCGAGGCGGCGTGGTCTATATCCGGCTCAACAACGGCGTCAACGCCATCGCCCATTCCTGCTATGACCGGCGTGCCCCCGGCAAACGGGATGACGTCAGTTTCTCCGTAACCCGGCTGGACCCTGAGCAGGGTGTCGCCATCGGCATCATCACGAGAATCATCAAACAAAATCTGTAAAGGAGCAGCATTATGAAGCGACTGAGACATCTGGCGCTTTCCCTGCTGCTGGTGCTGTCACTTGCAACCACCGCTTTCGCTACGGAAGTTCCGGAAAGCTTAGTGGTGGAGAATTTGAACGGCCAGCAGCGCATCGTAAAAACCTATGTTCTCTCTCCCGAAACAGACCCGGAAGTATTAAAGGAGCCATCGTTTGATTACGATGGCTTCACTTATACCTGGGCCTATACCACCAAGGACGAACATACCTTCCTGGAGAGCAAGACCGTGACCGAGACAGTGACGGTGGAAACCGGGAAAAAGGATCTCAATGCCGTCCTGGAGCAACTGGCCCCCAGCATCCCCTATGACGATGGAGAATTTTCCGGTGAACTGGCTCTGGATCACACTACCATCGTCACCGAGGCGGCAGGCTATACCACCAAGAGCGGGAAGGTGACCGCCACCAAAACCATTGGCCCGCTGGATCGCAACGATATGTCCTATGTCCCGGCCACCACAGTCAAGGACGGCAGGACGCTCAGCCTTGTCAACGTGGAGTGGCAGGTCATTGGCACCGATTTGGTGGGTGAGGTTCTGGCACCTTCCAGCTATCAGGCGGTGGCAACCTACTCCGCATCTACAAGCTATCAGGTTGCCACCGGCTATGTTACCACCGCAGAGTACAAAGGAACCGTAACCGCCTCCGGGGTGGACAACATCACCTATACGGTGGTCTATGTGGGGACGGAAATTGTACCTGAGACCCCGCAGCCCACGGAGCAGCCGGTCGGAGAGCGGGGCGGCCTTTTCTCCGTTACCAACGCTGCCGCCATCGGCGGCACGCTCCTGCTGTTACTGCTGCTGTCGGCGCTGGTGGGGGGCGGCGTATATCTGTTCCTGCACCGCAAGAACGTCTACATCTATGTCCCCGGCGACCAGCCCCGGGACTACAAGCTGATCGCCAAGTTCCGGGTGGAAGCCCCGCGGCCGGAGGTGGATATCACCGGCCTGGAGCCTTACCCGGAGAGCATCATCGCGGTGGAGATCAAGCGCCCCCTGGCAAAGAAGCTGCTGGGCCAGACCTTCACCGTCCATCATCGGGCGTCCAGCCATGCCTACACCGTCCTTCAGGATCGGCCTGGGGACTGGCATGAGTTTGACCCCTCGGAAGAAAAGGAGGAACTTATTTGAAGTATACCCACATCAGAAAGCTCGCCGGGCTGATGCTGTCCGTGGCGGCGGCGCTGACCATGGCGGTTCCGGCCTTCGCATCGGACTACTCGTTTACCACCACGGCCCCCCAGGACTACTACGGCAGCACCAGCTATGAGGATGTCTACGGCAGCCAGTACAACTACGGCGGCAAAAATGTGGTGGACTACCAAGTGCCGGAGCTGGAGTATGGCATCCAGAGCACCACCATGACCGGCGTGATGGAGCGCACTATCCTACCCGCCCTCCAGCAGACAGTCGGGACAGGCGGCGGCAGCTACGGTGTGGCCGGGGGCGGCGGTCCCATTACGGTACTGGTAGAGGCCGGCACACTTGGTGCAGCCAACATCGGCTCCACTTCGACCACCGCACCCGCCAATCCCACTACGCCCTCTTACCAGCAGCCCGCCTATACCAGCGTGGAGGGAATGGCCTATAAAGACGGCAGCATCGGCACCGTGAAGATCCCCTCCCTGAAAATCGACATGAAGGTGTGGGAGGGTGAAACCGCCGACAGCATGAAGAAGGGATTGGGGCATTACAGCTCCACCTCCGCTTGGAATGGGAATGTGGCAGTGTGCGGCCATAACCGCGGGTCCAAGTACGTCATTGGTACCATCAAGGATTTGAAGCAGGGCGACATCATCACCTACACCACTATGTATGGAACCCGAACTTATGCGGTCGAAACGGTGAAGATCATCTCCAACTCGGACTGGAGCGATCTTCAATCCACTGCTGACAACCGCATCACACTCACCACATGCCTGGCTGACCACCCGGAAAGCAGGGTTTTGGTGCAGGCTGTCGAAAAAAAGTAGAACAGTCTGTTGAAAACCTCCGTCTGTTTTCGTATAAAAAAATATCACAATAAGAACGGAGGTTTTCTCTATGAGGCAGAAATTTTTGTCGGCGGCGCTGGCCTGCGCCCTTTCTCTGAGTCTGGCCGTTCCCGCCTTTGCATCGGAACCGCAGGTGGAAATTGAGACGGCGGGAGCTTACCTGCGGGAGCGGGGCGTATATCAGGGCGACGGTTCCGGCGACCTGATGCTGGACAAGGGGCTGACCCGAGCCGAGATGGCCGCCGTCCTCACCCGGCTTCACGGGGAGGGCGAGGTCAACCCCAACCACTATACCTGGGCCTGCTACTTCACCGATGTGCCCAACTGGGCCAAACCCTATGTAGGCTACTGCACCGCCAACCTGTTGGTCACCGGCTATGACGCATCCCGCTACGGCCCCAATGATATGGTCACTCCGGCCATGGCCTGTACGGTGGTCTTTCGCTGCTGTGGCTATGAGGATGGCGAGGGAAGTGTGTGGACCTACGGCACCGCCTGCGATTACGCGGTCAGCTTGGGACTGATCAGCCAGTCTGCCGCCCGGGCGTCTATCATCACCCGGGGCGAGATGGCGGTGCTGATCTGCCGGGCCTGGAAACAGGAGGAGACGCCCCCCGTCAAGCCGGAGCCTGTCCCCCAGGTGGACGGCATCACAGTTGGGGCGGATGGCACTATTACCAGTAAGACGATCACAGCGTCCGACTGGAGCCGGGAGGACTTTTCCCGGCAGGCAAATCCCTCCATCTTTACCGGCTGCTATACCAGGGGCTGGTACAATGCCTTGCGGCAGAGTATCGTGGACAGAGCCGCCATTGCGGCGGACAACAATAAGGACAGCTTCAATCCCCAGTACCTCTACGCCCATACGCTGGTGCCGGATACCCCCGCCGAGACCTTTGACACCTTTTCCTATGTGCTGGGCAGAATCTACGGCTGCTATGACTACCACCAAGGGGCCGAACCATATACAAAAAACCAGTACGAGTTCCCGGGCTATACAAACATCCGGGTTTCGCCTATGTGGCATGACCCCAACACACTGGCCTTTATCCAGCCGGAGCTGGACCATATCGCAGGTATGGATGACCGCGGCAAGGTGGAGGAGCTGAACCGCTATCTGTGCGGACTGATGGAATACCGAGCGGGT
The DNA here is from genome assembly GCA_910575695.1 of Oscillospiraceae bacterium. GTDB lineage: Bacteria > Bacillota > Clostridia > Oscillospirales > Oscillospiraceae > Enterenecus. Next base: position 76,085 of record CAJTGJ010000010.1, on the reverse strand, counting down.
GCGGTCGGAGCGGTAGACAAGATTTTTTCCGTCCATACGGCTCCTATCCCTGGTCGCTGTGCCAGTTATTCCTCCGCATTTTCGTTTCTCTGTGATGCGGCGGGCATCCCCTGCATCCGCGTAGCATCTGCGGATCACAGCTGGAACGAGGTCTATGTGGACGGTCAGTGGCTGTCGGTGGATGTTTCGTCCAATGACGTCAGCATCAATCAGAACGCTTACCTGCTCACTACCCGCCTGCCCGGCATCGACCGGTGTCCGGAGGCGACCCGTTTCGCTCGGGAGCTGCTGGTTCCCGGCTCAACAAAATAAAATACTGCAGACGCCAATGCGTTTGCGGCATACCCGGGAGGGCCATCGCTTTGGTGGCTCTCTTTTTCTATCCAAAAATCCAAATCAATCTACAGGAAGGAGACTTCTATGCAAATTAAAAAGCAAGTGAACCGCATCCTGTCCCTGCTGCTGGCAGTGGTCACCCTGTTCTCTCTGGCCGCCACCCCCGCTATGGCGGCGGTGGTCCCCTCGCAGAACAAGTCCCTGGGTGACGGAAGCTCTAACGTCACCATCAAGATCGGCACACGCCTGAACATCCTGAGTAAATCTACCGGCGGCAGTATCGGCGGCTCCGGCTGGACCTACACCTCCAACGATGGCATCACCGGTCCCGCCTACTGCGTCAACTGGGGTCTGAACGCGGTATCTCCGTCCAAGAAGCTGGAGATCACCGGCCGCTATGACCGCAGCCCCAAAACGATGGGGGCGTTCGCCAACGGTTACCCGCAGCGGACGCTGGAACAGTTCAAGGAACTGCACCCCGGCATCCAGGGAATCGACAAGCTGACGGAAACCGAGTATGCCTACGCTACGCAGCTGGCGATCTGGGCCACCTGCGGCCAGCTGGCCGTTCCGGGGACTGCCTTTGAAACCGGACGCGCCTCCCTGGTCAAGCCCACCTCGGACGCCCAGAAAATCCGGGTGTATGAGTCCGTGGTGGAAATTCTGCGGCTGGCAAACGGCTGGTCGAAGCAAATCTATTCCGGTCTGTACTTCCACATGGACAAGGATAAGCTGGGTGCCTCCCTGTCTATTCACCATGAGGATGGTCTGAAGGGAGCAGCCGAGGCAGGACAGGACGGCATTAAGAAGGAAACCATCAACGGGAAAGAGTATTATACCCGGCTGATGTATGTGGACAGCGCCACCTCTACCTACCCCAACGACTTTGAGATCTATGTCTACGCCATGGACGCTCCCGCCGGAACAATCATGACCGACGCCAACAACCAGGTCTATCCCTCCCGGCAGCAGTGGGGCGCCACTATGTATGAGGTTCCCACCCCCAAGGATGAACCCACCTCCCTGAACGCCAATGGCAGCGCCTACACCGGGGCATTCAAGCTTTGTATCCCAGCTGACAATGTAACCGATTCCGGCAGCATCACGGTTCAGGCGTACGCGGTTATCACCCAGTTCAACCTGTACTTGGCGAATAATCCCGCCGCCTCTGAGCAGAGCTACATCATCGCTGACCCCGCCTATGTGGGCCGCTTCGCCAAGGCGGACATCAAGTGGAGCAGCGCGGAACGCCCGGACACCGCCAGCCTTCAGATCCAGAAGGTGGATGGAAGCGCCATGCCCTTGGAGGGAGCGGAGTTCACTCTGACAGGCAGCAAAGGCACTACCCGCACTGGGACTTCTGACCAGAACGGCATGGTGGAGTGGACGGACCTGTCCGCCGACGAAACATTCGTCCTGACAGAGACTAAGGCCCCAGCTGGTTTCTCGGTGGTCGCGCCCCGGAATATCGCCCTTACTGCGGGGCAGACTGCCTATGTGACGGTTCAGGACGACACCGAAAAGCACTTCATCATCAAGAAAATCGACAAGCAGAGCGGTGCCGCTTTGGAGGGCGCGGTCTTCCTGTTTGAACAGATCGATGGCTCCTATAAGACGACCGCCACCACCGGTTTTGACGGTATGCTGGAGTTTGCCGGTGACGAACTGCCCTACGGCAGCTATCGGGTTTCGGAGGAACGCGCGCCGACCGGCTATGAAAAGGATACCAGCGTCCAGACCGTGAAGTGGGACGGCACTCGGGATGTCCTGCTCACATTCAAAAATGTACGCCAGCCCACCATTGTAGGCTCCAAGGTGGACGGCATCACTGGCGTCTCCCTCCCCAACGCTTCCTTTGACGTCTACAAGGACGGGAAAAAGATCGGCTCAGTTACCACGGATGACTCGGGCGAGTTCCGCTTCCCCATCGTGGGCGGTGAGGGGTATTTTGAATTTATTGAGACGGTAGCGCCGGAGGGCTATGTGCTGGACCGCACCCCTCACGGTATCCATGTCGATCCCTATGACCCCCAGACCAAGGATGATCCGGTCTTGACCATCGAGAACTACAGCAGGCCCGCCCTGCGGATCATCAAGATGGATCAGAAGAGCGGAGACCGGCTGCCCAATATCACATTTGAGATCTATCGGGATGCGGAACTGTTCGACACTGCCACCACAGATGGCGAAGGCGAAATCGTCTACTTCGACTTGGAGCCGGGCACCTACATGGTCAAAGAGGTCTCTACGGACGATGCCCATGTGGTCACCTCCACACCTCAGCAAATCGAGCTGCGGGCCGGCCAGACGGAGACAGCTACGCTGATCTTCTTCAACCAGCTCAAGCCTGGCATCCATCTGGTGAAGGTGGACAGCATTACCATGAAATCCCTGCCCAACGTCCGCTTTGAGTTCAAGCTGGTGGGCGGTTCCTACCGACAGGAGTTCACCACTGACATCAACGGCGAGATCGACCTCAGTAAGCTGACCCCCGGCGCATACGAAGTGCGGGAGCTGGAGGCCCCGGAGGGCTATCTGATCGACGATGCCGTGCGGGTGGTGCAGGTAAACCCGGACGAGAACGCCAACTTTGTCTTTACCAACACCCCCAAGCCCACCCTGCGGCTTATCAAGACCAGCTCGGACGGCACCCGGCTGGGCGGCGTCCATTTCCGTATCGCCAAGATTGAGGACGGCACCCACTACCTTGACCGTATCACCGATACTAACGGCGAGATCAACATCCCCAAACTGGAACCGGGCGTGTACTCCGTGAAGGAAACGGCCACCGTTGCCGACCACATCCTCGATCTCCAAGAGTACCACGTTGAGCTGTTCCCCGGCCAGACCTCCACTCTGACCATTGAGAACCAGAAGCGGCCCAACCTCATTGTCTACAAAAAGGATTCGGACACCGGCGCCCCCATCCCCAACACCATTTTCACTGTCCGGGCAGCGGACGGCCACAGCGTAGACGAAATCAAGACGGATGCCAACGGCAGGGCCACCTTATCTAACCTCCTGCCCGGAGTGTACGAGGTGAGCGAGAAGTCCGTTCCGGCCCCGTGGCTCATGGACGCCCCCAGCCAGCTTGTGACCCTCTACCCCAACCGCGACCACACCATTTATTTTGAGAACCACAAGAAACCTACCCTGACGGTAAACAAGGTAGATAGTATCACCGGCAGTCCTATCAAAGGGGCAAAGTTCGAGGTTTGGTACGGCAGCAATAACACCACCACTGGCGAGATGAACAGCCTGGGTACGTTCTACTCCGACGTCAACGGCCAGTTCTTTATCGACCTGCTCCGCGATGGCTGGTACAAGGTGACTGAATTGGAGCCTGCCCCCGGATTCACCATCAAGGAGCCTGCCACTCAGGAGGTCTACATCAAGGGCGGTGAGAGTAAAGTCCTGACCTTCCAGAATGTGCCGAAGAACGGTATCGTGGTGGAGAAATATGATTCCGTCACTGGCGAGGCTCTGCCCGGCTGCACCTTCCAGCTGAAGTATTTGGGCGGCACCTCCGGCACGGGCGGTACCACCATCGGCACAAAGGTGACGGGCAAAAATGGCACAGCCATCTGGACGGGCCTCAATCCCGGCACATACGTCCTGGAAGAGGTGGACGCTGCGGATGGATACTCCATCATCCAGTCCTCTGAGACCATCTTCCTGGCAGACAGCGGGGAGCAGAGCGTAGTTACCGTCAGATTCACCAATGCCCCGGATGGCATCCTCTTGGTGAGGAAAGTCTGCGCCACCAACCCCAGCGTAACCCTTCAAAATGCCGAGTTCAAAATCGCTTATGCAGATGGGACGCTGATCGGGGACTCCAACGGCATCTATCGCACAGATGAGAACGGCGAGATCCGCATCCCCGGCCTGAAGCCGGGAAAAAGCGTGGTCGTCACCGAGACACGCGCTCCCGCAGGTTTTATCCTGGATACCCAGTCCCAAACCATCCAGATCCAGGAGGGCAAAACCGTATCTTTGACCTTCAAAAACCAACCCAAGGGTTCTTTAATTATCCAGAAAAGGGATTCCCAGACCAACGAGCCTTTGAGCGGCGCAGAGTTCAGAATCAGTACCGCCGCAGGGTGCGAAGTGGGGCTGAACGGTGTGATCGGCACATCTACCTTGACCCAGAACGGCATTTTTGTGACCGATGCCCAGGGTGAGATCAAGATCACCAATCTGGCTCCCGGCGCGTACGTCATCAATGAGATCAAAGCGCCGGACGGTGGGTATGTCATCGACACGCCCAGCACCAATGTGGTCATCGGCCAGGGCGGCGACACCCAGACTGTCGTAATAAAGAACACCCGCAAGGGCGGCCTCATTATCGAGAAATATGATAGTGTGACTAAGCAGCCTCTGGCCGGCGCACAGTTCAAGGTGATGAACGCCAACGGGGAGCTGACCCCGGACAATGAGGGGCTAACCTCTTCCAATGGCCTCTACACCACCAATGCCGAGGGCCAGATCGTCCTGTCCAAACTGCTCCCTGGCACCTATGTGGTTTCTGAGGTGCGCAGCCCGGACAACTACCGGGGTGACCCCATTCCCCAGACTGTGGTGGTCAACGCGGGGGACACCCAAACCCTGCGCTTCTATAATGACCCCCTGTGTACGCTAACGATTTTGAAACGGGATGCCATAACAAAGAAGCCCCTGAAAGGCGCGGAGTTCACCGTGAAGTACAGTGATGGCCGGGACATTGGGAAGTATATCACCGGGACGGACGGTACGGTAACTGTTTCCGGACTGGCCCCCAATTCCACCGTCGTGGTGTCGGAATCCAAAGCGCCTACCGGCTACATCAAGGACGAAACGCCCAAGAATATTGTGGTGCGCAGCGGCGTCGCCAACAATCTGACCTTTGATAACGAGCCCGGCACCACCTTGGTCATCCGCAAATTTATCGAGGGGACGGAAAACGAACCTCTGAGCGGCGTGTGCTTCAAAGTCGTGGACGGCAACGGTGGAGCGATTGGCCCGGACGACGGCGTATATTATACGGACAAGGCCGGCGAGATCGTGCTGGAGGGCATCGAGCCCGGAACTACCGTGAAGGTCCGTGAGATCAAAACGGTGGAAGGGTACGTCCTGGACGGCACGCCCCAGGATATCCTTATCAAAGGCGGCGAGGTGCAAACCCTTACGTTCTGGAACAAAAGGGCAGGCACTTTGGTGATCCAGAAAAAGGATTCTGTCACTGGCGCGTTCATTTCCGGCGCACAGTTCCAGTTGACCTACGCGAGCGGGGGCTACGTTGATAATGACAACGGCCATCTGAGCAGTAATGGTCTCTACACCACCGATGACAAGGGCGAGATCCGTGTCTATGGCATCACGGGAACCGTGGTGGCAAAGGAGGTCAAGGCCGCCCCCGGCTATGTGATCGACCAGAGCACGCAGACCCAGACCGTCGTGGTGAATCCTCTGGATACGCAGACTTTGACCTTCCTGAATGCCCCTCTCTGCTCCCTCACCATCACGAAACTGGATTCTGTGACGGGTAAGCCTGTGCCCGGCACCCAGTTTGTGGTAAAGGACGGCAACGGCGCTATTCTGGCCCGCTGCACCACCGGCAAGGATGGCACTGCCACCGTCACGGGCCTCATTCCCGGCAGCACCGTGGTAGTGGTGGAAGAAAAAGTCCCCTCCGGGTACGTCCTCAATACCACGCCCCAGACCATTACCGTGAAAAATGGGGCCAACACCCTGACCGGCATCGGGAGCAGTACGACCGTTCCTGGCACTACCACTCCCGGTACTACTACCACTCCTGTTGGCGGTGGGAACGATGTTATCTTTGAAAATGACCCCAAGACCCAACTCGTCATTGAGAAGTACATCACCGGTACTACCACTCCCTTGAAGGGCGTAACCTTCCTGGTCACGGAGTCCAACGGCAAGGTGCTGGGCAGTGCCAATGGCGAGTACACCACCGATGAAAACGGTCGGATCGTAATCGAGGGGCTGGAGCCCGGTGTGACCATCATCGCCAGGGAAATTCGCACCCTGGACGGCTATATTTTGGACACCACGCCCAAGACCATCCAGATCAAGGTGGGCGATGCTCAGACCCTCCGCTTCTATAACTCGCCCATCGGCGGGCTGGAGCTGATCAAGGTCAGTGAGAGCAACAAGAGTCAGCGCATCCCCAACACCACCTTTGAGATCCGCCGCATGGACGGCGGGCTGGTGGACACTGTGACCACCGACAAGAACGGCAGAGTCCATGTGTCGCTGGATACCGGAAATTATTACGCCGTTGAGATCGAAGCTGGCGAGGGCTTCAAAATTGACAGTACCCCCCATTACTTCACCATCGAAGACGGTAAAACCACGACGCTGACTGTGACCAACGCACCCTTCTCTGGCATCATCATCCATAAGGTGAACAGCGTCACCGGCGAGGGCATCTATGATGTCAAGTTCCTGGTCTATGACCAGAACAAGAATCCCATCGGGGAGTATTCTACCGATGATCAGGGCTACATTTATATTGATGACCTGACCGTGCAGGGCAAGGGCAAGCTGTTCATCCGTGAGCTGGAAGCGGCGCCCGGCTATGAGCTGGACAAGGAGTACAAGACTGTCTACGTCCAGCCGGGCAAGACCATTGAGATTGAGTGGAAGAACACGCCCATCACGGGGCAGTTCCAGATCTACAAGTATGCCGCCGAGTACAACGAGGTCACCGGCACTCCTGCCGGCGCTCCCCTCCAGGGCGCGGTGTATGAGATCAGCGAGGCCCGCTCGGGCAAGGTAGTGGACTACATTACCACGGACGCCCGTGGTGTGGCGGCTTCCAAGCCTTTGCCTTTGGGCCGCTATAAGATCGTTGAGGTAACTGCTCCTGCCTACTGGCAGCTCAGCGGTAAGACCTTTGACGAAACACTGGAGTATTCCGGGCAGATCATCAAGGTATCGGACTACGATAAGCCCTCTAACCTGGGCGTAGTTATCACCAAGCGGGGCAATGCTGAGGCGCTGGCCGGGAGCCAGATGCGTTACGACTTCACGGTTGCCAATACCAGCAACGTGGCGCTGGAGAATTTTTATTGGCATGACCGCATTCCCACCGACGCGACCCGTGCCACGGTATTCACCACCGGCACCTACAGCGCCCGCCTCAATTACCGCATCCTCTACAAGACCAACTACACCTCTGCCTATCAGGTGCTGGCGTCCAACCTGATCACAAGCAGCAACTACTCGTTCTCTCTGAACGCCATCCCCATGCAGTCCGGCGAATATGTCACAGACATCTATCTGGACTTCGGCAAAGTTCCTGTGGGCTTCCAGTCCACCAGCAATCCCACGCTGACCGTTCAAATCCTCGGCACGGTTGCCAATGGCTATCAGATCATCAACCGGGCCGACGTGGGCGGCAAGTACCAGGGCACCTGGCAGACCGCTCAGGCCAGCTGGGTCACCATCGTGCGCAAGCTGACACCCAATCCCACCCTGCCCAAGACGGGCTATTAAACCAACAAGCGGGGCGGATCTCTGTAAACGGGAGCCGCCCCTGCTCCATTCACTGAGCTAAAGCTGTTCAATCAGTTCTAAGGAAATTTGATTACCTTCGCTGGGATGGAACGTGCGTATCCAATCATTTTCCTGAAGTCCTTCTGAGCGCGTTTCTTTCATTCCTGTCAGAAGTTCACGTGCATCCGGGATAATGTATTCAGCAAAAATGGTCTCCCAATAAGGATATAGGCCGGTGAAACGGGTAAGCAGAAACTCGTCCTCTGTTTGAGGTGCTCGTTCCCCGCCCCACCAGATAAAGTACGAACCTTTGGGGTAGATAGGGCCGCTATCCCGCCCCGGGAGCCAAGTGTTTATATCCCGTTTGAGGCGTGCGACTTCATATATATCAAGTTCTGCATACTCCAGTCCTCGCTCCGATGGATCTGCCGCAGCTTTGTTCAGAAGTTTGCACAACCGAATCATATCCTTTTTTGAGTCACAAAACAGCAGGCTTTCCTGATGCCCCATAAATTCACCCAACTCCTTTGCCGATTTGGATTTTGTTACCCAAGGAACAGCTTTCCTAATGCGCTGCGTTCGTGCTCTCAGTATATCTAAAAGCGGCAAAAAAGTAAAGCCTTTTTCGGGAAAAAGTAGCATTTGAAAACAATCTTTGAGGTAATGTAATCATGGATAAGCAAGAAACTTTTACAATTCTGCGCCGGGAACAGCTTCTCATTGACCGTGCGCCTTACAGCGTACAGTTCCAGGATTTGACCAGCAGCCGGCCCGGAGGCATTCCCGTCCCCAGAATGCAGACGGCGGAATCAGCAGACGCTTTTGATCCTCTGCTTTTGGCCTGCTTTGCCCGGTATGTCGGTTTGATTTGTCAGGCTGTCTATTCCTCTGTCGGCTGAGGCTGTCTTTTTCACCGCTTGGGCGCAACGCTGTAATAGCTCAATTCCAGCAGAGGCGTGATCTGATCGTCGGAAACAGAGCCATCCAGGACAATAGAGATCCAGTGGTTCTTATTCATATGATATGCCGGGAGAAACCCCTTTGTTGAGAGTAGTGAGCCGATCATGATGGTGCTGCACTTCACATTCATTACATCAAGGGCCTGTCCAGCCGGGAGGCCCAACCGCTCCGGGAGGACGCCCATCATGATGGCATACCACTTCCTGCTGGCAAGATGCCGGAATACGGCACTGTCCGGGCTGTCCGCCCAGAGGTATTCCGCCTCAGTCCCGTAGGTGTCCTGTATGTACTGCGTGATGCGCTCACGCTGCGATGAATGGGCCATTTTATATCTCCCTCGGCTCCTTCAGCCGTTCCATATATTCCTGCCGCTCCGTCTCAGTCGCTTCCCGGACGGCGCACTTGCCGCAGTCGGGGCATTGCTCCGGCTCTGCGGTACGGCTGAAAAGAAAATGGCAGTTATCACAAGCATAAATCAATTTCATCACCCGCGATATTATAGCAGAAACACGACTGATACACAAGATGGAGGTATCCAAATCTGAACAACCAAGAAAAAAGCAGTCTGTCCCAAACGGCCAGCACTGCCCATACTATCCGCGGAGCCATCAAGACCGGCAAGGCCATCTCCGCCGCCGCAAAGGGCGCAGCAGTGGGTGGGCCATACGGCGCGGCGGCGGGGGCTGCCCTGTATGCCGCACAGCACGGAAAAAAGTTCCTCGCCGCCGCCGCTGTCCTGCTCATGCTCCCGGTGCTGTTCGTTCTCATGCTGCCCTCCCTGATCTTCGGCGGCCTGACCAGCAGCGGCAGCGCCGGACAGCCCATCCTCAACGACAACGCCGCCATCGTCCAGAACACTAATAACATCGCCTTTGCAGTTAATCAGATTCTGGGCGAGGGCATCACCGATGCAGAGGCCCGGATCGCTCAGGACTTTGCCACCACCGGCGGCGATAACTACGAGGTCGTCAACCCCTATGCCTCCGACATGAGCAGCAACACGAATTCCTTTATCGCCCAATACTGCGCCGCCAAGGGCGAGAGCTGGGACACCATCTCTCTTGCGGATATGCAGGCCATTCTCCGACAGGGCAAGAGCAACCTCTACTCCTACACCCGCACCAGCGAGATCCGGACGGTGGAGGATGACGACCCGGAGACGGAGGACGTGGTGGAGACGAAGGAAGAAACCTGGTACATCTATACCCTCTCCTATAACGGTGAGAGCTACTTTGCCGATACGGTGTTCCATCTGACCGATGACCAGAAGGCGCTGGCCGGGGACTATGCGCAGAACCTCAGCCTGTTCCTGGGTGACGGGATGTTCCAGTACACCGAGTACGGCGGCACTACGATTGCTTCTTTGGGAAACGTCCGCTTTACCGATGGCGCCACGGAGGTCGTTTACTTCAACCAGCTGGACGAACGCTGGGCCAACAAGCCCTATGGTACAGACAACATCGGCGGCTACGGCTGCGGCCCCACCTCCATGTCCATTGTGGTGTCCTCTCTGACGGATGACATCGTTGACCCCGTGGAGATGGCAAAATGGGCCTATGAAAATGGCGGCTGGTGCAGCAAGAGCGGCTCCTACCACTCCCTGATCCCCAGCGCGGCCAAAGCGTGGGGGCTGAATGTGGAAGGTTGCACTGCCTCCGAACCCCAACGCATTGTGGATGCGCTCACCGAGGGCAAGCTGGTAGTAGCCATCATGTTGAAAGGTCACTTTACTAATGGCGGTCACTTCATCGTGCTGCGAGGTGTTCAGGACGGAAAGATTCTGGTGGCTGATCCAGCCAGCTATAACCGGAGCCAAAAGCTGTGGGATTTGTCTATTATCTTGAATGAGGCAAGCAGGCGAGCGGGAGCGGGAGGCCCATTTTGGATCATTGGCTGAATCGGGCGGCCTTTTTTAATAATTTGTTCCGCACCATTTAGCAATCTCCGTGATGAGTTCCAGCGGGAGCGGCCTGTCGTATGGGAGATGGACAACGCCCTTATTGGTTCTGTATTCCGTCAGGTGTCCGGCGAAGAACGACACGGCCTCCGGGCCGGGATACAGGCCAATGTGCTTGGGGGAGGCTGCAAAATGGATCAGGTTGCAGCCCTTCCAGTAGGTGGGCATACTCCAGGATATCTTTTCTTTTGCCTCCGGGAGACCGGCTTTGATTGCTGTGTGTATCTGCCAAAGCTGTGGCCGGATAGCCTCCGGCTGGCTGAGAATATATTCCTCTATCGTAGCCGGAGGTTTGCCGCAGTAATGGCTTTGATTGGTATTCTTGAATGTCCGTCCGCATTGGGGGCATACCCACATATCCAGCTCCTCCTATTGCCGCAGAACCTTTTCCAGCGGTTTTCCCTTTGCCAGCTCGTCAATCAATTTGTCCAGATAGCGAATTTCCCGCATGAGCGGTTCCTCGACATCCTCCACCCGAACGCCGCAGACAACGCCTTTGATTCGCGTGCGGTTTGGATTCGGGCAGGGGGCGCCGCGGAAGAAATCGCCGTAGCTGATTGGCTCAGAACAAAATTCCTCCAGTTCCTCGTCTGTATAACCTGTCAGCCAGCGGATCACTTCATCCACCTCCGCCTTACTCCGGCCCTTCCTGACCGCTTTATTCAATAGCAGACTGTATATCTTACCGAAATCCATTTGGAATATTCTTTCTCCGCTCATAATTCGTTCCCACCTTCTTTTGTTTTCTGCGCATCATACCGCCGGGTTGACAGGAAGCAGAATACGCCTGTTGCTGCCATAAACATCCCAGACCACGCGAACCAGCGGTCTACGCCGATCAGATCGCTTACCGGCCCCGCCAGCAGCAGGCCAACGGGTGTGGCTAAAGTCATACCCGCCGTCAGGACGGAAAAGACCTTCCCCATCATCTCCGGCGCGACCGACTCCTGGATATACGCCATAAGCGGGACATTGAAGAATGTCCCCGATGCGCCCACCACAAAGCAGCAAACGACAAATCCCGCAAAGGCACCTGCGGGCAGAATCCCTCCGATGGACGCAGCCAGCCCCAGCGCGGTAATGGCCGATGAAATCATCATAAATCGTTTTTTGGAACCTCCCCACAGTCCCATTACCAGGGATGAGGCCAGCATACCGCCGGAGAACACGAACTCCGCCGCAGCCTCATGCTCCGCCCCGCCCAGGTAGTGGGTACGTACCAGCAGGGGGAATAGAGATCCCAGCGGCATATAGAGGATAGACGCAAGGATGATGGGGAGGAAAGCGGCCATCAGCGGCCTGTTCCCCCGCATAGCGGCGAGGCCGCTTTTCATATCGGCAAACAGGCGGGGGTGCTCCGTGCTTCTGGGGATATCCGGGATGGGAACGGCCAGCAGGCACAGGATCGCCGCCGCCGCGCCGACAATGTCCACAATCATGATCGGGGCGATGGGGAGTACGGACATCAGCCCCGCCCCCAGCGCCGGGCCAAGCATGGCGGAGACAGACACGATCAGATTCCCCCAGCCCCCCGCCTTGGTCAGCATTTCCGTCGGAACAAACATAGGAATCGCGGCCTGCATGGCGGGGGAGTGGAAGGTGTTTCCCAGCCCGCGCAGGAAAAGGACCGCATAGACGGCCCAGATCGGCGGAGCTTCCGTCAACAGGAAAGCTCCGCCCATGGCGGCGCTAGACAGGGCCACGAGGCCGTCTGCCACAATCATGACCGTCCGGCGGTTATAGCGGTCGATCCAGACCCCGGCAACGGGGCCCAGAAGCATACTCGGCAGGCAGGATACAATGGTCGCCAGCGTCAGCGTGACTGCGGACTCTGTTTGAATGGTAAGCCACCAGATGATGGCGAACTGGACCGCAGCGGACCCCAAAAGGGAAAACGCCTGTCCGGTATATATCATTGCGAATTTCCGTTTCCAGTCGTTCAAAGCGTACCCGCCCCCTCTTGTGATGCATCGTTCCCGCTGGCGGCAAAACGCTCCAATGCCTCGCACTGAACGGCCAGGATATCCTCCATGGGTATCCTTGTTCCGTCTGTCAGGATGACGGTCTGCTCGAAAGTATCCATACGCTTAACACAACCGCATACTGTAACGTAAGCGCCTCCCGCCTTTTTGGGGTCAGGCTGAAAAAAGGTAAACGAAGCCTCAGCGCCGTCGCCCACTTCTGATAATAACTGAAGCCGGTCGCTCAGAATGGCCTGTTCTTCTTCGGCCAGTTCAATTTTGCTGTCGGTCAGCCGCGCCGTTTCACGAACGGCGTCCTCATAGCCGGACAGGGCCGCGAAAGGTGAAAACTGGGCCGCCCTGTCCGACATGGACATTTGCGGATGGCGGTCTGATACATGGTGGGGAAGGCCGATGATATCATCGTATTGATGTGTGTCCTTGTTTCCCGGCATGATATGGCCTCCCACAATTTTATTTCCCGGTCTTAAAACAGTCACATTCCGGCCCATGACCGTTCAAGATTCCGATTGCCTGAAGATAAGAATAAACGACAGTAGAGCCAACGAATTTCATCCCGCGTTTTTTCAGATCCTTGGAAATCAAATCGGACAGCGGCGAGGTCGTCCGCGTATCGTAGCTTTCCCGGATGACAGCCCCATTGGTAAAGCCCCAGATATACGCATCGAAGGAGCCATACTCCGCCTGGATCTTCGTAAAGGCCTTTGCGTTGGTCACGCTGGCATATACCTTCAGCCTGTTTCGTATGATGCCTGGGTCGGACAGCAGCGCATGGATTTTCTCTTCGCCATAGCAGCTGACCTTCTCCACATCAAAGCCGTCATAGGCCGCCCGGAAGTTCTCGCGCTTGTTCAGTACGCACTCCCAGGACAAGCCGGCCTGGAAACCCTCTACAATCAGAAGTTCAAAGAGTATCCGGTCCGAATGCTGCGGGACGCCCCACTCGGTATCGTGGTAGCGTACATACAGCGGATTCTTCAGGTTGACCCAGGCACAGCGGTTGATGATATTTTTCACGCTTTATGCCCTCCAATGCGGCCGTTACGATCCGCCGCCGTAGCGCCGTCCACAAGGTTTGTCCCCTTTAAAATAGCGTTCTTTCCAAATCTGCTTTTGATCGCCAGCATGGCCTCCTGGAGTTTCCGCTCCCGGGCCAGCGCCGCCGCTTCAGCTTCTTTTTCCGCCTGGACGGCTTCATAGTCGGTAAAGAGGTTGAGCTGCTCCATAGGCTGCTCGCTCCGGGCGTCCTTCTCTGGTGTGACCCGGTTGGCAGTGAGATACAGCCGTCGCACCAGCAGCTGTTTGTCCACGATCCGGTCAAACAGCTCCAGAATAGCCCCAGTGATGCGCTTGGAGGAAGCGGTATAATCGCTCAGATTGGCGGTGCCATGGGCGTGTTTGGGGATAGAGCGGCCATAGCGGTCTACTGTGACCTCGCCTCGGTACTGTTTGCGCCGGGCGGGGTCTTTCAGATTTTCGATGTCATAGCCCACCGTCAGCGTCAGCTGCTTTGTGACAAGCCGCTGGGCTACGAGATCTAAAGCGAGCTGGTCCGCCATCTCCCACGCCACCAATCTGGCTTTGTCAAAGGGATAGGGACACTGCAAAACCTGTCCCGCCCCGGTGCTGTTGGACTCCGGCTTGTATGCCTTGATGTCCGCCATACCGCAAGGCTCCCAACCCCAGGCGTGGTCGATTAAGGTCTCTGCGTTCACGCCGAACAGTTTGTAGAGCAGTTCCTCATTGTAATAATCGGCGGGGCTTCCGGCGGAGCATCGGGCGATGTCACCCATGGTGTAGAGACCGCTGGCCTCCAGCTTTTTAGCATACCCCGGACCCACACGCCAGAAATCAGTGAGAGGCCGGTGGCTCCACAGGTTGCGGCGGTAACTCATTTCATCCAGTTCCGCAATGCGCACGCCGTTTTTGTCAGGCGGGATGTGCTTTGCCCAAATGTCCATCGCCACTTTGCAAAGATAGAGATTGGTGCCGATGCCCGCCGTAGCAGTGATACCGGTGGTTTCCAGCACATCTAGGATCATTTTCATTGCCAGTTCCCGGGCGGTGAGCTTATAGGTCGAGAGGTAATGGGTGGCATCGATGAACACCTCGTCGATGCTGTACGGGTGGATGTCGGAGGGGGCCACATATTTCAGATACACCGCGTAGACCTCGGTGCTGCACTTCATGTAATGGGCCATATGGGGCGGTGCAACGATATAATCCAGCGACAGACCAGGATCTGCCCTCAACTCTGGATCGTTCCACGATGAGCCGGAAAACTGCCGCCCCGGAGCGGAGCGCAATCGGGCGGCGTTAATCTCTTTTGCCCGCTGTACCACCTCAAACAGCCTTGCCCGGCCAGAGATGCCGTAGGCCTTCAGGGAGGGGGACACGGCCAGGCAGATAGTCTTTTCCGTGCGGCTGGCGTCGGCTACCACAAGGTTTGTGGTCAGGGGGTCAAGTCCTCGCTCCATGCACTCTACACTGCTATAGAACGATTTGAGGTCTATGGCAATATAGATTTTTTCCATGTTCCGCCCTCCTTTTCCTGTGTTCTATGCTCTCTTGCTTCTTATCATACCATGCTGCGGCATTTTTCGCAACAGAGACAGGTATATCGCTCTATCCATAGCGAGAATCCAGTCCAAAACATACCCAATCGTTGAATTGGCCTTTATTTACAGAAAATTCACAAAATTTCGTGCTCTTTTTCTCTTTGAGCGGTGCGTAATAAAAGTGAGAGATAAATAATGCCAACGCAAATTCTCATGTGAAAACTGAATAGAGTCACCTTACTGCCTGCGGGAAAAGCCAGCAGAGCGGCTTTAGCGTCCATATGCCCGGAAGTCTTCTCCGGAATAGCCAGAATCACGCCGTTTGCTGTCAGGATGAAATGCGCAGGCACACTCACCGATTCGATAGAAAGAAGGGAAATTGAATGAAACACGTTAAGATCACATGCCCATACTGCGGCTCCAAGGCTCTTTTACGGCCGGCAAAGGCAGTCCGCAGTGGTGCAGAATCTGATGAAAAAGTTTATGTCTGCGCCCGGTATCCGGTTTGCGACGCCTATGTGGCGGCACACCGGGAGAACGGTCTTCCCATGGGAACGCTGGCAGACAGGCCCCTGCGGCGGAAGCGGCAGGAAGCCCATCGCGCGTTAAGCAGATTCTGGGAGTGCGGCTATATGAGCAGGAAAGAAGCATATCGCTGGCTTCAGATCCAACTGGGCCTGCCAGAAGCAGAGACTCACATTGGACATTTTTCCGAGTACCGCTGTGAACAGGTCATTCGGCTGTGCGGACATTTTCTTGGCGCACAGCCCCAGGCAGCTTAGCAGAAAGAGAGGAGAGAATATGAAACAGTATGTACCGCTTACCAGCAGTCAGCAGGCCTTGGTAGAAGAAAACTTACAGTTAGTCCACTGGACGCTCCGGCGCAGTGTTGATGTTAACGAAAACGTCTGCGGCATGGGATATGACGACCTCTTTCAGGAGGGCTGCGAGGCTCTGTGTTATGCGGCGGTATCCTATGATGCCCATGCGGGGACACAATTTTCCACTTACGCGGGAACCGTCATCCGCAACCATCTGCTGGATCACTGCCGTGCGCTTCAGGCTAAGCGCAGGAATGCGCTGGTTATCTCCCTGGATGACTGTGAAGAAAACGGGCAGACTAGAGAGCGCCTGATTTCTTACGATGATACCGACTGGCAGATGGACAAGCTCTGCCTTACGCAACTGCTGGAATATGGACGCCGTACCTATAGCGGAACGGCACGGCTTGGCATCGAAGCCATGGAACTGAAAATCAGCGGCTACACAGGAGCCGATATCGCGCGGCTCTATGGGGTCAAGCCCAACCTTGTAGGGGCATGGATCTCCCGTGCGGCGGAGAAATTGAGAAAGGACGCCACCCTCATCACCGAGGGTGGCGCCGCTTTTTTTATGATGATCGCATAAGTATTAAGAGATGGTAAATCGGTCATGCGAGGTGTACTTCCCATTTTGCAGCGGGTCTGCGTATGGCTTTTTCAGGAATGGAGCCAGGCAGATTGCTCTCTCCTCCATATGAATGAGTCCCTGTTGACCTTGTCAGCCCTCGCCGGTCTCTCCAACCCGGATGGGAAGTCCGTTGACTTCGACTTCCTCGCCGGCTGGTATGAGAATGTAGCGTTTGCCGTCGATCACACGGGTCTCTACTACATAGGAACAGGCCGGGTCAACGATTAGTCTGGCTTCGGCTGTCTTGACCTCAAAGCGCCCGGTGTCCACCAGGTTTACAGGATTCAGAACCGCTCCCTCCCCCAAGGAAACAGCGCATTGTTCCTCGAAGGCGGCGGCTTGATCTTCCTGCACGCCACAGTCACGAAGCATACTGCTTACATCCTTGGGCGTAAGGGAGAGCGGCTCTGGATTCTTGCTTTCCTTGTGCTCGGCGATCTTTTCGGCCAGCTGCTCATAGACTGCCTGCACAATATCCAGGCTGCAGGCGTCCCCCAGCGTTTCGGTAAGGGCCGCCTCAAAATTCTCCCGCTGCTCCGCTGCGGACAAGGGCGGCTCCGTATGGAAAACAGCATCAATGAACTCCTGGTGCAGATTATCCGGCTTTTTTGTATAGAACAGGGCGTTATAGATGTTGGCGGCCCGGTCATCAAAGGCCGGGAACAAAAAGCCCAGCTCCGGCGGTGCCACTGTATGACTGTCAGAACAATGAAACTCATTGTCGCCCGGGAAATAGTCCAGGCTGGCCTTGTTCTCTTTTACTGGGCAGACAGCGCAGAGGAAATAGGTAAATACATCATCTGAAGCATCGGTTTGGAGTTCATCATCCTTTCCTCGGCGGGGTACGTCGTAGGAATCGGACGCCATCAGGATCAGATAGTTTTCCTCGTCCATTTCCAGGCAGTCTATGACTTTCTGGTAAAACATCCGGCGGGCTTCTCCGTTTTGGAGGCTTGTCTTCTTCAGATCCATCAACAGCCGATGCTCATCGCTATCTGTAACCTGATTGGTAGAGAATACAACGTCAATGAGGTTGCGGCCCTGGGTGCCGGAGAGCACCTTTTTCAGAAAGCCAAGATAGAACTCCGCCTCATCCTGGGACATGCGCCCCAGGCTTTCATCCAAGTCGGCAACGATCCGTTTTTCGCTTCCAGACACATAACAGCCGTAGATTCGGCTGACAGCACACTTTTCCGGCTTCCAGCGGCGGCTAAGCTCGCCGATTTCTTTTTTATTCAATTTGCTTCTCCTCTCTTTTTCGGTTTGCTGACGCCTTGCGATAGCAAGGCCGAGTATACCACATTGACAGGGGAAAGCCAACTATTTTCTTCAGCGTCCAGGATAACGCCGCATAAACACATAATTGCCAGTAGATTTGGAGGTCACATATGAAAAAACTTACTTATTATTTGTCTGTCGGATACCTGCGCTCAAACCATGACCTGGGGGCCAAGGCCCATTTGACCGTTTTATCGAAGAGGGGTGAGTACCGTTTGTCTCCCCATGAGGGAGCGCTGTGGAATGCACTCAGCCATAAGCCGCTTACCGATGAGGAGATGAGAACCGAATATAGGAATCTTCTTGATGAACTTGGTATGAGTGAGGATGTCTCCTTTGATGAATGTCTCAGTTGCCTATGTGAGCGGGAGTTTATTATTAGTGGCAATGGGGAGTATGAGATCGAGGCATGGTATGATATGATGCAAGATATCCTCATTCTCCCACCTCCCGGAAGGGACACCCGGCGGACACAAGCCTCTTTTCTTCTGCCGTTGCATAAACCGGCTCTCCATTCGCTGCGCCCTAAGCGGCGGCTCTCTCAGCAGGAAAGCGAAGTGCTGGCTCTGGTGCGGAAAACGCCGCTGACTACCGCGCAGATAGTCATGGCGGTGGAATGCAAGTCATGGAGCTCTGAAACCCTCAAAAGCGTCACAGACAGCATAGACCGCTATAGAGACAAAGCTATGAAGGTATACGCCGAGATGATGTATAGTTCTCCGCGACTGGAAAGTGTTCTGGACGCTGTTTTTACCCTGCGGCAGGAGGGGCGGATCATTTGTATGAAGGCAATCCCGCACAAAAATAAGGGGAGAAAAAAGAGGGAGGATATGATAGAATAAAGGACATGAATAAACAAATGAGTCTATCTGGACTAATGGACGAGCTGTCCCAGGCCCGGACAAAAAAGAAAGAATTTTTGGAGCAAATAGATCAACTGATACCGTGGGGGAAATGGGTAGAAGAGATCAGGCCGTGGTATTACAAAGGAGAGCGCGGGAACAAGCCCTACGGGATCGAGTTGATGCTGCGCCTGTATGTGCTGCAAAATCTGTATACGATGTCAGATGATGGAACGGTAGCGGAAGTGATCGACAGCCGGGCATTCTCAGATTTCTGCGGGGTGGGATCCAGCAATCAGGTGCCGGACGGAGACACGCTGGGCCGGTTTCGGAACCTGCTGACCCGCAACGGGATACAGGAAAAGCTGTTCGCCCAGGTGACCAGGCTGCTGCAAGAACGGGGACTGTTGCTGAAAAAGGGGACGATTGTGGATTCAACCCTGATTTCTGCACCGTCAAGCAGGAAAAATGCAGAAAAGAAGCGTGATCCGGAGGCCCATTCAACGAAAAAGGGGAACAACTGGCACGTTGGCTATAAAGCCCACATCGGCGTAGACAAGGATACCGGGTTGGTGCACACCCTGAAAGTCACCGCGGCGAATGTCCATGATGTAACGATGACGGCGCAGCTGCTGAGCGGTGAGGAAGAGACGGTTCATGGCGACAGTGGTTACCTTGGTGCCGAAAAACGGGAAGACGCTGTACTTCGGAACAAGGATGGCAAGAAAATTCAGTACAAAATCAACCGCCGCCCCTCTCAGGCAAAGAACAATTCCGCTCGTTCCAAGGCACAGATCAAACGCAGGGAGCACGAGAAATCCTCGGTCAGAGCAAAAGTCGAGCACGTTTTCGCGGTAGTCAAGGGTAGATTCCAATACCGAAAAACCAGATACCGAGGGCTGCTGAAACAGACCGCAAAACTGAATATGGTGTTTGCTTTGGCAAACCTGATCCTGGCTGACAGGCCCTGCCTGGCGGCCTGATTCAGTTTGCGCTCAGCCATTTCAACACCATTTCTCCAACGGCTGGTTTTCTTTGACTGGCCGTTTTATTTTTGCCCTGATTTATGCGGTGTTGCCTGAAGTAACTGCTCTGTGCGCACAGGAGTATTCCCTACCGAAGCTATCTCGACAGATCACCTGGAGAATCCATCGATGAAGTGCTGCTGATAATGTCCCTACAATCACACGGTATGTCTGAAATTGCAACAATATTTTTGTTATCTTGTTGAAAAAAGCAGGGATTTTTCGTAAAACAATATATCACGATATTGGGGAGGTTCCATTATGAGAAAGACATACTATACCGCTGTCGGACATTTCCGGTGCGAGACAAACGCTGACGGCCAGAGCCATCCGGTCATTCTGATCAATCGGAAGGAGTATCTGGTGGATATTCAGGAAATGGCGGTCTGGACCGCTCTCAACTGGCAGGTATTGAGCTTTGAGCGGCTGGAAAAAGAATATGACCGGCTCTCCTGGGAGTGCGGGGTACAGCCTAAGCGTACATTATACAACTGCCTGCAGCGGCTGATGACACGGGGTCTTGTGGCCTCTGGGGCCGGCGACACGGATTTTGAGGCGGTGTATGATCTGATTGGCAGCCTGTATGTTGCGCCGCTGTCGGAGAGTCTGCCGCTGCGGCTGGCAACCTTTGTGAAGCTGGTTATCTGCCGTGGAATCCCGATCTCCCGTGCTATGGAGTTATTCCGTAAGGATCGCCCCAATGCTGTAGAAGCGCGTGTTATGGCCCTGGCCCGACAGGAGCTGCTGTCTACGGCGGAACTGGTTAAGTGCGAGGAGCTGGGCGTCAAGGATGTCTCCACCAGCGAAAAGCTGATGACGGCTCTTTATAATGACGATGACTCCACCAGCGACAATATGCCGGCCCGGATGCAGGCATCTAAAAGTGTAGAAAGCGTAACCATGGCGGTAGCCAACCTCTATCTCCGCAAGCAGATTATTTTCGAGCGGGTATAGACAAAATTCGACCGTAAAGTAACAGGAACCATGTTATTCTACAATCGTTAGAAAGGCCTACCGTAGAAAAAGGAGGACGCCGCCATGGCAAAGAAAATCGGCCAGCTTAAACTTCCCAGTCCCAATGACACCGATCCCCATCCTCGCTTGCTGCTGGATGGCTATGGTATTCATGCCGGGCAGTGCTTCCGGGCCCTGTTCCCAGACGGCTGGCATGACATCACTCTGGAGGTAAGCTGGAGCGATATTGGCCCTGCCTGCTGGTACATCTCCACTCCAGGTTACTCTGATGTGTGCCCGGTGGGATTGTTCGTGGAAACATAAATAACGATGTGCGTCTCCTGTGCTGTATTGGCATGGGAGACGCATGTCCGTTTACACAGCAATTTTATAAGAATCTATATATTAAAAGAGCGTGCAGCGGGACATTTTCTCGTTGCACGCTCTTTTTTTGTTTATCTCCGCTGGACAAACCACAGATGTCGTTCTAAGTGCTGTTCCAAAGGCCAAAAAGACAATGTGCCTGCTATCCTGTAAAATAAAAGACCAATCCACAATATAAGGAGGGAATTGAGTGCCCAATAATACATACGGTTATATTCGTGTTTCTACTACGGATCAAAATGAGGATCGCCAGCTGATCGCAATGCAAGAGTTGTCTATCCCGGAGAAAAATATGTTCGTTGAAAAACAGTCTGGCAAAGACTTTCAGCGCCCTCAATACAAGAAGCTGGTAAGAAAATTAAAGCCAGACGATCTGCTTTACATTAAGAGCATTGACCGACTGGGGCGAAACTATGAGGAAATTTTGGAACAATGGCGCATTCTCACGAAAGAAAAGAGAATTGATATTGTAGTGCTGGATATGCCTTTGTTGGATACTCGGCGGGGTAAGGATTTGATGGGAACTTTCCTAAGCGACATTGTTTTGCAGGTGTTGTCCTTTGTCGCGGAGAATGAGCGTACTAACATCCGCCAGCGGCAAAAGGAGGGTATTGCGGCGGCAAAGGCCAGGGGTGTTCGCTTTGGAAGGCCGCCCAGGCCCCTCCCAGAGAACTATCACAGTGCCTACCAGCGGTGGAAAGCCGGGACTATCACAGGGACAGCGGCGGCGAGGGAGTGCGGAATGCCTCTGTCCACCTTCCGCTACCGGGCAGAGATTTACGAAAAGGCCAAATTGTTGTAAGAAGGCGATTTTACAGGAATGTGTACCTTCCTGCAAAATGCGCTTTTTTTTGATATGGAATAGAATACCACAAAAACAGCCTGCTTTCAATACCTCAATAGATATTTCCAAGAGGAAAATTGGCTTACAGGAAGGTACACCTTTTTGTCGATGCCTCTGAGTGTTCCGTAACTAAATAGCATTTAGATGGACGAATAACTTTGGAACGTATCTTTCATGCATGTTTTCTTTGGGGGGATATTCTCTTGGGTACGATTTTAGATGTCTATAGTACATTGTCGATGGGTGAGATGCGCGTCGATTTTATTGGGAAAGGGAATGTCTGGATTAACAACACATATCAACCAGAAGAAGTCGATTTGGCACGACACATAATTTATCAGGCAATAACTCAGACTGCTCCAGGACAACTATCTATCTGGGGATATGACAGTGATTTATCTGGCATATTTTCGCCATTCGCGTCTTTATCTGCTGGGGAAGCAAGAGTATTGGAGTTAATTTCGGATCATAGGGATCTGTTGTCTCACCTGACCTATGCGAAACAGCAAATCCAAGCAACACAGAATGTAATTCAAGGCCGAAAGGATTCTCTGATCGCATTTCGGGAATCCATTCAAAGGCCCGTAGAAAGCTACAAACTTATCGTTCTCTCCTTGGACATGGGGACAATAGATGCAGATACAAGGTCTAAAATTTCTTTACTAATGAGAAATGGGCCTAGGTTTGGAGTGTCATTCCTAATCGTTTCAACCACGATTATGTCTGTGGAAACGTCTAGCGGCAGAGAAATAGATATACCAGTAGAAGCGATAGCGCCTAACATAACTGTGCTTGAAGTAGATGGAAATCGTGTAAGCAAAGTCGCTAACACGAGCAAAGCGTCCACCACGGCGAACGCAATTAGTATCTATCAACCTCAAGCTCCAGAGACAATCATAAAGAGCTGCGAGAAATTTATAGAGGCGACAAAGCATACTCAACTCCCTACAATTAAATTCACTGAAATAAACGACACATCCGTGATGTGGGACCAGAGCAGTATAGATGGGTTGACTTTTTCAATCGGAAAATTTGGTATCAATGATATGAAGATAACGATTGGAGATGAAATAAACCAAAGGCACAATGCGATTATCACAGGCGCGGTAGGACAAGGCAAGTCAAATTTGATATCAGTCATCATTCATAGTCTGTGCCAGAGGTATTCGCCTCAAGAACTACAATTATATTTGCTTGACTTTAAAGAAGGAGTCACATTCAAGCCATTTTCAAATATAGGCCAAGATGAATACCTGCCACACGCAAAGGCATTAGGTCTGGAAAGCGATGTGAGTTTTGGTATAGCAGTCTTAAATTCGCTCTATGAAGAATATCAGAGGCGAATGAGTTTGCTGAAGGAAAACAGCGTAAAGAGTATTCGGGAGCTTAGAGCCTGTCACCCAGAAATTCAAATTCCAAGAATACTGGTCATTATAGACGAATTTCAGATGATGTTTGGGAGCGAGATGCAGGAAGGGCAAAAGGTAGCGGACTTACTGGAAAAATCAGTGAGACTGTTTAGAGCAGCAGGAATCCATTTTATACTGGCATCTCAAACTATCAGCGGAAACGTAGTATTGGCGCAAAAGCGAGACAGCATATTTGGTCAAGTACCAATCAGGATAGCTTTGAAGAACTCAATATCAGAATCACAGCAGACCTTATCGCTCAATAATTCAGCGGCAGCATTCCTGATGCCCAGAGAAGCGGTTGTAAATCTGGATTATGGAGAAGTGTCGCAAAACAGGAAAACAATCGTTGCATTTGCGGATGAAAAAGTACTTAAACCGTTAAGAACCATTTGGTGGGAAAAAGTAAGAACAACTACAAATCCTCCATATGTCTTTGAGAGTGAACGAAGAATTACAGTATCAAACAGCATTGCATCTATAAAAGCAGCAAGGAACAAAGGAAGTTTACCGGTTGCATTTATAGGAGATAGGATTTCGATTGACGGTAAACATATTGCACTGCCGTTATCAGATGAACCAGGCCGAAACATAGCAATCATCGGGACCTCTGACGGCGAATGTAATCAAGCGGCCGGCATCATGCAGAGCATAGCGATTTCACTTGCAATTCAAAACACAAAAGGAACCGCAAGATTTTTGTTCTGTGACTTCGAGGGAAAAGGAATATCTTACGATAAGCTGTACCCCAGGTTTGCAGAACTCATAGAGAACATGGGATATTTTATTGAAAGCATTGCACCGGACGACTTTGATAACGAGATCAAGAATCTAAATGAACAGGAAGAATCCGGTGAATCAATCTATGTGTTTTGCTCGGCACTGGACAGATGGAGGTTTGAAGCAGACCCTTATGGGCAAGGAAGCGCTCTAAAGAAATTTGTTGAAACAGCTCCTGCAAAGAAAATGCACTTTATAGGTTGGTGGATCAAGGCATCCAGTTTCACCTCTCAGGTGGCTGGATATGGCAATACAGACGCATTTAACAGCAAGGTGTTCCTGAGAACAGATGAGCGAACCGTTCAATCTCTGACAAATCCGTTTGTAAAGTGGTCGGCGCAGACCAACAGGGCATTAGTAAGCGATAGCATTGAATTTTCAGAAGAAATGGTGTTTATACCATATAGCCCCATTACACAAGAGGACGTAACCAGGTTTAAAAATCAACTCTGGGACGCATAAGAAGGGAGAATGAATTGCTATGTCATTGGTACAACAAATCATCGCAGCGGTATCGGCAGCGGAGCGCCAAATTGACGACCAGATTGGGAAGCTCACTTCCTATATCGGGGAAATTGATAAGGTCACAAACAGAACTAACGCCGCATTCGATGGAAGCACACAAAACTATGGACGAGATATGATTCAGCAGCTGGCAGCCACAAAGGCTCAGGTAAACCAGGCGATTGAGAAATTGCAGGCAGCAAAGGAAAAGCTGCTGAGAGTGCGGACAATCTAAACAGTAATAAGGAGGACAGCATATGGCATCCATTCAGGAACTAATTGGTGAAGTGCAAAATATCAAGCGTATGTCAGAAGAGCTTTCATCTATGGTGGCAGCAGCGAATCAGAATCTCGCAGGCCAGGGTACGATCATATCAAACCTTGTGAGAGGAAGTCAAACAGGCCAGGAGGCGGTTATGGCGCTGGCAGCTGTTAACCATACACTGGGAGAGGCTGCGGCGTCTATGCGGACGCTGGGACGGACCTGTGATACCTGTCTCCAGAATTTGTCCAAATAATATGTGGGTGATAGACAGGCAAAAAGAGCGGGAGAGGATATACCTGCGGAATGATATACAAAGCATATCGACAAATGTGTCCAACGTCAGCAACGAGGTACATCGTTTGATAGCGGCTTTAAATCAAACTGTAGGCGGCTCTCCCACTGGTGCAGATGCAAGGTTAATAGGTATTTGTCAAAGTGCGCTTCAAGAAATATCAAGCTCATTACAGAGACTCAATACAGCATACCAATGTGCGAATGAGTTGGATGTAATGGAGTGGATAGATGATGGTGACAGCAATGATTTCTATTGAAGACATCGCCAGGGAAATACTTAAAGCAGAGCAGCAGCTATCTATATGCACACACAACATAGCAGGCTGCAAGAATGAAATATTGGAGGCCATGAACAGGGCCCAGAGAACTTTTGGTGATCAGCAGTCTGGTCAATATCTGGTCACATCCCTTTCGGAGGCAATGAAAGAACTTGTGTGTGCAGATGGTTCTTTATATACTCTGAAAACGGGATTAGAGGATTATATCAGGCAACTCAATAAATAGATAAGGAGAACTGCGAGAATGGGCAGCAAAGATGAAAAGGTCTTCGGCATTGACCTTGGTACAACTAACTCAGCAATAGCGGTTTACAAGGACGATGAAGCTCATATCATCAAAAACATGGAAGGTTCGGATACAACACCGTCTGTAGTGTATTTCGTCGGTCAAAGTGCTGATGGTGGTGATGAATCCTTAGTTGGTGCTCAGGCAAAAAACTCTGCAGCTATGGACCCCGACAATGTAGTTCAGTTTATCAAGCGATATATGGGTGACAGAACCATTGATTTTAAGGTGCAGGGCCCGAGCGGCAAAGAGTATACGCCTGAAATGATTTCAGCGTTGATCCTGAAGAAAGTATGTAAGGATGCGGAGCAACGCGAGGATACAGGTGCCGTTAAGGACGTAGTCATAACTGTGCCGGCATATTTTGATGACGCCGCCAGAATTGCAACAAAACAAGCAGGTAAGATAGCAGGCTTAAATGTACTGCGAGTCATCAATGAGCCTACCGCGGCAGCAATCGCCTTTGGGATTGATTCGTCCAAGGAAGGCAAAGTGCTGGTTTATGATCTTGGTGGAGGCACATTTGATGTTACCATCATGGATATAAACAAGGGAAGCTATGATGTAATTGCCACAGACGGAGATCACAAGCTGGGTGGAATCAACTTTGACCAGCAG
Organism: Oscillospiraceae bacterium; assembly: GCA_910575695.1. Lineage (GTDB taxonomy): Bacteria > Bacillota > Clostridia > Oscillospirales > Oscillospiraceae > Enterenecus. The sequence goes on along the minus strand of CAJTGJ010000010.1, from coordinate 49,582 downwards.
ATTATTAAACTTATCATTAGGAAACTGGAAGAAAATGAGTGTGCGGTTGATGATGAAGACGATGCTTTGATGGCAGATATCCGAGAAAAAGCAGAAAAGATGAAAATAGCCCTGTCCAGCGTGGAAACGACGCGCTTACCCTTCACTGTAAATGGGAAGTCGCCAAAAATCAGTATTACGAGGGAGGAATTTGAGGCAGAAGCGCAATCTTTGATGCAGCGAACACAATTCCTTGTTGAAGAGGTTATGAGCGCAGCTAACCTGACTTGGGCTGACATAGATCACCTGCTCATTGTAGGCGGCTCAACAAAGATGCCTATGGTGAAAAAAATGCTCAAAGAAGTATCTGGCAAGGAAGTTACATTCAAAGCAGATCCGGATTTGGCGGTTGCACAGGGAGCTGCTATCTTTGCAAGTACATTAGATAGAAACAGTCCCAATAGTACAGTAGCCGGGGCGAGTGCTGACAGCGGCGAGGATTCAAGCAGGGCGTCTATTACAGTTTCGGACGTTACTTCTCAGTCGCTTGGGGTAATCACCCTGGAATCTGAATTCACCAATAAAAAAGTCAATACAATAATTATCCCTCACAATACAAAGATACCGACCAAGTGCTCCGTGGAAGTAAGGACAGTTTATGACCAGCAGACGCGAATCTTGGTTGAGGTAACAGAGGGTAATGATGAAGATGTAGAATATGTTAAAGTCATCGGCAGCAAGAGTTTGACTATACCTGCATACCCAAAGGGATCTCCGGTAGAAATCATCTACGCATATGACCCTGACCAGACTATCTATATTGAGGTCATTGACAAGGTTACAAACCAGAGTCTTGGAACATTCCAAATCGATAGAACATCTAACCTCTCCGACGATCAGGTGAAAGATGCGATTAGTGTGGTCGGGAAAACAACAGTAGAATAAAAAGACATAGGGAAAGGAGCGAGGTTCGGGCATGAGCTTCGACTATGAACTGGGGGATAGAGTGCCGATGGAGTCAGCAGAAACGCAAAGTCAGAAGCCGCAAACAAATCCTGATGGGCAGGAGGCCTTAGTGCAACCTATCCAGCAGGAGCAAAGCCAGCAAGCAGAACAGCAGATGCAACAGTGTAAATTCAACGAGGCGGCTTTGAATGAGTTAAAGCAACAGATAGCAGGTCTACAGGATTTGTTTGTCAGGCGGTTATATGATGATAAGCAAAAAGCGGCGCTTATAAACTCCTTGGAGGAAAAAGCATCATTCGCATATGTAGAGCCTTTTGTGTCCGATATTATACTTGTGCTGGACCGTTTGGATAAGGCAACTCCTGAAAGTCTCGAATTTGCATCATCTATTGCCGAGGAGTTGTATGAGATTTTGAACCGTCGTGGAGTTGAACGGATTAAGGTCACACAGAAATTTGACCCAGCATTAAACAAGGCAGTTCGTGTTGAGAATGATGATATGGCGGATACCCCCAGGGTAACCAAAATCATTAGACATGGTTATACCTTTAATGGCGAGGTTATCAGACCCGCAGAGGTTGTGGTGGCACGGAAGAAAAGGAGTGTTTAAATGGCTGATATGGTGGATTACTATGCAGAGTTAGGTATTGGCAAGGAGTTGAGCCTTGCTGAAATTCAGGCTGAGCTTGCAAAGTTAGAACGGGTATGGCATCAGAGAGAGGTTGCTCAGCCTGAGAAGGCTCGGAAAATGCTGGTATTGATTGACGATGCGAAGGCGGTTTTTGAGACAGAGGAAGTCCGAGTAAAGTATGATCAGGATCTTGAACGTAGTGAGGATGGTGCTAATCAGGATGATTGCAACATTGAGTTGAGGCAGGAATGTGGAAAAAGGCTTAAAGAAGCACAGGATTTTTATAACGATCAGCAATTTGATTTGGCCAAAATCTGTGTTGATAAAGCGTTGAGATTGGCAGAGTACAGTGAAAGTGAAGCCGATGTTTATGCTTGGGCAGCATATATCTATGATAAAAATGAGTTGTTTTTAGATGCTATGAACTATATCAATATAGTGATTAGTATAATGCCTGATTGGTATTACGCATATAAAACAAAAGAAGATATTTTAATATCTGTAATTGAATACCAGAACAAGTGCAATGGTGATGTAGCGAAGTATGTGATAAGCCACAGAAAAACTTGTGAAATGTTAGCACAAAAAAGTGCGAAATTTGATGATTTTGAAACGACTGCTTATGCAATGGTTCAATTAGCAAAATCATACTATTTCGAGCTGTTTGGACAGCCCGATTATGGGATGGTTGAAAAGTTCGCAAGACAAGCTTTGGAATATGATTCAAATAACGAAACAGCCAAGCAAATGCTTCAGGAAATAGAGCGGCCAAGGCGGGTTGGCCTAAACGCACTTAGACAATACGAGAATGAGGATGTTCCATTTTTGAAGGATATTGAAGAGATAGTACAGCAAATAATCTCAACATGCACTCCTCAAAATGGTGATGACGGATGGCTTTTAGCAACGAAAGAGCATTTTTGGTATCATCCTGATAGTAAAGATGATTTTGATGAAACAGAAAGAGTAGAAGAACGCTTTATACTGAAACCTGATGGCGTTTTTTATATATATAAGAAATGGAGCAATGAGCGTATCAGCAACCGCAACCCATCTATGCACTTTAATGATGTTGAAAATACGGTTATAAAACTTGATACGATAATACACATATTAGCTGAATTCGATTTTGATGGCGAGTATGATAAGCGAGATAAATACCCTATTGTAAGCACCACACGAATAGCAGGTATTCCCAGCGAAGCACATGGAGATGAAACACACGTTAGATTAGTCAGACGGTATTTTAGGAAAGGGCAAGGATTATATAACCGGTTGAAGGAAATCGCAGATAAGGCGGCTGCGTATATAGAAGAGTGCAATAAAATCAACGCGGAATATTACAAAGAGCTTGAGCCTATGAAACAAGAGATTGCAGACAAATACGCAGGCCATAGAAAAGATTTGGAATCAGAATATGAACAGAAGAAAGACGAGGCAGTAAAAAATCAGCAGAAAATAGCAGACCTTGAGCAACAGATTTCTTCTATGCGGAATGAACTTAGCTCACTTGGTTTTTTTGCTATGAAACGGAAAAAGGAACTTGAAGCAAAAATTCAAGCGGCATATGAAGCAATGTCAAGTATTGATACAGTCGAGAAGGTCATATCCAAATATAGCGGATTGATTAAAGAGCTGGAACAAAAGGAAGAAAGCGAAATTAGGGGAGTTGAACGTGCTCTAAGGTCCAAATATCCCCTTCCTACGCAGTAACACAAATGACTATGCATGGTTGGGGAGGAAACCTGCCCAACCATGTGTAGTTAAATTGAGTACAAAAGCCGGAGGATTCTAGTATGCCAAATCTTGTTGATTACTATACGGAGTTGAATATCAGTAAAGAGTCAAGTCTTGAAGAGATCAATGCAGAACTCACAAAGCTAAAGCGGGTTTGGATTCAGAGAGAAATCAATCAACCGGAAAAAGCGCGAAAGATGTTAACTCTAATTGATGATGCATGTGAAGTCTTCAAAACAGAGGCAACCAAGGCAAAGTATAACCGGGATCTTGAAGATAGTAAAAAAGAAGTTCATGACACATTAGATTCAACGGATGCTGAGAGAAAAGAAATTGCAAAAAAGTGGTACAATCAAGGACTTAACTATTCAATTAGTCATCAGTTTGATTTAGCGGCACAATCGTTCGATCAGGCTCTGTTGTACTGTCGGCAGGGTGATGACAATTACTGTTCAATCTATGACAGAGCTGCTGTAGCCTATAAGTCAGTAAAAAATTACGACAAAGCGATTGATTGTATCAACAAGGCTATCATAGAAAATCCTAAAAATCTGGACTATTATACAACTAAAGAGAACATTTTCTTTGCAATTAAATTTGAAGTGCTGGATGATTTAGAGCATGGACGGCAGGCTGATATTGATGCACTTAATTCTGCGGTTCAAAAGCAAAGAGAGGTATTGAAGTATATCCTCCAAGAGGGGGAAAAACAGGATAGTTTTAAGGATGTAACCTATGCGTTGGATCAATTAGCATCTACATGGTATTGGGATGACCCTGTAAATAAAATATTAGCTCTGCAATATGTGGATAGGTACATTGCAATGCTAAAAGAGGTTCATGAAGAGTATTGGGAAAGCGTGTTCAAAGATACTCAGTCTTATTTTGTCCTAAAAGACAAAGAAGAGCAAGATGAACAGGAGCGAAATTTTCAGGGATACCAGGGAGCGAATCATCCTAGCGTCTCAGGCGGTGACGGCGGGTGTTACATAGCAACGGCGGTATACGGCTCCTACGATTGTCCCGAAGTATGGGCGTTAAGGAGATTTAGGGACTATATACTGGCAGATAGTTGGTTCGGCAGATTGTTTATTAAGGTATATTATGCTACGAGTCCAACGCTTGTTAAGTGGTTTGGCAAATCGAAATGGTTTAATATGTTCTGGAGAACTGTACTCGACAAGGCTATATACAGGCTCAAAGAATGTGGCATAAGCGATGGACCATACAATGATTAAAGGTCATAAATGAATGGTATTTGTAGGATATTCAAGTACAATCAGCGTTGTAATTTTCTTAATTGATTGCCAAAAGTGAAGGGAGACAGGATCAAATGGCTATGAAAACAGAATCCATTCAATTTGACACCAGAAAAGACCTAAATCAAATTGCAGATGTACTCCGCTCTGCTGGTGGACAAATTGAAAAGATTCAAGGTGATCCTTTAGGAGGATTTGGTGCGTCTAAGCAAGACATTGAAGTTGTGATTTCGGGCGAAGAGCGCAAAGGGCTCTTAAAGCTGGTAGCTGGCTACTGGGCGGTTCAAGTATATGTTTTGGATCAGGGGACATCCCGGCATGTTGAGCTGATTGCTCTAGGCGAAAGCACCATGAGCAAGATTATGGCAGGAGCCAAATACGGAAGTGATGTGTTTGGCGCAATGACGTCTGGCGAAAAATTCTTTGAGTTGAAGTTTAGCAAGCAGCACAGAGATGAAATTGCCAGGGCATTGGCATAAGGTTGTGTAAACCAGTGTTATGAGGTAGTTTTCATCCGAAACAAACAGGTAATATCAATTTAATATAGCAAATGACAATGCTGGTTGTATTTGGATATCCTACAAATATTGTGCCTTGGATACAAGAGATAGTATCGCTTGCTATTTTTAAGTCTATTGGTTGGGGGCAAGGCGTCATGGTTGATTATTATACCGAGTTGGGAATTGATAGAGGCATTGGTATAACTGATATAAACAAAGAACTGAGTAAGTTAGAGAGCATCTGGAGACGCAGAGAGCTTACCAATCCAGATAAAGCGGCCAGGGTAATTGCACTAATTCTTGAGGCGAGGGAGATTTTTAGAACAGAGGAATCCCGACGGCAGTATGATCGGAAACTCAAAGGTGAAGATAAAAAAGACGAACAACGTAGTAGAGAAGAACAGAGTAGGTTGCAGCTGGAAAAGAACAGGAACGATGCAGTTAAATTCTTTGAGAGTGAGCAATATGATTTGGCATTATTGACAGTTAATAATGCTCTATCTTTTATGTCAGCACTTGGCATAGAAGATGATTCAATACTTAGTTTAGCGGCAGATATTTATAGGTGTAATGGAGACAACCAATCTGCCCTAAATTTAATAAACAGAGCAATATTGGTGAACTCGACCGATTGTATGCATTATGTAATAAAGGCTGAAATAGTTGGAAATCTTGGATATTCCGATCAAAAACGTAACAACCTCAAAATAGCGATTTCAGTAGCGGAGCAAAATGGAAGTTTACGCGATAAGGCAAATGTTTTAGGTGTTTATTCCCGTTCTCTATATTTTAATTATCCCCAAGACAGAATAAATGCGATTCAGTATGCCAAAGAAGCACTCCGTTTAGGGGAATCCTGGGGGAATGCACAGGCAGTTATTGAGGCAGCAGAAAAGGCAGATCAGCAGATGCGACAACAGCAAAAAGAGGCTGATCGGTTAGCCAGACAGAAAGCAGAAGAGGAAACACGTCTAGCGAAACAGAGAGCAGATCAAGAAGAGGCCCGGAAACAAGCAGAAGAAAAAAAGCGCAGACATGATGAAGCTATTAAGATTAAGCAGAAACGCTGGAGCATGCTTTTTGCTTTGTCAATCATTCTATTTATTTTATACTGCTTGTGTCCTTCCTTGCTTCTTTTGATGCCAACATTAAATCCAAACATATTGCTCATATACTATCTTGCGTGTAGCAGCTTAATGTGCATGTCTTCAGCAGCAAATTCAGGCAGATGGCCTGTAGTTTCATATGGAGTAGGTGCTTTTTGCTTCGGACCGGCATCTATAGTTAATGGTGAATGGCCCGGGCATATGCCATTGCCATTTGGCAAGTTTATGATTGCATGGTTTATCATTGTTGCAATTTGCGCTATCATTGGAAAACGCATAGGGCAATCAATAGGGAACTAAGCTATGAAGCTACATAGTCAACCAAAGTGTGATTATTGCCATGGAACATAAGGAGAAAAACGCTATGACTGATTACTATGCAGAGTTAAATATTGATAGTAGTCTGGGTGTGGACGAAATCAATAAGGAACTGAGCAAGCTGGAGAACACCTGGAAACGCAGAGAGCTTACCAATCCTGAAAAAGCTACAAAAATGTTGGCGATTATTATAGATGCGCGGGAAGTATTCAAAAGCACCACCACAAAAAATAGATATGATCGTGAGCTGGCAGAGAGTAAGCAGCAATCCAAGCCTGTGGATTCCAATCAGCAGCGGAAAGATGAAATTAAGAAGTGGAGAACAGACGCAGATACATACTATGACAGAGGCGAGTATGATTTAGCAAAGATAGCAGTTGACCGGGCGTTGGCACTTGTTGCAGATAGTTCGGATGATGATCTCTACTCCCTTGCAGCTGCTGTTTACATGGAGGTCGGTGAGCATAGCGTAGCTCTGAGTTTCATTAACAATGCCATAGTAACAAACCCTCAAAACGGATTGCATTATATGGTAAAGGCTGGTATATACGGGCGTAGTGCGTCCGCATTAAAATTTAGTGACCGCTACAAGTCATCACAATACTATGAAGAAGAGAGAAAAACATTACAGATCGGATTGAACGTAGCCAATTCAACTGGTGACACCTATGCAAAAAGCCGTTTGTTAGGGGCACTGGCTTTTTCGTTGTATTTTGAAGCTAATCCAGATAGAGTAAGAGCGGAAGAATTAGCAAGAGAGGCCTTGGCATTAGGTGAGAACCTGGGTAATGCACAGAAGGTAATAGATGCTGTCAACGAACAGCATAGAGCAGAAGAGCAAGCTGCCAGAGAGCAGAGGGAAAAAGAGGAAGTAGCTGAAAATGCAAGAAAAGATGGAGTTTATCAAGAGGCAAAAAGAATAGCTACATCTAATGATATTTCAGAATTGAAAAAGGCTATATCTAAATTTGAATCAATCTCGGATTACAAGGATTCAACTCAACAAATCGAGGATATAATTTCCAAAATTCAAGGTATAGTAGATAAAGCAGAGGAAGAAAAGCAGCATAAGATAAAAAAGCACAAAAGCAGAAATAAGGTCATACTATGTTCTATTCCCATCATTGCAATAGCTATTGTGATTGGTTTATTTGTGACAAATAATATGCACCATAAATGTGGTGAAAACCTAAAATGGGAATATGATGCAGATGCAAAAGTACTAACAATCACTGGGGCCGGGCCAATGTATGATGACTATGAACCTTACAGTGCTTCTCTTGGCGGTGATCATAACAGAACAAGGCCTTGGGATTCAGATGAAATATATGATAAAATAAACACTATTATTATTGAAGATGGTTGCACACATATAGGAGAATATGCGTTTGATGGATTGAGTAACCTGACAGAAGTATCAATTCCAGATAGTGTGACCAGTATAGGCAATTCTGCATTCGATTGGTGTGAAAGGCTAACACATATTGAGTTACCTAGGAATCTCACCTCTATTGATGGTGCAATATTTTGGGCAAGTGGAATAAAAACACTGCATATACCAGGCTCTGTGGAATCATTAAGAGCAATAGCTGATGGAGCTACTTATCTTGAAGAGATTACAGTTGATGAGAATAATAATTTCTTCACATCAGTAGACGGGGTTCTGTTTAGTAAGGACATGACAATTCTTTGGGCTTATCCACAAGCAAAAGCAGATGAAAGCTATATAATTCCTGAAAGTGTCACAGAACTCGGAAGTGCTGCGTTCAGATTTTCTGAAAATCTGAAATCTGTGTATATCCCAGAGAGTGTGACCGAACTTGGCTGGCATACATTTGAGGATTGTACAAATCTTGTTGATATAAACATCCCTAAAAATATAACTATACTTCCAGAAGAAATATTTGGTGGATGTGGGTTTGTTAATCTTGCGATTCCTGAACACATAGTTGAAATAGGATACAGAGAATATAGCATGTGTTGGAGCCTTGAGACAGTGAATATTCCAGATGGTGTAGAAACAATTGGTGACTATGCATTTAGCTCATGCTATGGTTTAATGGATATAACAATTCCAGTGAGTGTTATATCTATTGGAAGTATGGCATTTGAAGATTGCAAAGAAAATTCTATAATACATTATGCTGGAACAACAGATCAATGGATTTCTATAGCAAGTAACTTGAGCTTTGCTGGTACAGTTGAATGTTCAGATGGAAACTATCATTATTAAGAGCATATACCAGTAAGAAAGGATAATTTGCATTTATGAATGATATTGAAAATGGCAGGAAGTATATATCTGCGCTAGAAAAAATCAAAAGTGATGAAATATCAGTTCTTCAATCTGCAATTACAGAATTTTCATCAATCTCAGGATATAGAGATGCAGATCAACGAATAATATATTGCAAAGAAAAGATAAAACTGCTTGAAAATACAAAAAAGAAAAAGAAATCTACTAAAGGCTTTATTGTCTTAGGAGTTTTAGTTTGTATAGCAGCTGGAGCAGCAGGTTTATTTATCAATAGGACGATTCAAGACAGGAAACTGGATGATTTACACATCCAACACTACAATAATGCTATATCATATTTGAGTAATAACCAGTACCAAGAAGCAGCACTTGAATTTGGCAAAGCAGGAGATTACGAGGATGCGCAAAGTAGAAGCTTAACACTTTGGAGAGACTTGATTAAGACTACAACAATTTCCATAGGCTCTTTCACCATGAATAATCACATTGTTGCAGTAAAATCAGATGGAACAGCTGTGGCTACTGGGCGGAGTTATGACGGTCAATGTGATGTATCAGAATGGAGTGATCTAATATCTATATCTGCTGGTGGTTCACATACAGTTGGACTACGAGCAGATGGTACAGTAGTTGCAACAGGTAGTAATACAGATGGGCAATGTGATGTTTCTAAATGGAAAGATATAGTTTGTATTGGAACAGGATTTGACTATACGGCAGGATTAAAATCAGACGGAAGTGTTGTAATAGCTGGGCGAGTATCATATAATGAAGCATCTGAATGGATGGATAAAATAAATAACATTGGAAATATTGTAAATATATGGGTTGGCGATTCAAGTTTAATAGGGATCACACTGGATGGAGAAATCGTTGTTGCTGGTGATGAATTATTCTTTGATGAAGGCATAATGCACTGGGAAAAGAACGGTGACTCGGAAGAAGTAGTTGAAGATGATAACTACGGGCCTATAAGGCAATGGACAGACATTAAGCAAATGGCAGAGGGTTCAGGAGATGTTCAGATAATTGGACTCAAAACAGATGGTACACTTTGTGCGGCTGGATGGAATGATAATGGGCAATGTAATATTTCTGAGTGGACAGATATTACTTCTATAGCTGCTGGTTTAAGAATTACAGTTGGACTTAAATCAGATGGCACAGTCATATGCACTGGATCAAATGAAGAAGGACAAGCTGAGGTATCAACATGGACTGATATTGTAGCTATAGATTCAGATTGCAGACAAACATTAGGCTTGAAGTCAGATGGAACAGTTTTACTCGTAGGTGATATTGGCTCTTGGGATATAGATGTATCAGGATGGAATGATATTATGATTCCCTAAAGAAGGTGCAGTATGTCATTTAGGCCAACAATAGCAGTTTATGTGAATGGTCAAATAGCAGACCTAGGCTACTATAGGAACTGGGATGTATCAGACCTGTTCTTTGAGGCCATAGCCATTGCTACTATATTCCATCAATGTAAAAGCATCGAGGAATACAGGGATAAGAAGTTTGGCGCACAGAAAATCTTTTATTCGCTTGCCCCTGAAAAAATCGAAAACACACAGGAAAATCTATCAGAGATGGAGGGATGGTCAGAGTACCCAATACTGATCGACTTATCAGCTGGATACATATACAACCATGTTGGATGTCTCTCACCAGAAGAATTGAGAGAATTACCGTCTGTGGATGTCGAGAAAACTTTTGTCGGCAAGCTAACAGCTTACGAGTATATATTGGAGCATCACAAAATTCCACTAAGCCCCATTGATTATGATAAAGTCAGAAACGTGCTATTGGAATCGGCAGAGTTACGAAATCGGCTTTCAAATGATACGCTGGCTCTATTGCAAAAGAGTACCAAACAATAACGATAATATGTCCATAGAACCAGCTAAAATACAAGGAGGCCCATGCACGGGTCTCCTTATATTTTAATCATTCGACAAAACAAGTCAAAAAAGCCCCGTTGACGGGTGAAACGCCTTGTGCTATAGTATTTTTGTAATTGATTGTTTGTGCGTTCTCCGCTGAAAGCGCGGAGCCGGTTTCCAAGAATCCGGGAACGAGGGGCACTCGTATTGCACACGTTGTTAGGTTTGTACGCAAGTACCGGTAGGTCGGACTGCGCTGCTTATGGGAGCAGTCTGCCTATCGGTGCTTTTTTATATATTTTATTTTTAGCCCTTTGTGGCGGAAAGGATGATGCTATTGAGCGAACAGAGGCTCTGTTTATGGGCCGCAGCGAAAGACCATGCCGGAAAAGCGTTCCGGCGAAATGAAGAGGCTTGATACCACATATTCCAAGCGTATGGAAGTGGGTATCAAGCCTCTTTTTTGCGTTTTCAGAAAAAAACAGAAAAGGTGGCTATTGACATGAAAAGAAACACCCCCCTGTGGGGCAGCATTTCCATCCTGATTGGTGTTGTAATCGCCATTCTGGCCCTCACCAACGGTATCCTGCGCAACGCCTTGCTGATCGCCGTTTTCGCCGTATGGGGCCTCTGGGTCATCCTGGCTCAGGTGCTTCCTGCCAGACGCACCGTGCGGACATTCCAGCAGACAGAGCGGGCAGCCAATCCTGACGCGGCGCTTATGCGAACCCTACTGCACCACGTCAACTACCGGATCTCCGGCTGCTTGAAATCGGCTTTTCCGGAGGCAACATGGGAATGGGTCATGCAGGACCCTGCGGCTTTTGTGGCTGTGGGCGGCACCGGACGTATCCGCGTATTCGGTGTTCCTGACTATGATTATGCGGATGTCTCACTGGATCGGAACGGAAAACTGACCTGTTCCCTCGTTCAGATCGCTCCCATCAACGAAACAAAGGAGAAACCTGCTGCGCCGGGCCAGGAATCGCTGGACCCGCGCATCTGGTATGAGACGCAGGGCAGCGACGTCCTGGAAACGCTGGTGGCGGATCTGGCCTCTCGCGGACACCATAGCCTGACGCTGAAAGAGGATGGAAACATCTGCGTCAAGCCTGTGGACGGCGGTGAGGAAGTTTCCCATGGAATGTTCCCCTCCTTCCCCGATAAGGTCTACTGGCCCGGTCTGGTGAAGGTGCTGGAGAATAACGGTCTTGCCGCCACAGCCACCGACGCGGGTATCATTGTCGCTTGGTGAAAGGAGGAGCAACGTGAAAGCAGGACTGACCATTCAGGACATGGCGCGGGAAATCATGCGCCAAAGTAAGGCAAAACAGGACTACGCGGTCAACACGGCCAATATGCACATGGAAACAAGCGGCAGCGCTCCGGTGCTGCGGCTCCTGGGTAACGATGGCGTAGACCGTGTGGAACCGCTGGATATCCAGCAGACAGCCCACCGGCAGCTCGGCGCGTATCTGGGCATCCCCCAGAAGTATTACGAGAAGATGCTGACGGAGAATATGGGTCTTTTGGCGGATAACGTCAACAGCTGGCTCAGCCGGAGCGCCGAGACCCGCTTGGTCCGCACCATGGATGGCCGGGCCAGGGCGTTTCTCAGCGACCGTTACCGTCGTATCGATAACCTGGACATCGCCAACATCACGCTTCCGGTTATTGAGGAAATGCCGGACGCCTACTATGAGAGTTGCCAACTCACCGAGGATTACCTCTACATTAAGGTAGTCAATCCCCGGCTTACCGCCGAGGTGAGGCCCGGTGATATCGTGCAGGCAGGCGTGGTGATCTCCAACAGCGAGACCGGATTAGGCGCGGTGAACATTCAGCCGCTGGTCTACCGTTTGGTTTGCTCAAACGGGATGGTGGTCAATGAGGCGAAGATGCGCCGCACCCATATCGGCCGCGCCAACGCTGCGGACGAAAACTTCTTTCTCTATTCCCAGGAGACGCTGGCCGCCGATGATAAGGCTTTTGTCATGAAGATTCGGGACACGGTACGGGCGGCGGTAGACGAGGCCCGCTTCGCTCAGGTTCTGGGCAAAATGCGGGAAAGTACACAGATGCACCTGAATACCGCAGATCTCCCCGGCGTGGTCAAGCTGGCAAGCTCCAGCTTTGGCATCACGGAAGCGGAGAGCGGCGGCGTACTTCAGCGCCTGATTGAGGACGCTGACTATACTGTTTACGGTCTGGCAAACGCCGTCACGCGGCACAGCCAGGACGTGGAAAGCTATGACCGTGCCACACAGCTTGAAAGCATCGGCTACTCGGTCATGACCATGAACCCGGAGATTTTCCGGCGGATCAACCAAGTTAGCAGCAAGGCCGCCTGACGGCCCTGCTAAAATATCATTTTTATAGGAGGACTACTACATGAACACTCAGATGAACACGCGTACCCCCTTCCTGCTGCCCGATGTGGTGACCGGCAGCGACTTCTCCCAGGAGGAGCTGGCCGAGGATATGGAGGGCCTGGACCTTGGCTTCCAGCGGATCAAGATTCCCAGCGGCGGACAGCTGCAGTTTGAGATTCCCACCGATGACCCGGACAACCCGGACTACTCCAAGACGCTGGAAGGCGTGATCGTCCACAGCCACAACTCCAACGCCTACTGGCCCGGCGGTCATGAGGATGAGGAGAAGAATGTCCCGCCGCAGTGCCAGTCCATGGACGGCAAGCTGGGCGCCGGCTGCCCTGGCGGCCTGTGCGCTCACTGCGAGCACAACATCTTTGGCTCCGGCCCCAACGGGAAAGGCAAGTCCTGCAAAAATATGCGGGTCATCTACCTGCTCCAGAGCGGAGGCTTCCTCCCAATCCAGATTTCCCTGCCGCCCACGAGCATCCGCCCCTACAGGGAGTTTGTGAATGCCGCATTCATGGCACGCCGTCGCGGTGTCTGCGGCAGCGTGGTACAGATCGGCCTGAAGAAGATGAACAATGGGAAGGACGACTACAGCGTCGCAACCTTCAAGCGGCTCTACGACTTCACCGGCGACGATCTGGCGAAGGTCCGGGCCTATGCGGACAGCTTCAAGGAGCAGGTCAAGCTGATTCTGGATCAGCGCATGGCCGAGCGTGAGACCAGCGCCGGCAGCGAAATCGAGGTGAGCCGTCCGGTTCGCACTATGCCCGACAACGAGGGACATTTTGCTGTCGGAGTAGGTGCCGCTGTCGTGAGCGGCGAAGGCGACGAGCTGCCGTTGTGATTCGGCCGATAGGCCTGTCGCACTGACGGAAGACCAGCGCAGCTTTGCAGCTGAGAACCATGAGCTGATATACCGCTTTTTACATTGGAAAGGCTGTGCCGTGGGCGAATATTACGATATTGCCGCCCTCGGCTACCTTTCCGCTGTCTGGCGGTATCACACAATGCCCGAACTGCGTCAATATGCGTTCTCTACTGTCGCATGGCGCTCTATGGAACAAAGCATTGCATCTTTCCACCGGGCCGAAGCCAGACGGCAGGAGACAGAGCGCCGCTACATGGAAACTGTTTGGTCGGCGCCGCCAGACCCTATGGAGGAGATGGAAGCCAGGCTGATTTTACACGATCTGGCCGCTATCTCCAGTCCAGAGCAATATGAGATGGCGTCTCTGCGGGCGCAAGGCTGTTCTATTGCGGAGACGGCCCGCTCGCTGGGAATGGATACCCGGCGGGTACGAAAGCTTCTGCGGGAGTTATATCGCGTATATTTGCAGCTACACATGAATTGAAACGGAGGTTTTGAACATGAAAGGCAAGAGAACCACCACGCTGAACGGGATTCTGATGTATCCTCTTGCGGTAGGGCAATGCGCCCTCATTCTGCATAACGGACACTTCACCCGCACGTCCCGTGTGGTGGAGATCCATGAGGCCGAACACGATGAGGTGCGGTTTGAGACCATGAACACCATCTATCGGCTGCTGTTGCCGGACCCTGCTCCGCAGGCGGCTGAGCAGCAGGTGCTGTGCATGGCCGCGTAACTGAGCCTGAACCCAAAAGGGGTGCGCTGTGGAAAATCCACGGCGCACCCTTTTTTTGAGAGGAGAGCTTTATGAATGAAGCGAGTACCATACAGCCTGTAACCCAAACGGAATCGGTGCCATTCCGCTGCCAGTTGTGCGGGGCCTGCTGCCGCGAGGTAGAAAACAGTCTTATGCTGGAGCCAATGGATATCTACCAGCTGGGCAGACTCCTGCGGAAGCGAGGCGAGCCCATTGAGGGACTGGAGGATGTGCTGACAGAGTATACTCATGCCGACTTGCTGATGGATTGCCTGCCCATTTTTCTGCTGAATACAGTCGGTCAGGATCATGCCTGTGTTTTCCTGAAGGATGGCAGGTGTGACGTCTATGAAGCCCGGCCGCGGATCTGCCGTCTATATCCATTCAGCGTAGCGCCGGGTGACTGCGGTAAGGATTTTCTTTACTGCCTCTGCACAGACCGGCCCCATCACTTTACCGGGGCCCATGTGTCTGTTAAAGATTGGTTCCATCAGAATTTCTTCAAAGACGCCCGGCAGTTTCTGAAGACGGACTATGACGCCCTTCCTGTTCTGGGCAAAGCTGTCCGGGAAATGGGAGCAAAGCGGTTTGAGAGGATGCTGTTTCAATTCCTGTTCTACCGCTACTACAACTACGATTTAGACCAGCCTTTCATGCCGCAGTTCATCCGAAATACAGAGGAACTGAAAAAACTGGCGGTGGAGGCAGCGAAAGGAGGCTGAAATCTGTGTACGCACTGGTGAGACTGACGCGACAAAGTACAAACGGCCACCTTCGGCGTATGATTTACGGTGTATGCGGCAACCGCTGCCTGTTGGAGAAGATCCGCGCCGGTCAGGAGCGCCCGAAGGAATGGCGCGTATCCGATATCGGTCTGGGCGGCTTATACAAACCCGCAGCATCCCGGCGCAAAGCCGGGTAAGGAGATGGTTATGAAAGTTTATATTTTGATTTATAAGGAGGATACCGACGGCTGCTATGAGATACGGGTATCTCCCTATTCCAGCGAAGGCCCGGCAAGAGAGGAGATGGAGACCGCTTATGCGAAAAAACTTCAGGAAATCTCTTTCGATATGTCTGAACAGAGCGATGACCACTGCTGTAACTGCACAAACCGATCCGCCTACATTGAGGATGGAACAGACTACTATTCGTGGACTATTGAGGAACACGATCTGCAGGGCCTGTCTGTCAAGTAGCGAAAGGGGCTAATTATGGGACATTTGAAAGCTGCCCAGGAGGCAAAGAAGCTGGAGGCGGAGTTGACCCGCCTGTTCGGTGAGACAACATACCGGGTAGAGAAAAAGGCGTGCCGCGGCAAGTACCGGGGACACAACGACTACTCCTTGGTGTTTGGAAGCGACCGAACGCTGTATATCGGGATTGACCGCCGGAACTATATCCAAGGGCTGCATGAGCGGCTGGAGAGCATCCGCTACTTCCGCGACCACCAGGCCGAATATACCGAAAAAGTCAGGGCCGCAGTGCTGGAAAATGACACGCCATTTGCTGACGCCGCTGTGGACATCGTACCTCATGAGGTTTGCAGCTGTTTGGCTGTCTATGCTGTGATTGTGCTGTCTACAAATTGCGGTATTCGATTCGTCTACCGGGAAACCATGATGCACTATGCTTTGACCGGCCCGGGCATCGGCAAATACTCGTTTGATGTCTGCGTGGAGAATATGTTGAAGGATATTCATGGCGGTATGCGCTGCACACAGCCTATCATTGAGGAAATTGCTTCGTGAGGGGGAAACGGCGAACATGCACATCACCTATTCTCTTGGTATTACGGGCTATGAACTCTGGAGCGACCCCGATATTCTTGATCATCTGATGGTCTTATATGTCGGGGCGCAGCGGGAGCAGACTGCAAAAAGCTATAAGGTGCGCCAGACCAGGAACGGGCGGCAGTTTGTCCAGCCCTATGGGCGTCGCATCTATCTCGACCAGTGTTTGCCTGTGCGGATGAAAATATGAGGAGGATGTCAATGAATTTCCATGATACACAAATGGGCCACGAATTCTATGGCAAAACAGTCCCAAGAATCGCCAAGGCCCTGGAACTGATTGCAAAATCGCTGAATAAGCCGGCCCTTGCCGCCGGACTTCCCTTTGCCTGTGAAGTTCCTGCGGACTTTCTATCACAGTTATATCAGGGTAATTATGATCCCAGCGATGAACCGGACACTGATGAGATTTCCCGCTACTCCGCCGAAATACTGGCAAATGAAACCGAACTTCGTGCCGCCGTTCCGCCGGACATCTGGGAACAGATTGACCACACGTTTTCCCTGATGAACAAACGAGGCGATAGGCAGCGGGAACAGGCGTTTGCCGCAGGCTATCGCACAGCCATGATGATGGTCATGGCAGGTATGAGCCCCGCTCCCAGATTGGGAAGCTGACGGAGGGATCTATATGACAAAACAGGAGTATGAATCTCTTTGTGAGCGGAAGGCGCCGCTTATTTGCGGAAACGATTTGAAAAATCAGGATAACCGGACATTGCTGTGGGGCTATACTACGTCGCGCACCTCCTGGCATGTCTATTTGGCAGCTGGAGTGATCCATACGGTGATGTACGATTATGGCAAGGAACCGGTGGAGCGGCCTGTTGCAAGCAATGAGGACTATGTTCCGAATAAGCGTGTCTATCCCGAGGCCAGCGATTTTGAGTTTTGCAAGCTGCTGATTGACAGAGGCGTGTGCATCCCGTACACGTCCTTTTCTACCGACCGGGCGCAGCAGAGATATTATGGGGAGATCCTTTCGTCGGATATGGAAGGAGGCCTGATGTGATTGTCAAATGGGAAAATCCACCGGTTTCGCTGTGCGGACTGCCCGGACAATTTTACCTACATGGGGCCGGCTCCATCTGAGTCCGATGGCACTCATCTTATTTTTGGCAGCAGATATTGCAAAGGCTGTAAAAAAGCCCGGCGTTTCCGGCCAAGTGATCCAAAGGTGTATCCGCCTTCCTGGTGTCCCAGGCGAAAAAGGCCGGCGGAATACCGTGTCTATAGCTACATGAACGCTACGGTGCGATATTACCGTGACCTGCTCAAGCGGAATGGCACTCCCATGTCCCCCAGCGGCTTTGAATACGCTCCGAGGGTCAAAGGAACCATCGACATGGAGCCGGCTACGTTCCAAAAGGCGCTGAAGGCTCAATCTCTGTCGAAGATCATTGGGATTACCGTCTATGCGGATGATGTCATCGAAATTGACGATGGCCTGCGGCCTTGTTTTTTTCATATCATTGACAAAAAGGTAGAAGTATTGCTGCGCTTTAACAAGGAAGCCGCCCTTAAAAATCTATATGAGGGGCCAGACGTACCGTAAGCAGGTATGTGGGCCATAGCTTGGCTCTGCGCCATTACGGCCAGGCCCGGCAGCGAGGAGGAAATCATATGAAGTATTATAGTACCCAGCGCCCCATCACGCCGGGCAGTTTTCCGAAGCCGGAGGGGAATGCCGTTGTGGAGATCGTCAACTACGACAGTCCTACCGAATGCAAGGAAATTAGCCGGACAGCTTGGGGCTACATCGAATATGAACGGCCGCTCTCCGAAAATGATGCTAAACGCTGGGAACTTACTCCCGAGGGAGTGTTTTGGTATCCGGTCACTGTCAGCTCACGTAAGCACGGCGGTGGCCTGTGGGCCTCTTCCGGCAATGCAGTCAGATCGGTACAGCGGCCCGATGACGCGAAGGGAGATATGCAGGAAACGCAGTTTAGAACCCGATATTTTCGCTCCTGGGAAGAAGCCCTGCGGGTTAGAAATGTAATCCGTGGCCTTGCTATCACAACGGAACGTGTCAGGCAGAGCGCAACCCAGGGAGAGGTTCGTGTATTCATCAATGGGACATACATTCTCAATTTTGGCGACAGTATTGTCCTGCCCCCAAAAGGCAGCGCTCCGGAGGACTACTATGGAGACAATATCGGCGGCTGGCGGAGTGATACCCCGGACAGCGCCTTTGTCCTGGGCCTGATTTGGCACCCTTTCGACTACAACTATCACTACAGCGACATGGTATGCAGAAAACTCGGCATTCAGCCGGAGCAGTGGATTGAGGAGGTCAATAAATGAACGAATACAAGGCCATGAAAAAACGGCACCAGCAGGAAGTACACGCATTTCCCCTTGGCTATGCGTTTGGCAACCAGCAGTTCAAGGAGCTGATGGGCAAGTGGGGGCTTGACGCCGACAAGAAAGAAGATCTTGCGCAGGTCTCCAGCTTGTTTGGCGGTGCGTATATCCTGAAAAAAGACATTCCGGCCTATCGTGATATGTGCCGCAGGCATCAGCAGGAACGGGAAGCGGCGATTGCCGCAGATCAGACTGGCGACGGCTACATCTATCAGATGTTTCTCTGTGAGCTGGAAGACCACGAATACGGCTATACAAGGGACACAGAAGATGCGCTCACCGTACTCGGCTACACAGCCCAGGATGTTTTGGGTGATCCGCGGCTCAAGCACGGCATTGAAAAGGCCGTGACGCAGATCGTAAAGAGCGAGGAACGGAAGTGAGGATACGGAGTACCACATTCTGTCACATATTCTTTGGGGGCGCCGGCTTTGCCGAAGCCCCCAAAGAGCGCTAAGGAGGCAGGTGCAATATGAGCAGGTACACAAACCCGGAGGCCGCCGGCTATTTGCTGGAGGCAGAGGCCTGCGGCGTAGTCATTAAAGAGGTAAACCGCCTGATTGAGAAATTTCAGCGAAAAATCAATCGTGAGGCAGATGCCCGCAAGAAAGAATTGGAAACCGCTTTAGGCTTTCGGAGTGAGCAGGATATTCTCGATGCCTACGGATGGGAAGTCATCACAGAGAAGCAGTATGACAGATACATCGACCTGTTCCGGCAGGGGCAGGCAGCATTGGAAAATCACACGCCTACCCGTACAGAATTGGCTTTGAGCATCTTACAGCGGTTTTGCGGGGCTCTCACAGCAGATCAGGATGAATGGAGGCTGTCCGCCCTGACTCCAGAACAGCGGGCCGCGGAGTTGAATCGCAGGGCCAAGGCTGCCGAGGCGTGGAAAGAGCGGCTACGGCAAATGAAGTCCTGCGGAGAGGAACCGTAAATCTAACTATGCGAGGCTCCTGTTAACGCTTGTTCGGCGAAAACAGGGGCTATCTTGATTAAAAAGGAGTTCATCATGGAAAAAGAGCATAATTGTATGTATTGCCATGCGGCGTTTGACGTCTGGGACACGAGGCTTATCAATCGTGGCGTCGTGGGAAAAGAGCTTCGTATCTGCACCAGCTGCACAGACGAAGCATGTAACAACGGCAAAATCATTCAATGCGGCGCCTGCGGAGAATCCTTCACCGCAGATGTGCTTCACGATGAGGTGATCTGTGGGCATTCCTTCACCGCCTGCCCTGCCTGTGGCAAGGATGTAGTGGAAGGTCTGACGCGGGAGGATTTTGAGAATGAATACCGTCCCAGCCGCTACGCTGTGATCGTGCAGAACGTGAACGGCGGACAGCGCGGCTATATCGTATCTGTGGAATGCAGCCAGGGCACTGGCAGCGTCATCAAAAAGCTGGTAGAGAAGGTGAATCTGGACAGTGCGGCTTCCATCACTGTCGCGGAAATTCTTCTGGAGGAGGATGTGCTTTCATGAATCGCTACAAGGCTGTTCGCAGCAGCCTAGACATCAGCAAAAGCATTGTATCCTGTCTGGAACTGTTCGATCCTGCCGCTCTCCGGCAGGTTGACCGGGCCGGAAGTATAAGGGGTATCAATGATATTTTGCAGGGCCGCTCGGAAAGGTCCACAGAGGAACTGCTGACCGAACTGGCGCAAAAGGGCGGTGATGGTCATGCCAAGGAAATTGCTGTGCTTCGGCAGGATGTTCAAGATTTTCTGCGTCAGAAGGAGCTGCTGACGAAAGGCTGTGGAATGAGCCGGGACACTAAGTGTGATCCCTTGTCCCGTATGGGGCGGTCTTCGCTGAAGGTCATCAACCAAAAATCCTTTGACCGTGCGGCTGAGAGAGGTTTTGCCCCTTGCTTTTTCCGAAATTCTTATTTTGACCATGTGACGATTTACTGTATGCCGGACGGGACGGACTGTTCCTTTTCTGAATTTCGGAATTGCACCTTCGCTGTTTGCAGGATCAGGGATGCATCTTTTTCCTGTTCTTCCATCTGGGATTCTGAATTTCACTCCTCCGTTTTATACAGTGTGAGCTTCGCTTTAGCTTCAATGGCCCACACGCATTTCCACGACTGCACTTTGCGGCACTCGAATTTCAACAGGGCCAGCATGAAATCCTGCAATATCATCGACAGCTTGCTCGACCACATCAATTTCAACTGCGTCACGATGGACGGCTGCGCTTTCGGCCGGGTCAGTGCCGGGGAAATCCGGAATTTAGACCGTGCTACTATCACCCAGGGCGGCGCCACGCAAGAGGAGTGCCAGCAAAACCGGGAAGCAATTTTTCGAGCCTTGGGCATGGCGCAGTAGGGCTGCTGGAGTATCGGGAGAGAAATCATATTTTGAGATGCTCTCCCAGACTATGAAAAAGGAGTAGAACATGAAACTTGACCGAACACTTGCCAATGATATCAAAAAGCAGGCAAACGGGGATGGGAGTCGGGATGCGAAATTTGCATTCCTGAAGCGCGTCAAAGCAGCGAAAAAGACACTCTCCACTACCCAGGTACAAACCGCATACAATACGGCACTGAAAGAGTTTGGCCGTGTTCCTGTGGCTGTTTGCACTGCGGTTACGATTTTGGAGCGGCAGGACAGGCTGAACGAGTACGCCGTGAAATGGGCGTGGGAAGTCCTGAAGCTTTGGACAAACCGCCCGCGGGATATCCTGGTGGCTTGCATCGATGATGGGCTTCATCCAACGCGAATCGAGGAGTATGCCGGGGACTTCATCCGTCTGACCACGGAAGATAGGTAAATTTCCCCCGCTCTGAAATTGCAGACGGACGGTGCTGAAGCCGAATGCTCCGTCTGAACAGTCGGGGGAAAACATTATAACAATGGCCTGATGGCCGGGAGGAAACTGTATGAGCATACGTTACACAAGGGCCTGCCTGGAGGCAAACGATGATGAGTTGAAAGTATTGCTGCCCGGATTCGTCTCCTCGGTAGAGGAGGCAAAAAAGAATTCGGAGGTAAGGGATTTTCTGCGAGAGAACATCCCTGTTGATGATGTGACGCTGACGCTGCGGCACTACCTTTTCGGTGACGAGTGCGCCGCATATGACGCAGATGTGAACCATCTGCTTCTGCTGGGCGTCGTGGACGAGATGGCTGATGCCTGCCGGCCGTGCACTGCTGACGGTTTGGCCGAGGAGCAGGTTGGCGGAGTGACATTCACTTTGGAACAGGAGGCAGTATGAAAAAAGGAACAACAATCAAATGGGACAGAGATCTTCATGATAAATCCATTGTCCTGATTCAAAAGCGGCGCGGACGCCTGACTGTGGCAGAAATCGCAGATATTTTGCAGCATGAGGACGGCGGCGCTTGGAACGGTCATTATGTGATTCTTATGAACTGCTCGGAAGGTACTCTTGGGGGCAATGGACTGTTCATGGGCGATCCGACAGGCGATTCCATCGAACTCTATCAGTTGGAGCCGGAGTCTGAATGCCCGGTCTGCGGGCGCATGCTCCCTCCCTTTGCGTATTGTCCCAACTGCGGGAACGACTGGAAAGATATGGAGAACAGCGCAGAGAAGCGGCTGGCATCCATACGCCGGGAAGCGGCGTGGGAGATCCGCAAGGGATCTTTGACGCCGGAAGCTCATGCTGCATGGTACTGGAGCTATATCGGCGCCGTGGATATGGCCCGGCAGATGAATTTCATCACCGAGGAACGCCGTCAGGCGTTATACCAGGGCGCCGAGGAATTGAAACCGGAGGGGCATCACGCTACGGAGCACGGTCAGAAAATAGAAGACCTTCTGGCCTTGAAAATCCATGCCGGCGATTATGTGAATACGCCCCGGTTTTGCAGCGTGCAGATTGAGCGGGTCTACCGGGATGAGGCTGAGATGCGCCGGGACGGCTACACAGAGCCTACGGACTACCGGGATTACGAGTATGTGGTCTGCGGGAAGTCCACCGGGCTGAACCGGATGGTCTTTGCTGCCGCGCGAAGGAAAGCCCATTGTGTCTGATTCTATGTTTGAGAGGAGATGCACGATTTATTATGTCATGTACGGTGATGAATCTGGAGCCGCTGGCGGCACTGGCAAATGCTGTCGAGGACAGGCTTAACTGCGACTACGGCTTTTGGGGATTTGAGGCCCCGGACAGCCTCCGCCGCGAGCTGAACGACTGCCAGAGTTCCGGCATTTTTTCCGCCGAGGACATCTACCGCCGGCTCCATGCGCTCAATGTCAGGGCCTACAACAGCCGGTACAGGAACCGTCAGGAACCCGCTGACGAGGAGGCCCCCACCATTGACGGGAGCAAGTACGTTGTTCATCAGGGCCCGAAGTACCGGGAGCATGGTTACGCTGTATGCCCGTGGCATTACCAGCTCGCCCAGCTCCTTGATTTTTGGCTCTGTCAAACTTCGGAGGGTGCGACGCGCAGTGATCCGCTGCGGCTGGCGATGAGAGAGTTCAGGGACAACCTCTACCACTTTATCATCCGGAACAACCTGCATTATTTTTCTGTGCGGTGGGGTGAACTGCCCTCCTCCAGACGCGGGGAAGTTCGGGGAGAGGCCGGGCATTGTACTGAGTAAACATGGACTGTTAATTGATGGCAGAGGATGGGGATAGATTGTCCCCATCCTCTGTGCGTCCATAAAGGAGATATGAGAGCCGTCAGATCGAGGGCATTACATGCAGGACTGTATTGTGATGATGAATGGAGGTATGTATTCATGAAGCAAGTCGTTGTATGCCGGCCAGTGAACAACATTCCCATCAATGGTGCGATGGAGTATCTTCTGGACGGCGAGGGTGGTGTCAGAATCTTTGACAGCACGGAGCAGGCCGAAAAGGAACTGCGGGATGCCGGCTGTGTCGATGAGGAATTGCGGCACATGTTATTTCTGGAGAGCTGCGGTGCCTGCCGGCGTTGTGGCAGTCCGCTGTTCAGAAGCCTGATCCCCCAGTACGAATATCAGTGCTTTACCTGTGATGAGGATTTCTACAAATGCGAACAGGAGGGTGAGCCATGTGGGACACATACCACGTTTTCCTTGTGCAGTTGAATGGCCGATCTTACCGTGCTTCATCGCCGATGGACGATGCTGCTTTTGATCGGCTGATGGATAGTCTTCAATGGCGGATGCCCTATAACCTGCGGGCTTTCCACTGCGACAATCCCAGGCAGGCGCTGGAAAATCCGGTCTTGCAGATGTTTCCGATGTTGCCGGAGCCGGTAGAGCACATTTTATCAGAAATACCGGCACAGAAGATGCGTCTGAAAGACAAGCGGCGCCAGCAGACCTTGCCTGTGCTGCACAAATGCAGTGATTACGTGATTGCGGATACAGAGGACGGCTATGGCCGTCTGTACTGCGTGGATGGTTCCACCTCCAGCCTGATTACAAAGCTGGAGGCAGAACCTATCACACTGAGCGAGGCCGGTGCTTATATTGACCGGCACCACCGGCACAATGCCGGGCCGAAATTCCATAAATTCTCCATCTGCCTGCGGGTGGCTGGGGAGCCGGAACCTGTGGGCGTGGCTGTAGCAAGCATACCAAAGGCCCGGCATCAGATGGATGGCGAAACGCTGGAAATCAACCGCTGCTGCACCGATCCGCGCTATGCCGATGTATGCAGTAACCTCTATGCCCGTGCGATTCGTATCGGGCGTGAGATGGGCTACCGCCGGTTTCTTACCTATACGCTGCCGGCTGAAAGCGGAAGCAGCCTGCGGGCGGTGGGCTTTCAACCGGATGGCATTGTGAAAAGTACAGGCGCCGGGTGGGATTCCCCTTCCAGGCATAGGACCACAAAGCAGTATCCGGTGGGTGATAAACTGCGCTGGGTATTCTATGCAAGCTGAACGGAATATCCAGTGTGTGAAGCGAATTACAACATGAAGGAGAGATTTTAATGTTCACGTTCCAAAAGCCAAGTCTGACAGGAGCCTCATGCCAAGCCTATTTCTTCACTTGGGCGCAGCTAAGCGAAATGTGTTCTGCCCTATTGACTGCCCTTTTCGGCCACTCCACTCCGGCCCAGGCCGTTGGAGAGACCAACTGCGACAGCTGGAGCTTGAAGCTTCTGGAGACACCTTTATCCCGTGAAGCCTTGGAGGTCATCTTCACGGCCCTCCAAGCTGATGACTATGAGCGGGATGTAAATGATTTTGGTGAATACCCGGTCTGGGAACTTTCTCAATCTCTGGGCCGGAAGCTCGTGTCGCCGATGTTGCCCTTCGTTGTGGAGGCATCCCACGCTGCGGACGATGGCGTCTGGTTTACAGGAAACAAAGCGATGTATGCTGTTACGGTCATTCGCCAGCGGCAAGAAGGTCGGAATAACGAGTTGTACTATTCTACCTTTCTGATTGCGCAGGATCGGCTTCCGGAGCCAAGTGAAGCAGCCTGTGAAGCCTACCTGCGGAAGGTTATCTGCGATTTCCTCCAGACCGAGGCCGGGAAACGAGCCTATGAGGATACCTGCGAGGATTTCAACTGGGGCGATGTAGAGACAGAGATCCCCGATGAGTTTTTCTCCGCCTATGGTGTAACTCACTGTAGTACCGGCTCTGATGCCGACAAATTCCTTTGCTGTGGTACGACTGGTATCCTGGTCAATCAGGACGAACTTTTAGGTCAGTGCATTTGTGATGAGGAGGCTGCAAATGGGTGAAATCAAGAATAGACAGAGGCCGGACAGTGTAGATGCTGCTATGGAGTTGACTGCGCCCTCTGGCAATACGGATTCCATACTCCACTACATGGGTCTTGCAATCGACAGAAGTAATCTGTACAGCAAGGATGCGCTTATAAAGCTGCTGGACACATGCGGGGGCTTGGATTCAACCCTGGACAAGGTGCGCGACACCTATACAGAGCGATTTGGCAATCAGCTGATCTGGAAATATCCTTTTTCCGATTCTATGCAGGACGGCGGCACAATCATCCCCGTTCAAGAGGGATTCCTGTTCCTTCCGTATAACTGTGTGTTTGAGCATGGAGGCGCCCGATATCAGCTGAGCGGCGCTGAGCTTTTAAGTGCAGAGGACATCCGCACACTCCAAACGGAGTGCAGGGCTTATATGGATGGCCTGCTGTCTGCTTTGCGCGATATGGAACATACAATGCAGGCCCGCCCCGCTACGCAGTGTGTTGATACGCAGGGGGCTTGCAGTATAAACTTCCCCCCGGCTGTGCCGGAACCGGACAGAGCGGATACCGGCCCCTGCAATCCATTGGAAACAGAACTTCGGCAGTATCTCGTGACGATAGAAGAACACATATCCCAAGCGTTTCCTGTAACCGCCGTTGACATTTCCGCCGCATTGGAAACGGCTGAAAAACAATATCAGGACGGCACATTAGTAGTACAGCAGTCACAACCCACAGCGCGCCTTATGATGGCGCAAGAGGAAAACGGCGGTGCGGAAACCGAGTGGAGGGAGTTTTGAACGTGCAAGGCCGTCAAGGCCTGAAAATCCTGTCGTTTGGAGCGGGGATGCAGTCCACGGCGCTTGCCCTGATGTCCTGCGAAAACGCCACAGCGAAGAAGCAAGGTCTCCCATCGCCATACCCATGGATTCCTGTTTACGACCTGGTTGTATTCTGCGACTTGGGGCTGGAACCATCCTGGGTGATGAAACAGGTCGAGTTTACCCATCAGGCCTGCAAAGAAGCCGACATCTTTTTCAAGGTCATTGAATCCCCGCTCTATCAGGATTTTATGGAGAACTTTGGGGAACGGCGGACAATCAGCATTCCCTGGTGGACGCTGCGAGATGATGGACACAAGTCAAAAATGCCCAGAAATTGCACGATTGATTATAAGATTGAGACAATCTCAAAGTATGTGCGCTGGGAAGTCCTCGGCTACAAAAAGGGCCAACGGCTCCGCCCGGAGGACAGCAAAGCCCATGAAATGCACATGGGGTTCAGCTATGAGGAAAAGCAGCGATGTAAGGAGAGTACAAATCCGATGTTCGTTAATCGCTTCCCCTTGGTTGAGATGAAGCTGGTGCGGGCAGACAACTATGCCTACATACGGGATGTCTGGGGGCTGGAAACAAGGGCTTCGGCCTGTACGTTCTGTCCATTCCACAGAAATTATTTTTTCCAGCATCTGAAGGAATGTATGCCTGGGGAATATGCGCAGCTGCTTGCGGTTGACGAACTGCTCCGGGACAAGACCCCAAAGCCCCCAATGGACTCCGACCTGTTTATCTCCCGCAGCCGGAAACGGATCGCTGATCTGACCCCGGAGGATTGCAATGACGCCGAGTGCCTTATGTATCGCGGACGTCAGATATGGAACGGTTTTTGACAAAAACACGATGGGATGTGAACATGTAATGAATGAAACGTATGCAGATTATAACGGGAAGTACCTGAAAATCAGGAAAGCGATTCATGAGGCTGGTTTTGATGAGTTCTGTCAGGCTGGAAGCGTGAATCGGTTCCACAAAATGAATATCGTCGCGGAAAGTGCCATATTGGGCAAGCGGTTTTGGTTCTGTGTTGATGGCGGTTACAATGTGAAGGATGAACTTCATATCACGATTCGGCATCTGAACGCGAACGCACCGGACGAACGGGTATCCTGCATGACCCAGGAGGATATGGCTGACTGGATCAATGGCATCCGCAATCAGATTGCGGCCGCCAAAGCTGAAATAAAGGAGGAATAGACATGAGCAACTATCTGAAAACCGAGGCAATAAGCCGTGTTGACAAACTTCATCAAGAGAACCGAATCGACTTCGGTGACTACTCGGCAATTCATGATGGACTCACGGAGATCGAGACACTGCGCGACCGGGATGAGGCTCTGGAAGAACTTTGGGCACAGCTGGAGGATATCCCGGTGGACTCGGACGGTAAGCACCTGTTGGAGCCATTCATGGGCTGGGGGAGCGGAACCGATAAAGAAGAAATCTGGCATTGGTTCGACCGGCGTCACAGCAAGGGCATCGGCTATCTGCTGTACTCCGATGGAATTGATCGGACAGAGGGCCTTGCTAAGCTGGTCTATCTGAAGCAGCTTTGTGTTGAGTGCGAATCCCGTACCTGCCAGTTCAATCACGGCGGCGAGTGTCGGTTTGCCATGGTACATGAACGCAAGCCCCGAATCAATGACAGTGACGGGTGCATCGACTACGACTATCAGGAAGGAGAAGAATAATGGGTGTACTGCCGGGTATCTGGCAGTTGCTTGAACATTCTCTTCCGCAAAAGCGTCCTGACGGCGGGCGCCCCTCTGCGGCATATTGCCGTAGAGGGGCGGTTCGAGCAGGGTGAAAATTTCTGTATCCCCGGCATGACGGTACAACGTCCACAAAATGAAGGGAGAAATGCCAATGACATTCAAGAATGTCCAGGAAAACGACTGGATTCAGCCGTATAAGCGGCTATACACAATGGCGGATTTCAAACGCCTGTGCAAAACACACACCGCTAAAACCGCTCGTTTTATCCTCATGTGCTCTTCTGCGTATTATTTCATAGATGAAAAGAAGGAGTGCGATGTATCCAGAGCGCTTCACAAAATGAGGGTGGATATGTTATGAGGGTTTACGCGGTGTTATTTTGCGCCAACGGGATCTGTAACGTCTTCCCGGAAGCGTATAGCAGCCTGGAGGCAGCCCAGCGGTTCATCGAAAATCGGAGCCCCTGTCCGAGGAAAATCCGGGAGATGCGTTACCAAGACGGTGAGGGTAGTGAGTATTTCATCCAAGATCTGCTGATTCGCGAGGGCGATGAGAAGGAAACCTTCTGGCGGGTCTGTCAGAAATATTTCGACGACGGCAGAGTAGCTGTGAGTATCTACACCGTGAAGGCAGCCGAAAAGCCCGAAAGTACGGTGGTCGAGGGCAAGACTTTCGATGAGTACAACGACTACTTCGATACCCGCCATGAGGCGGATGAATGGGCTGACAAGGCCCGGAAAGCGTGAGGAGAATAAGCGTATGCGAACGATTGAACAAGCCAAGCAAATATTGGAAGAGCTGGGCAGAATGCAAGAGAAAGGATTGGCGGCAGGCATTCCGTGTCCCCGCTGTGGTTATCCGCGCATGAGGCATAGGCTCGTTGAGAACTCTCTCAGCCGGAGAGCGGATGTTCACATCTGTAATGTCTGTGGAATGGATGAGGCTCTGCGCGATATGGCCGGCAGTCCTCCGCTCCCCTTGAACGAGTGGGGCATGGTCTGCGGCTTTGACGGTGACAAGGAGGAATGACAATATGGCAATCGGATATAGACAAGCCCGCAGCCTGATGAGACAGTTTGATTGGAAGATGCGGGTTTTTACCCTGGGTGACAGCGTTGAAAAAATCACGCTGTTTCATCCGGAGCAGCGTACCGAGTACATGGTACGGATGGACAGCGGACGTAAGCTGATGCAGGAGTGTGTTGTCAGCGAACGTCTGGACAGGCTCACCACCATTTACAGCTACAAAAAGATAGAGGCTGAGGAGAACAAGGAACCCGTATGGTTTGCAGTCACCAGATGGGCGCCGGAAGATGCTGTGGCAGCTGCAGCAGAGCAGGGCGTAACGCTCTCCGTAAACCAGGCCACCGCGTGGTGGAAACGAAATGGGAGATACTTTCAGCAGCTTCTTTACGAAGCTGGCACCGAAATCCTGTCCAACATGGACTTTAAGGGGAATTGAAATGAAATGTGAAAAACCGATGTGTTGGCACTGTGTATGGCGGCATATTACTGGCCCTGGGAATGACCCCACTATCAACTGTGGACATTCATCTATAAAGGTGCAGCGACAGTTCAATGGCTGCTCCAGCGCGGAAACCTGTAAAGAGTATCTGGAGGATGATCCCAAAGTCAAAGTTGTAATCACCCGTGAGACCAGAGAAACGCTGATGCGAGGTATCCACCAGATGGCAGTGAACAGCGGCCATTACGCCAAAACGGAAGATATCCTGGACTATTTCCTGCCGGATACCCTGGGTTCTCCCGCCGAGATCAGCTGTGATGACTTCATGTTTGTCACAAAAGTTGGCTTTGGCGGCAGCGAGGGCATCTATCTCGACTGTTACGCCCAAGGCAGAATCCAGGCAGATGGTGAAAAGCGAATGTGGCACCTGGGAACCTACAAGACCCTGGATACCTCCCTGAGCGCCATGCAGATCCTTGGTGAATGGGGCGGTACTCTGACCTACTTTGCCAGCAAGTTTCTTTGGGAACACAGTGACCGGTTCCTTTCAGACCGGGAACTGTTGGCCAGAGCAATTCGGGAAAAGCATAAGAAGCATGAAGGGGGTACAGACAAATGAGCTATTCTACATGGCATAACTATGGCTATGGCGTCTGTGTGGATGACATCGGCACCCAAGATATGGCACGGCTGCAGACGCTTTTGGAACTGGCGCCAAAGTTCAAGGCCAAGATTGATGGCTGGCTTTCCGAACAGGAAATCGAAGAACCCTCCTGGGACAATTACATGGAGTTCGACCAGGACTTCTACCTGGGCCTCGCCACGCTCCTCAAGGAAGTCATTGCGGAGGCAGAGGGCATCGACCTGACTGCCTGTGATGATTATGAGGGCAAGGCTCATCTGCTGTATCAGCCCATGTACCCTTGGAAGATGGACGATATTGATTGTGGGATGACCGAGGAAAGATTGGCCGGGATTCTCCGCCATTATATCGGCATCCTGACCGATGACCCCATTGAAATTGACTATCAGGAGGTAGAAAACGGCGGCTGAGCAGATGATTTGATTGCAGAATGCCGCTTAGGCATGCACAAAACACCATCTATACGGAGGCATACTAAATGATTACAGTTAAATATGAGCGGTACTGGAACGACTTTGCCCGCAAAAATGAACAGAGGACGTTCCGGGACCTGGAGGACGTTGAGAATTGGATGTTTGACCAGATGGAACAGGACTATACCAAGCAGTTCGTAATGTCCTTTCCCACGCCGGAAGCTGCCAAGCGTATTGGTGAAACCGGGCCGTGGCGTATCGAGTTTAAGCCCAAGTGGGGTGGAGAGTCGTTCTGGATCAGGCAGATTGAGAACGAGCAAGGCATCATCTTCTCGGACGGCACGTTCACTGCGGGGCAAAAGCACTGGAGCGATTCGATGAAGACATGGCTCAGCCATTGTGAGGAGCGGCGCAAAGAGCCGAAGTTCAAATTTGCGGAGTAAGAATGGAAGGAGCAGTCCGATGAATGACAAAAAATATCCTGTCCACATTGAGATGGACACAAGCATCACTCAGCAGGACATTGACAATCTCATGTGTACTGCTTTGAATGGCGGCATCTGTTACTGGTGCGGCCATGCTGAGGTCGTTGGCGAAATGCTTGGAAGTTGCGCCCATGAGCATATTTCCCGTGGCGGAACCCTGGTTCTGCATGACGCCGAAAGTCCGGACAAGTGGGAGCTGACATTGGAGAAATTCCTGAAGGGCATTGAACTCTACATCAAGGAAGACGGCCGGGTAATGATCGAGGATTTCCAGCTCGCAGACTATGGAGCGCTGGATGCCGCGGACGCCGACTGCATCGTGCAGTATGCGCTGTTTGGAAAGCTGGTGTTTGGATGAAAGCGAGCGAACTGATTGCTGAATTGCAAAAAGCGGTATCTGAGCACGGTGACCTCGATATTTTGTTCAGGCATGTCGAAGACGGCGTTGACTGGGATAAGTGTACCGTTTGGCCCGACCCTGCATCGCCGATGGAAGCCGTTGATGGTGTTACTGGAACCATTGACATCAATGTATTCTGATTGGAGAAGAACGCTGATTGTGAGCTGCTGCATTTCCTAGCATAGGCAGCAATTTGATTGGAAGCCCGGGGAAATGGAGCATTCTGCCCATTTCCCCGGGCTATTTTAATGAAAGCGAGGAGAATACGCAATGGAAGAAATGAATGCGCTGGAGAAGCAGGTTAACTTTACAGTTTTCCAAGATCTGATGTCTTTTATTATGGATACCACCAAAGCGAATAACGCTCAGATATGTGCCATCCGTGAACACTGTATCTTCCCGTTCTCCATCAAGGAAAACGGCGAGTTTCAAAAGAAGTATGGTTTTATGTATCTCGGAGAGCTGTTGGAGCGGTATGAAGAGCGGTTTGGTATGACACTTCCGGAGTTTCGCGCTATAGCTCTGGCACTCGGTTATACCAAAGACCTGACGCCGGATGATATGTTCGTGGGGGCACAGCGTGTCAATTTCCTGAAAAAGGTGCAAAGAGCCTCTGCCAGTGACATCTATTTGACTGGGGCGCTTTATCTGCTCTATGAGGGTCAGAGTATCGCCGGTGAGTTAGAAACGGCGCTGCGGCAGGCGCAGTATGGTAAAACGGAGGATATTCTTTTCGCAATGAGCCTTTTTCCCGATGCTGAAGAATCCTTTCTGCACTTCAAGCCTCTGCTGCTGCATCTGATCGGGAAAAAACGTACTATCCCAGTCATGGGCAATATGCGGTTGTTCGTCTGGCTGATTTCACGGATTCGTCCACTGGTCAAGTCGGTCCGCACAAAGGATATGGCGCTGTTCCGGGCCCTCTGTGCCTTGCCCAAATCGTTTGTCAAAGAAGGGGATAAGAACCATGAACTTCTGACCAAGGTCGGATACACCCCACTTGAGATCGCCTATGCCAACATGAGAGCAATTTGGCTTACGCCGGCCGCAGAGCGGTTGAGCTGGAACTCTATTGTGACAGAGAAAATCCTGATCAATCTGTTCAAAGAGGTTTTTGGCACCGAATCACAGATCCCCAGCGAAGTGTACGGCCAGCTTGCGGAATGGCTCAAAAAATATGAGACATTCCCCATCAAGTGCTACGGTCAGGATAAGCTGCTCTGCGCGTTGAGCTGTGGTGCGAGGATCAGGAGCCTGGAAACATTCCAGTGGTTCAGTGCTTATGCCCCGCCCACCCACGACGCTTTCCGGGAGTTCGATATCATGGATTCCCACTGGGACAGTCTGGCGGCCATGCTGACACTCCAAAAATATGCGGAGTTTTTTGAAACACTTCTATGCGATGAACTGAGTACAGAGGATATCAAGGCCAGAATCTCCAGGTTTAATCAGTTGACAGGCCAGGACTACTTGGAATACAGTGCGGAGCATTCCTATTGGCACAACTTCAGTCTGCTGGTAAAAAAGGATGTGATCGACCTTTGGCAAACATTCCAGGGCAGCGTAGATGCTGAAGGGATGCCTGTCAAGTCTCAAATGATCGGGCATATCAAATCCTATCTGCGGGGCATGACTACTGTTCAGGCATTCCAATTTTATAAGCATTTTCTGCCCCAGTATGGGTTTCAGGGACTGAGCACCTATTTTAGCAACGACCACATTTTTCGCGACAGCGTGGCATCCTGTTCATCCAGCTACAACGGGTCAGGTAGTCAAGTGAAACTTGAACTTGACCAGGAATACCTGGATGATGATATGCGGCGTCTGCTGCTGTATTGGCTGTCTGAATACTTCTTTGCATTTGAGACGGAGTATTATATCCCGCTGATTTCTGAAATACTGGATAAAGAAGCTGTTGCCCGCCTGTTTTCCCCTGAAGAGCAGCGGGCCTTGTTCGACCTGGCAATGGCCCACTCCTCGCTCGTAAAAAATTCTACTGTCCGGCTGAAAGAGCGGTATTTGACGACAGAGGAAAAAGAGGCGGAGAAAGCGGAGCAGACAGCACTCAGGCTGGAGCGTGAGCGGCAGGAACAGCTTGCGCTTGAAAAAGAAGTGCGAGATAGATTTACAGAGATCACAGATGGGACAATGGCCTCGCTTTTGCTGTTCATCGAAAACTACAGCAGATATTCTAACAAACTGGAGATTGCCGATACCGCTGTGTACGAATACCTGTTGAGTATTGAAGACAGCCGGGCCATGGACACAACCGAGTACGTCTGCCTGTTGAAACTCTGCGCAAGATTGGTCGATAGGGAAAAGATGTGTTTTGCCGAAGCGCAAAAATTGATTACTATGATGAAGGAGGCGCCTCATAATGGAAAAGCAGATTTTGGCAGTTATGCCGAATGATTTCAGCACAGTCATGCGGGAGCGCGTGACGGTACTTTTGAAAATGGAGAAGCACCACCTGGATCGGAAATGGGTTCGCACATTCGGCCTGTCGGAAATTTCCGCATGCTGTGAACGTATGGAGGAGCATCTTAGCGGCGTAAGGTTATACTCTCCTGAACTGCAGAAAGAAATGCTCCAGAACACTGCGTTCGCCGCGTACTATGCGGCATTTTTGACGGCTCTCCCCGAGGAACCGCCGCAGGAAGAAACCACTGCGCCTGCGACGGTTCATCCGTATCGGAGCGGCAATCGGTACGGGTACAACCGTCCCGAACCGCCCCGGCCGCACAGCCGGAGAGACATTTTGACAGAGCGGCTGGTAGCGTTTCTGGGCATCTGCCGAACAGCCGGTATTGATATTACGGACAGCCCACTGAAAGAATTGATGGAGACGCTGGAGAGAGATACTCTGACGGACCAGCAGCGTCTTGACTATCTGCGGCTCATTGCGCCGCTGAAGCTGCCCGAGGCTGATCGTGAAATTGCGGCAGCGAGTATTTCAAACTGCGTTGAGCTGCCCTCTGAGTTAAGTGAGGCTCAAAAGGGGCTTTTACTTAAACAGGCCACAGGCGACAGGGAGCTGTTTGCATCGGCGCCTTTTGCAGAAGTGAGCAAACTGCTGACTTCCTATCCGCTCCTGAACAGTATTGTGGAGTTCTTGAGCGAAATGGATATCCGCGATCAGTTGGGGATAAAAGAATATACGCAGTTTTCTCAAAATGCCCAGGAATACCACAGGCTGATCCCTTCCATCCTGGGCTGTTTGGAGCCGGGAACCGCAAACGCATTTATGCGCCATTGGCATGAGAGTGGCTGCCCGCTTGGTGAATTGCAGACTATGGAGCAGCGGCTTGCGGCTGATATGGAGCTGGATTTAACAGAAATCTTTTCCAGTTATGCCGGATATGTCAATCTTCTCTATGGGAAACGATTCAAGTCCATTGACTTTGGCAGCATTACCGGCTGGCAGGAAAACATCCTTCTCCATGCCATTGTCAAAAATAAGAAGCATTTTATCCATATGGTAGACGGTAACCCTAAAGCGTTTTTGACTGTACCGTCTACGTCGATTCTGTTCAACGAGACCTTGTATCAGCGGCACTTCAATCTCAATGAGTTGACGGAAAAGGATTTGGCAGACTGCGCTTGGATGGTAAGCAGACGGCTCCATGTGGAAAATTTCGTGCCGGAGCGCATCTATACGTTTCAGGAGATCCGGACACTGTATGACGCCGATGCGGTATATGTATCTCTTTACAATAGGCTGACTTCGCCAAAGCAGGACTACCGGCTGCTGGTTATCCGCCAGTTCTTAAAGCGTAAGCTGTTGAAAAAGGCTCCTGACAGCGCGGAGTTGGACGCATTGGCGGAGAAACTGAACATGAAACCGGTAGACCGCTGGATGCAGGAGGATTTCAAGGCAATCCGTGATTTGAATGCCTTGGATGCGGTGCAGTTGCTGATTCATTTTGACACCGTGCGGCATCTTCTGCCCACGCTGGAGGGCCGGGAGGACGCTATCCTTGTTCTGCGGAATCTGGAGCATCTTGCCCTGTTTGACACCGTTTCCGCGCTGAAAGCACATATTGTTGAGATCGATGCTGACTGGAGCCAACTCTCCGAGGTTATGGAACTCACCGATAATTTTAAGGCTAAGTACATGGAGGGAATTACCCGGTTTGTCTGCCGCAACGGAGCTTATATCGCCAATCTGTACCAGCGCAATTTAGATTCGCCCCAGCAAGAAGCGTTTTTGCGGGTTGTAAAAGCGGAGCTAATGGGGCAGCTTGATACGCTGAAGTATTTTGAAGGCGACCTGCAAAAGGAACTGGACTTGAATGTTTCTGAACAGGCGGCAGCGTGCTGGAAAGAGAATACCAGCATATCGCAGGATGAACTTATGGTCAAGGAGTATGATGATTTCTTTTCCACTATGCTTCTCGGTATTCAGCCGCAGCGCACTTGCCTTGCCTACGACCAAGGCATCTACAAAAAATGCCTGCTGTCCGGCTTTGATTCCAATAAAAAGGTTCTGTATGCGGAGATAGCCGGGGAACGTGTTGGCCGGGCATACCTGCGGCTGACAAAGGGACAGACGAGCCAAGCCGGCGAGGATAAGAAAAAAACGGCCTTCACATTTGTGGATGTGGAGAATATCCAGGAGCGGCAAACGGAGAAAACTCCGTATGGCGAACAATTAACGCTGTTTCTGGAATGTCCTTATTTCGGCGGAGTGAATGACCAGACGGAGCACCAGATCAATGACCTAATGATCGAGCTCGCCAGCCGTAAGGCCAATGCCCTGGGCGCTGTACTGGTGCTGAGTGATGATTACCATGGAATCCGCTCGGAAGGTTTCACTTATACCAAGTTCAATATTTATATCTCCAAGACGAAAGCGGGAGCGCAGTATCTGGACAGCCTGGGCGGTGCAGCGACTGTCGATACCGAGGGCTGCTATAAAGCTAACACATTTCTTGTCCGCAGCGCTGATATTTTCGAGTAGTGCTGTGAACAGAAGAACTGCCTGGGAGACAAAGCGGATTGCCGTTTTGTCTCCCAGGCAAATAATTTCAGGGGGGATGGAACCAATGGATTTGTTGGAAAAATTTGCAACAGTGGAAATCAGGGCGGACAATCGCTTCTCCGCAGAAGACCGGCAATACTGTGATGCCCAGCAGGCCGCCTATCAAGCGGCGCTTGCGGGGTTTAAAGAACTGGCTTTCTTTGTGTCCGACATGAAAAGAGCACAGGAGGAACTGCTGGGGGGCCAAAAGGACAACCCCCAATTCCATGACTACCTTTTGTCGCCGGACGGCCCAGATCTATCACAGAAGGCGATTGACGCACACATTGAGCATCTGCATACGGATTTTATTCATATGCTGGTTCGCTATTTTAACGAAGCCTATCATGTGGCGGTAGACGGCGAGGACATATGTAAATCTATTCTGCCGAAGGAACCAACAAACTGCACCAAAGCAGAAGCGGCGCATTACCGAGAGCAGATACAGACTCTGACCGTTCCATATCAGTCGGTGATGGAACAGATCATCCTACGGCTGGACGGACGCAGTTTCTCTGAACAAGCGCTCCACGAGATATGTGAGCGATGCCATAGGGCGGCTTGGAATATCCAGAAGCATATACCAAAATTTGAAGTAGCTAAAGGTACAATCCATTTTTTGAATCATTTCAGCAATTATGAGTGCGGCATTTGTGAGAGGTGGAAACTGACAGACGATATGCGGGAGATTTTGCGTGGAGCCGTCCATTTTGAAACGGGGAGCTATCATTCGTTCCCCCAGGGTGTCCCTGAACTGCTGGATGGGAAAAGCATAACAGTTGACTTTATCGACTGGCCCAGCGGTGAAAAAATCAGGGGCCTGAAAATGTTCAAAAATGGCCGTGTGGATTTGAAATTTTCCAATGGAGAGCTTGCCGGAGAATTTGCTCATAAATATCTCGGAACTACGTGCTGACGGAGGCGGGTATGAAATATCAGTATCAACCAGCCCTATTCACTGTGGAACAGAGAAGAATGTTGAACGAAAAAGTGCTCTATTTGATCGACAGCGGTACTTTTCAGGAATACGGCATCACCGGCGAGGACATTTACAATGCTTATACCGGGGACGGTGGCCTGCATGGGCTGGAACGAAGCGACTATACCGATTACCACAGCTTCAGCGAAGCAAAAAAGGAAATCGAAAACGGGCAGTTTTTTACGCCGCCTGAACTATGCCGCCTCGTTGCAGCCGCAATCAGGCCGGCTGATTACGAACTGGTTGCGGATCTCACCTGCGGGAAAGGCAGCTTCTTTAATTTTTTTCCGGTGGAGGAAAACCTTTATGGCTGTGAACTGGACATGAAAGCATATAAGGTGGCTCGTTTTCTCTATCCCAAAGCAAATCTGACCCAGGGTGATATCCGCGCCTACAAGCCGGAGCCACGTTTTGATTATGTGGTGGGCAACCCGCCCTTTCATCTGCGCTGGCGAACGGAAAGCGGAGAGGAACTGCTGTCCCAGCTGTACTATTGTGTGAAGGCCGCAGAGCTTCTGAAGCCCCTTGGCATTTTATCGCTCATTGTTCCGCAGTCCTTTCTGGCCGACCCATTTATGGACAAGAGGATGATCCGCGAAATGGAAAAACGGTTCAGTTTTCTGGGTCAGGTCAAACTGCCGGAAGATGCCTTTGCCAGGTTGGGGGTAAAGTCGTTTGCGACCAAACTCCAATTTTGGCAGAAAAACAGTACCGCAGAGGGTTGGAAAGCCAGACGGTATGAAATCGAATCAATGGGAACATTAGCCGCTGGGTTTGATACGCAGCAAGCGGCGGAGTGGATCTATCAGAAAATTTTGATGCTCCCCAAAGCTGATCTGGAGC
Organism: Oscillospiraceae bacterium; assembly: GCA_910575695.1. GTDB lineage: Bacteria > Bacillota > Clostridia > Oscillospirales > Oscillospiraceae > Enterenecus. Next base: position 11,322 of record CAJTGJ010000010.1, on the reverse strand, counting down.
GGAACAAATCGCGTATTCTGCTGGAGCTTGCGAAAGAGCATCAGTCCTCCCAGGATTTTATCTATCAGATACAAAAACTGCTGTATCAGATCAAGGCGCATCCCACCGTGCGGGGCAAGTACATGAAGTGCTGTGAGTACCTTCACCGCTTCTATACCCAGGTGCAGCCGCCCAATATGTCCTACGATGAGTGGTGCCGGGTTAGGCTGACCGAGGCTAAGGTGATTGCCTATCTGCGAACAGCCCTCCGGAAACAGAACAAGAAACCGGAGCGGGATGTGATCGCACTGGTAAAGCAGGAAGGCTGTCTTGTTTATAAGGGGTACAGCGCCAAGGTGCGCCGGCAGATGTCCGATTCCATGCGCCGGTCCGTCCCAATCTATCAGGCGGTATTGGACGAAGCCTCGGAGGAGTATCCCGGCTTTTCAAAAATGCTGCGGAGAAAGCGCCGAGAATATGACACTCAAAATCAGCCCTTCTCCAAGATGGAGGAGGATGCGGATATTGCTGTGTGGCTGAAGCAGTTTGATCTGTGGGACGAAGAAAACGAGGAATACATCAGGCTGAACGACATTCAACGTCATGACATCAACCTGATCCTGCAAAAGCAATACGGAATGCTCCAGTGGGAGCAGGGTAGCGGTAAGACGCTGGCAGGAATTGCCGTGGGGTTGTACCGTATGGAGCGGCAAAATGTTCATTCTACCTGGGTAGTCTCCTCCGCTATCTCCATCCGCAACAACTGGGATGTAGTCCTCAAAAACTACAATATTCAGTATATATTTGTGGAGCGGCTGGCGGATTTGAAACACATCAAACCCGGTGACTTTGTACTGGTAACACTGAACAAGCTGGGCCAGCTCCAGCGGCATATCAGGAGGTGGATTAAGCAACACAACCAGAAGATACAGCTGGTGTTGGATGAAAGTGATGAAATCGCCAATCCCGACACAATCCGGGCAAAAGCCTCGCTCACCTGCTTTCGGCGCAGCCATTTCAAGCTGCTGACTACCGGCACCAGCACACGCAACAACATCTCGGAGTTTGCGCCCCAGATGGAATTGCTTTATAATAATTCTATCAATATGATCTCATGGTGTACTGAGCTCTACCATTACGACAGGAAAACAGGTGATTTGGAGGCAAGCCCAAACATCCATTATGGAGAGCCAATTCCTGCGTATAAAAAGGGCTATAAGCTGTTTGCCGCCAGTCATTTGCCGGAAAAAGCAACTGTGTTTGGCGTCAATGAGCGGACGCAGGACATCTACAATTCTGATGTGCTCAGTGATATTTTGGGAAAGACCGTCATTACACGAACCTTTGCGGAGATTGTGGGGAAGGAGATTCGTCGTTTTCATCAGGTCCTTGTGGACTTCACATCGGAGGAGCAGATTATCTATAAAAAGATTATCAGTGACTTCCATATGATTCAGCGAAGATACTTTGCCTCCACTGGCGACCACCGCAAGGATTCCATGCTCCGTTTGATCCAGCAAATCACCCTGCTGCTACGCTTCAGTGCGGCGCCCAATTCCATGAGTGAGTACAAAGGAGATGTGCCGGCAAAAATTTTAACTGCAGTGGAACTGGCCGCCCAATGGCCGAATGAAATCGTTGCCATTGGCGTCCGCCACAAGTCTGTATTAGACAAGTATGTCGAGGCGGTCCAAGAGTTCATGCCGGATAGGGCGCTCTTTGTCGTCACCGGTGCTACTACCTCTTTTACAAAGCGCCGGGCACTCCGAAAAACGCTCCGGGACAGTGGAAACGGCATACTGCTCTGCACCCAGCAGAGTTTGCCCAGCAGCGTTAATTTCGAGTACGTCAATCGTGTCATTATTCCTGAGCTGCACTACAATAATGCGGCTATGAGTCAATTCTATATGCGGTTTATCCGGTACAATTCTACTGCGTATAAGGACATCTACTTTCTTACCTATGCTGGCAGTCTGGAATCTAACCTGATGCAGATGGTTTTAGTCAAAGAAAAGCTGAATCTGTTTATGAAGGGACAGGATACAGACCTGGATGAAGTTTATAAAAAATTTGGCATTGACTACGATCTTCTGTCATTGCTGATGCGCCGTGAGGCGGACGAGGACGGACATTTTGAAATCCGTTGGGGCGAACAAAAAATTGCATGAAAAAAACCGGGGGCACTTCATCTACGTGAAGTGCCCCCGGTTTTTTGCGTGTTACATAGCCAACAATATCTCACATTTCATCCCGTTTTCCTTATAATGGTTTGATCGGATTGGAATAAACCATTTTTATCATTCTACGCATTCCGCAAGGATCAAAACTTCACCGGACTTGCCAATAGGTCAAACTTGAGACGCATTTTCGACACAATCTGCAAAGCGGCGTATAGAGAACGCGGGGCGGCTGCCCCGCCCCGCGTTTCAGCACTCTATTTGTCCTTCAAAAAATTCATCAGCATCTGCGCTACCTGAGCGCGGGTCGCCAGCCCCTTGGGGCCTAACCGCCCATCGCCATATCCGTTGAGAATGCCGTTTTCCGTCCCCCAGCGCAGGGCATCCAGCGCCCAGCCGCCAGCTTCATCCGCATCGGTGAAGTGCAGCTCCTTATCGGTGGCGGCGGGGCTTCCGGCATACCGCCAGAGCATGACGGCCAACTGCTCACGGGTGATGTTGTCATTGGGGCCGAACATTCCGTTTCCATAGCCGCCCACAATGTCATTTTGATTTGCCCATATCACAGCGTTTGTATACCACTGTCCGGCGGTCACATCTGTAAAGATACTGCCGCCTGTCACGGCGGGCCTGCCCGCTCTGTTATAAAGGATCTGTGCCAGCATAGCGCGGGAGAGGTTATCGTTGGGGCCAAACGTCCCGTTGCTGTAACCGTTCATCAGGCCATTCCGCAGGATATAGTCCACGGCCTCATGATACCATGTCCCCACCCCGCCCAGGTCGGTAAATCCGCGGGAGGGACAGTCCGCGCCGCCGTCACAGGGCTGCTCCACATCCTCCGGGAGCGGCGCAAAAGCGGCCTTGACGGTGACGGCCCTGCTGGGCATCGTGAAGGTGTACTTCCCATCGCCCTGGGCGATCAGCTTGATCTCGCTGCCCCGGCTGTCGGTGACGGTCAGGGCGTCCAGCACATAGCCGCTGTCGGGCGTGACAGTCAGGGTAACGGTGCTGCCGCTGCTGGCGTTGGTGCAGTTGGACACCACCTTGCCGTGGGCCGCTTTGCTCACTGTAATAGCGTATGTGCTGACGCCGCTCCATCCGCCGCCGGAACTGCTGGGCGGCGTGGGCGTGGGATTAACAGGATCAACAGGCTTCGATGCCGCCTGATAGCCAATCGCCACCGGGGACAGGCTGTTGAACTTGCACTTCAGGCCGTCGGCGGTCAGCTCATAGGACAGGGTTTCCATTTCTCCCGCCTTATCGCCGCTGGAAATGAGGTGCTGGACGGTGAAGGTATAGCCGGTCATGCCGGTTCCGGCGGGGTAGGGCAGGATCGCCGTCACGCCGTCTTTCGGGAAGTCGTTCGGGTCAACATTGCGCCATGTTCCGCTTTTATCCTTGTATTGGAGCGTCACATCAAAGACCGCGATATTCTCGCCCACATTGGACATGGCCTGCTCAACCCTTGTCCGCAGCTCATTTTCGATTTTTTCCGGGGTATCATACTTCTGGTTGTTTTCCAGAGCCGCCGGGACGCTGGACAGGCCGGTTTCCACCTCCAGCCGCAGGACCGTACCGCCTTCGCCCTCAAATTCATTGCCGGTCTCTACCGGGTTGATGGTGAAGGTGATCGTGGCGGTTCCGGTGTAGTTGCCCTTGCCGGTGACGGTGACGGTATATGTTCCCGCCTCCGTTCCGGCGGGGATGGCGGCGGTATAATCCGTATCCGCCGTCAGCGTGGTATCGCCCAGCTTGACGCCGGTAATGCTGGGGCTGTGGGCCGCGCCGTCATAGCGGTACGCCGTTTCAGACAGCGTGATTTCCGCGCCTGTGATGGGGGCCGGGACCACCTTGATGGCGGCTGTGCCGTTGACGATGGCGTAGGCGTTGTTGTCGGTGGGGGTGAACACCCACGCCGCGTCATAGCTGTCCTGCACCGCGGGGCGGTTATCCGGGCTGCTCCAGGTAAAGACGCCGGGTACAGTCTTATCGCCGTCCTTCATGCTGCCGGACAGAGTGATGGCACTGATGGACTGGCCGTAGGCCAGCGTGTCCGTACTCAATGCAGGCGAACCTTCCGGGATGATCTTGTTGACACTCCGCACGTTGATGGTGGCGGTCATGTCCTCAAAGTTGCCGGTGTGGATGGTAACGGTAATCGTCCCGATCCCCTCGGCCTTGTCGTTGTTCACCGCCTTGATGGGCAGGGTCAGTGTCTGGCCCTCAATTTTTGCGCTGTTTGTGCTGCTATCGTAGTAGCTGCCCAGGCTGACCGTACCCAGTTCATAGGTAACGGCGCTGCTGCCAAAGCTCATGCCCGCGGGCAGATCGGGCCGCAGAGCGCCCAGGCCAAAGGTGTAGGTGTGGGCCTGGTTGTTGGCCACCGCCAGATCGCCGGTCTTGGGGGTTAGGGCGGGGGCCTTGGAGATCGTCACGCTGGCGCTGACGGCCCCAGCGGGCCGGGTCAGGGTGTAGTTGTCAGCCCCGCCGCCGGTGAGGGTCAGGGCGGGCAGGGTGACGGCGGTGTAGCGCCCCACATTGGAACCGTTCAGTGTGCCGGTCAGATTGGCAGTGTCAACGGACACTTCATCGCTGCCCACGATCCCATCCAGCGTCACGCCGGTGATCTGCACCGTATTGGCGCCGTTGTAAGCTCTGTCACGGGCTGTTGCCCCGGTAACAGTCAGGGCCTTGCGCCTAATGGTGAAGGTCTTGCTGTTTGTCCCCTCATAATCGCCCATGCCGGTGACGGTAATACTCGCCGTACCCGCGTTGGTATTGTTGGTGCAGGTGACGGTATAATCCGTTCCCTCCGTCAGCGTCTTGCCGTTTTTGACGACGGTAACAGTGGGGGTCTGCGCCGTGCCGTTATAGGTATAAGCGCCGCTGACCGTCACAGTGGCATCGCTTACCAGCATTTTCTTCGTGGTGATGGACGTTCCCGCGCTGCTGGGGGAGGCGTTGTGGTTCCTATCCTCTTTCAGTCGGGCATAGAAAGTGTATTGCGTATTGGGGGATAATTCGGTAAACTCCGGGCTTTCCTGCCAGTTCGTGCCGTCTATGCTGTACTCCGCGTTTTCGATGACAGTCAGCGTAATGCTGGTGTCCTTGATGTTTGCGTCCTCTGCGGTGGGGGCATCGGGAGCATCTTGATCTGCCCTGTTGATGTACAGTATCATCCAGCTACTTGTAGCGGCGGTGTAGTTGTTCTGCTCCGGGATACTGGCCTTGACGGTATAACTCGCGGCGTCGATGGGCCGATTAGGGCCAGAATATCCTCCATAAGTGTAAGTGATCGTTCCGCTAAAGGTTTCCCCGTTCACCAGCGTCATGACCGGCTTGATGTCGGCGGGCTGGCCGGTATAGGTCAGCGTCACTTCGTTATTGGCCCACTCAATCGTGGGCGTGGCCTTGCCGATGGAGAAGTTCCCGGTATATGTGCCGCTCCCAATGGTCACGGTCACTGTGGCTGTACCGGCGTTGGTGTTGTCGGCGTAGGCTATCGTATAATCGCTCGTTGCCAACTCCGTACCAGCCCTTGTGACGGTCACGCCCAGTGTTTTCTCGGTGCCGTCATAAGTCAGGTTCTCCGTGCCGGAAACCGCCACGGTCACGCTGTCCCCGCACGTCGCGCAGGTGCCGGTAGTTGTCCCGCTGAAAACGTAAGTACAGTTCGCCGCAGCTCCGCTATATCCGCAATACGGGCATTTCAGCGCATGGGTGCCGTTGTTGTTGGAGGTCGGCTTGACGCCATCGTGTTCGCACTCCTTCACGATAATGGGGCCGGTTAGTTCTGCATCGACCGTATCGCGGGTGATAGGTCCATCCGGGCCATAGGCGGCGCGGCCGTTAGCCAGAATGGTGGAAAGAGGCACTTTCTGGGTCCCATAGTTGCTACCAATACAAATTGTGGCGTATGTGCCGCCGGAGAGCTTTACTCCGTTTGGATTACCAATATACAAGCCTTTTCCCTGTGTCCCGACGGTTCCGCCTTGAATGTTGGCTTCGCCGTAGGCGCAGTTGAGGGCATAATCCGACGCGGCGTTCAGCGTGCCTCCTGTCATGGTAAAAGCGCCTGCTGCGCAGAGCACGGCGTTCCCGGTCCCGTTTTGGATTGTGCCGCCTGCAAACGTAAGATCGGCGTTATCCAGCTTGATTACAAAATATTCGGAGGAGGATGAGAGCGTAAACGCCCCGCAGTCCAGGGTGAAGGTGCCGCTTAGAAGTATCAGATCATTCTCACCCAAGTCCACATCCTTCAGTAGCGTCACCGTCGCGCCGGTATTCTCTGCGGCAAACGCCTTGTCAAGGTTGCTTTCGCCATAGTAGCCGATCACCTTGCCGTCCTTCTCGGCTCTTGCCGCGGCGGTGATGTTTACCGTTACCGTCCCCGCGCCGTCCGCCATACTGGTATTCCCAACGAATTTCGCGATGAGGGTGATTCCTGTTTTCGGGCCTCCCGCGGCAAGCAGCACGTCAGAAGCAGTGACGGTCATGGTGTAGCTGCTGTCCTCTGCGTTCACAGCCTCGGAAACCTGGGTGTCACCCACAAACACCGCCATCTGGCCTGTGGTCGGCTCACCGCCCCGCAGACGTGCCGCCGCCTTTTGGGGAGCCGCCCCGGTAGGCGTGGGCGTGGCAACCACCTTGATGGTGTCGCCGGCGGTGAAGTCTTTGGTTAGGGTATCGCCTTTGTAAGTCTGCACCTTGCCCTCACTGGTCAGATCGGTGCCGGACTTCGCCACGGTAAAGGTCTTGCTGATTTCCTTATCGCCTTTTTTGAAAATAGCGGTATATTCCTTTGCTTCGACTACCGCGCCCAAATCTTGCAGTACCCAGCCGTCCGCGCTGGCGTTTACGGTAAATTCCTGATTGAAATAGATGCCTGTGCCGGTTTTCGTATCGTCAATGTAGATTTTTCCGTCCAGCCCCTGCGCTTTGCCGTTATAGATCAAGTCCGTGGGCACCACGATCATGTCCTCGGTGGGGTCGGCGTTGATGGTATAGGTACCCTTGGGGTCAAGAGAATCAACGGTCAGATAGCTTTTATCTGCCAAAATCAGCTTGCACGTTCCGGTGGAGTCATTGGGGTTGCAGCTACCCCTGCCGAAGCCGTAGGCGGTGCTATAGGCGGAGTTATATTGTCCGGGAGCCAGCGTCACATGACCGCCGTTGATGGTCAGCCTGCCGCCGTTGCCAGATTCGCCATTACTGCCGCCGCCAATTCCGGCTCCGCCGTAATTGCCAGCCTGATCACTGCCGCCTGTTGCGGTCACCGTTCCGCCATTGATGGTGACGTTGCCGCCGTTGCCGGGAACATCATCAGTACGTCCTCCACCAATCCCGGCACAGCTGCTCCCTCCGGTTGCGTTGATGGTTCCGCCATTGATTATTACCGTGCCGCAGTTGGGATCGCCGTCCCTCCAGCCAGTTGGATCAGATATATCCACACATGCACCGCCAATGCCAGCACCAGCTCCTGTCCCGGAAACATCCAATGAACCTGTACTTTGCTCTGTAATTACCAATGCTGCACCCACCGGTACATATATTCCCGCTATATATGCAGCGATTTTGTTTGTTCCGCTTATGGTCAGGTTCATTGCCGCACCGGGCATAACGCCGACTTCGGCGTCGGTGAGATTTAAATCCTGAAATGTAATGTTATGGGTGCCGCTTTCTACAAGGATTGTCGGGCTTATTATTACTGTTCCTTGCTGTGTGATTGTATGCCCCTTGCAGCCCTCAAGGCACGCCGTTTCGGTGAATATTACACTCTGGGTTTGTCCAGCCAATGTAACACTATCAGTTTCACCGTCCGCCAGCGGCATCGGCTCATTGGCCGCGTCCAGTTCCGCTTGCAGGGCATAGCAGCGGGACAGGTTGATCTGCTCCCGCTCCTCCTCGTTCAACTCTTGGCAGAGGTCAAGGATTTTCTGGAGCTGTGCCCCCACATCCGCCCGGTTGTCCTCCGTCACCCGGCTGGGCAGGGCGGCGATCAAGTCCTCGATGGGGCAGATACGGCACTCATACCCGCAGGGTGCGCCGGGGCCGGCCTGGACATAGCCGCACTCCCCGTCGTGGGCGTGCTGGCAGTCCAGGATTTCCGCGTCCGCGCCGGTTTCGTAGTATTCGCTGCTGTCTCCATCAGGGAGGACGCCCAGGGTGTAGCACTCCGCTGTGTGCCGGTGGCCGCAGGGCCGTCCCTCGGTGGGGGCGATGTAGCCGCAGCCGGTGTGTTCCCGGTGGTGGGCGCACAGCCCGGTGTCCGGCTCACCCTCCACCGCAAAGGCCCATGTGGGGCAAAGGCTCAGGCACAGGGCCAGAGCCGTGACGATGCTCAAAATTCTGCGTTTCATTTGGAAACCTCCTCCGATTCGGGATGCAGTTTGCTGTATAACATATATCCCTCTACAAATTGCTGTTTTTGGGGCCGCAGGCTGTCTATCAGCGCGTACCATTGATCGTTCATCTCCATGCCGAACCGCAGCACAGGGTCTATGGGCTTCGCGTTGCGGGGCGGGGTGAAGTTTTGGTTGGAGCTGTCCTTGCTCATAAGCCGTTCGCCTCCTGTCTCAAAATGGCTGATGTCTAAAGTGCGTCTCAATTTGAACGCATTTATCAAGGCTATAAAAGACCCATATCCCGTGCCGCCAGAAGTGCGTCCGCTTTGCGGGAGACGTTCAACTTTCGATAATTCTCCTGGATATGATAGCTGACGCTGAAAGGCTTCATCTCCAGCTCCCGGGCGATCTTGCTGAGGGAAAGCCCGTCAGCCTGCAAGCGAAGAATACGGAGCGCCGTATCACTGAAATCCGCTGCCGCTACTGTCCGTTTTTTGAGATAGAAGGGATAATTCCGGGCCATGCTGCCGGTTTCATCCAGCAGGCGGCACAGCCACTGCTGATCCAGCGTTTTGTCTGCCAGCAGTTTCTTTTTCTCCTGCTGCAGCAAAGGCCATATTGCCGCGCCTTCCTCGCTGATAAGGCGCAGAAAACGGTATTTCTCCGCTTCGTGAAGTGTGTCGGACAGTTCCTCCTGCCACGGTCCGCCCATCCGCTCTTTCGTCACGGCGGACAGCAGTCCCACCTCCATGCGGATATAGGGGCGGTCAGTTTGTTCGGCGTAGTAGCGCAGTTTTTCCAAAAGGGCCTGGGCTTTCAAATGCTCCCCGTTTGCCAAATAGCAGCGCACCTTTGTCAGATAGCGGTATCTCTCTAAAATGCAAAACTCCTTGTCCTCTGCCGGGGCCGTTTTTATCCAGCGTTCCGAGCTTCCCAGATTACCTTCATACAGAGCCAGACGGCAGCGGAGCGCGTGCATATTGGGAAGGAGTTGGACAGCTCTGTTTTCTCGGACAGACTGCTCAAAGGCGTCCAGCAGCTCCTGCGCCGCCTGCATGTCCCCTTGCAAAAGGGCCAGCCGTACCCGTATTCCTACGGCGGCAAAGGCAATTTCCAGCATACCGCCCTGTTCGGTCTCCATCTGGGCGCGGGTCAGCAGCGCGAGTACCTTATAGGTGTCCTCGCCCTTCTCATAAAGGCTTTCTCCCAGCGCGGCCTTGACCATTCCCTTTCCGTACCGGCCCAGCACACGCTCTACCAGCGGTCCCACGGTTTTCGCCAATGTTACGTCCATGGGGCTCCAATGGCAGAAGTCCTTGCCGCCGTTCATGGTGCTGGGCAGATTGCTGGTGACGGAAAACTCCGGGAGACGGTTGCCCTTATCGAACAGCAGGGCGGGGATCTTTTTCATTGCGTCCAGCACATCCCGGCTCCCCCGGTGGGGCAGGGCAATATCCAGATAGGCCAGCCGGCTTTGGGCCTCCCGGCGGATGCCCCCTCTGGCGTTCTCCGCATAGGCGCACAATTCGTTGTACCAATATTCACTTTTTTCATTGTCCATCAGCATGGAGTAGAGCATACTCATACCAGCCATCAGGACCGGACTGTCCTTGATCTCCTGTTCATCCAGATTAAAATAGTACCGGCGCAGTTCATAGTAGTGGCCGTTGCCGGGATTCATCCGGGCGTTGCGGATCAACAGGTTTTTAATGCGTTCTCCCTTGCCGCACTCCTCAAACAGTTTTAAGGCGGGGACGACTTCATCGTGCATCTCATAATAGAGGGCGGCGTTGTATTTGAAGTCTTTTACCCGTTCTGTGCCATAAATCTTTGCCGCCCGATTCCGCAGCGCAGTAATCAGGGACGGACGCAGTTGGTAAATGCCATCCTCCTGGGTGAGAAAATTTCCGGCCTCCGCCGCCTGTTCCAGCAAAGCGGTAACATGGAGGTTGCCGGAAATCATTTCCGCCAGTTCCATCGTAAACTCGTCCACCACGCTTACCTGCATGAGAAATTCCAACAGGTCACTGTCCCAGCGGATCAGCACGACATTTTCCAGATAGGAAGAAAACGCTTCCCATATTTCCGAATAAAGCTCCGGGCCGAGAGTCTTTCCTGCTTTCAGTTTCATCGCAACATGGTGAACGATATAAGCGTTGCCCTCGGAGGTATTCCGCAAATGGTTTGCGTCGTCCTCGGTATGGGTTACACCGCAGGCGTCCAGATACCTGCCAATCTCGTCGCTGTTCAGCCGCAAATCGTCCTCTGTGATAACAACGAATACATCTTTGATATGCTGGGGCATAAGCCATGCGGGAATTGGACTCCGGCTAATCAAAATCAGCCAAATATCGTCCCGTTGTTCTAAAGCAATGATTTCCCTCCGCAGCTCCTCATTTTTCAGCCGGTGCAGATCGTCAATCACCACTACACGGCGGTTTTGCCGGCCCGGTTCCTCCGGGGGCAATGCCCCAGTTTCCCAGGGCAGCTCCTCGCAGGAGAGGTAAATATATCTGCGGCCTGACAGATATTGCCGTACCAATTCCGTCTTGCCAAATCCGGTGGCTCCATAGAGATATACTGTCTGCGGTAAGCTCCGGGCCTTTTTCAACTTTTTTAATGCCCCTGCTGCGGCAACATAATTTTTATCCAACATTCAACCTCCTGTTTTGTACAAAAAAGTGCAAAAAGCCCACCCGGACAGCATAAATGCTTTCCAGGTGGGCTTTAAGATCATCATTCGTTCCAGTGGCAGAAAGAGCGCAATTATCCCTGGCTGGCTGGCTGGCTGGCTGGCTGGCTGGCTGGCTGGCTGGCTGGCT
>CAJTGJ010000009.1 GCA_910575695.1 Oscillospiraceae bacterium | reverse complement strand
GTTTCCCCATCTTTTTGAGGCGTACGACCTGACGGCGTACCTGTGTGAGTTCTCCGCTATTCAATTTTCGTAAATCTACGTGTTCCATGCTGTCTATTTTACCACTTTCTGCATCTTTTTTCTAGATTGTTTTTCAGAAGTAATAAAGACGAGGAGCATATCCCTGACTCCAACCTGACCATCAATTACCAATACTTCTTCGAGCGGATACAGCAGGGCGAGTTGACCGTAGACGAACTGTTTGACGCGATTTGTCGTCTCGAAATCATCAATATCAGCCTGAATCATGAGGATAATCCCCAACTGATTTTTGAAAGTCTGAATTCCACCGGCCTTGACCTGAGCGAGGGCGACAAGATTCGAAATTACATTCTAATGGGGCTGAAAACGGAGCAGCAGAATAAATTTTACGAGAAATACTGGAACCGGATTGAAGAATTCACAGGCTATGAAGTCAGTCCTTTTATCCGTGATTATTTAAGCGTGAAGCAGCAGACCACACCCAACGTAAATGGAGTTTATACGGCGTTTAAACGATATGTGGAAGACAAAGCCGGAAGTGATGTAGAGCTGCTTCTGAAGGATTTGCTGGACTACGCAAAGCGGTATGCAATCCTGCTCAAAGGCAATTGTGCTGATGAACGGCTGAACGGGTGCATCTACCGGCTCAACAGGCTGTCTACTACGGTTACCCGCCCGTTCTTCCTGGAGGCTTTGCGGCTGCGGGAAGGGAATATCATTACCGCGGACGGCCTGTACGAAATATTTCAAACAACGGAGAATTATATTTTCCGCCGCTTGATCTGCGACCTTCCCACAAATGCGCTAAACAAGATATTCTTGTTGCTTCACCGGGAGATCATCCGAATGGATGGCAGTGAAGACCACTATGTGGAAAAATTTATATATGCTCTACTCAGCAAGAAAGACAGAACCCGTTTTCCGTCCGATGGAGAATTCGCGGAGTGCATAGTGACCCGCAATGTTTATAGCATGAATTCCAAGAATAAGCTGTACCTATTTGAGCGGTTGGAAAATGCGGGTACTGCGGAGACAAAAGATGTTTAGGGGCATTTGGACAAGGGGGAATACTCCATTGAGCATATCATGCCTCAGCATCTTACCCCTGCATGGATCAGCGAACTGGGCGAGGATTATGAGGAGATTCACAACATATGGCTGCACCGGCTTTCAAATTTGACCCTCACCGCTTATAATTCGAAGTATTCCAACAGTCCCTTCCTGGATAAACGGGATATGCCTCATGGGTTCAAGGACTCGGGGTTGCGAATCAACCAATGGATCGCCCAAAAGGAGCGGTGGGGGATCGATGAGCTGGAGGAGCGCGGGCAATATCTGCGAAACAGGGTCACTGAAATATGGACGTTCCCGGTTTCCGACTATCAACCGCCGGAAAAGCAGATGGATATGGTTTCGCTGGATGAAGATGTGGCGCTGACAGGCCGGATCTTATCAAAATATAGTTTCCAGGGCGCGGAACAGCCTGCCGCCAGTTGGGTGGATATGTATCAACAGGTCATTTCCAGTCTTCACGCCCAAAATAAAGCCGTTCTCACAAAGCTGGCGGTTTCCCAGGACACGGCCGCAGACCTAACCCTGCATTTCAGCACATCGGAAGATACCTTTAGCTCGTGCAGGCAAATTGACACGAATATATTTGTTTGGACGGGAACGGATACGCAATATAAAATCAACATACTGCGGAAGCTGTTCACGCTGTTCGGCGTGGAGGAAAGCGAGCTTGTATTCTATCTTCGGGATGAGGAGAATCCGGAAGCCGCCACAGGCTCACGCCATGAAATCAGAAAAAGATACTGGGAATATGCACTGCCCGGCATCAGGGCTGCGTTTGGAAACAACGGCCCGTTCAGCAATGTGAATCCTGTCACAAACAATTACGTTTCCGGCTTCATTGGGATTCCGGGTGTTTGTATCAATTGTGTGTCCAACTTTGATGGAGTGCGGGTGGAGTTTTATCTGGGAATGCCCGCAAAAGAACGGAATAAGGCGGCGTTTGATTACCTGTTCGATCGAAAAGAGGAAATTGAGGCCGATATGGGGGCTGCTCTGGAGTGGAGCCGGCTGGACGAGTATAAGGCCAGTAAAATCTATTGTAGCTTGGCGGATGTGGATATTTCGAGGGAAACGGACTGGCCCCGTATGGCGCAGTTCCACGCTGAGAGAAGCGCAGCTATCTTTGCCGCATTCAAGAAGTACTTGGAGCAGTATTTTAACACAGCTATTTAAAGCGGGGCAAATTAATTGGAAGTAGGGGAGCAGTTATGACCAACGACAGAATCGCCGAGGTAGGCATCAACATTCAGGAGAAAGCCACTGTGATCTGGAACATCGCCAACGCCCTCTTTGGCTATTTCAAGCCCCACGAGTACGGCCTTGTGATTCTCCCCATGACGGTGGTGAAGCGGTTCCACGACTGCCTGCTGCCCACCCATGCCGCCGTGCAGGAGCAGTATCATAAAGTGAAGAAGCTGGCGGTCATCGACGGCTTTCTCACCCGTGCGTCCGGCTACCAGTTCTACAACACCAGCAAGTTCACCTTTGATCTGCTGCTGGCCGACCCGGACAACATCGAGGCCAACTTCCGGGACTATCTTGCCGGGTTCTCCGCCAACGTCCAGGACGTGCTTGCCAAGTTTGACTTTGATAATATCATCAAGCGGATGGTGGATTGCAACTCCCTTTACCTGGTCATCAAGGAGTTTGCTTCCCCCAAGGGCTACCTCGGCCCGGACAAGATCAGCGCTGTGGACTGTGGCTATATTTTCGAGGATCTGGTGAAGCGCTTCTCCGAATCCTACGACGAGGAAGCCGGGGCCCATTTCACCAGCCGGGACATCATCTACCTGATGACTGACATTCTTCTGTCTGACGCTGATCTGAGCCAGGCTGGGAATGTCACCGTCTACGATATGGCCATGGGTACCTCCCAGATGCTCTCCTGCATGGAGGAACGCATCCACGATCTCAATTCTGAGATCGTGGTGACCTGCTTTGGGCAGGAGCTGAACCCGGCCACCTTCGCCATCGCCAAGGCCGACATGATGATCCGGGGCGGCGACCCCAACAATATGCGGTTTGGCGATACCCTCTCCGACGACCAGTTCAAGGGATTTACTTTCCAATATTGCATCTCTAACCCGCCCTTTGGCATCGACTGGAAGCGGGAGCAGAAGGCCGTGGAAGCGGAGGCGGCGTTGGGTGAGCTGGGGCGCTTTGCCCCCGGACTGCCCAAGATTAGCGACGGGCAACAGCTTTTCCTGCTCAACGGCCTGTCCAAGCTGGCCCAGAACGGCAAAATGGCCATCATCCAGAACGGCTCCCCTCTGTTCTCCGGGGACGCTGGTAGCGGGCCCTCCTGCATCCGGCAATACATCCTGGAGAACGACTGGCTGGACGCTATCATCCAGCTCTCCACCGACCAATTTATGAATACGGGCATCAGCACCTATATCTGGGTGCTGTCCAAGGACAAGCCCGACTACCGGACTGGGAAGGTACAGCTCATCGACGCCTCCCACTGCTGCGAGCCCCGGCGGAAGAACATCGGCACCAAGCGCAACGACATCACCGACCTGTGCCGAGGGCTGATCGTACGGGCCTACGGCGAGTACCGGGACGGTGCTGTGTACGGCGACAAGGGTGGCGTGTACTGCGAGAGCAAGGTGTTTGGCTCGGAGGAGTTCGGCTACAACAAGATCGTGGTGGAGCGGCCCCTGCGGGATGAGCAGGGGGAGATCGTGCTGAGAAAGGGCAAGCCTGTGGCTGACCCAGCCCTGCGGGACACGGAGAACGTGCCGCTGGTGCAGGATATTGACCGCTACTTTGAGCGGGAGGTGCTGCCCTACGCCCCGGATGCCTGGATCGACAAGAAAAGAACCAAGGTGGGGTATGAGATTCCCATGACCCGGTACTTCTACGAGTATCAGCCCCCGGAGCCGGTGGAGGACATCGTGGAGCGGATCACCGCCCTGGAGGCCGATATTGCCGCCAGCTTGAAGGCACTGTTCCATAAGGAGGGATAAAATGCCTGACCGCAAAAGATTTATAAATGTCCGTGGAGGCTATAGTGATACAAGCGGTATAGCTCCATGCAATACAGAGATGCAACTTTACCAATTTGACAAACGGACAAGAATGATGATAAGCAATAAAACATTTGATATTTTAAAGAATGTCTTTCAGAATCCAGAGAAAATGTTTATGATGCGTGAGGCTGATAGTGCCTTTTGTGAAGATGTCATATCTAATGTGTTTATTGAACCAGTTCGGCTTTTGCCTGGGGAATCATTTAATTGGAGTGCGGTTTTTAAAGCAAAATTTGATCCGGTGTTTTTTGATGCGGACTACAATGAAGTTTTAGATTTATTGTGGTATGTTTGCAAATGGATTCATGACCGCATGGTTAACAAAAAGATAAACAATGTGATCTATAGTGCTTTCAATAGTATTTTTGAAGCGGAATATGTTGGATATCGGTTTGTTGATGGCCAGATTATTGCCATAACAGATGAACAAGAAATAGGTGAAATTGAGGAAGCTTGCTGTAATCCATATAAAGGGTGCCGCTCTCATTTGAAAAAGGCAGTTGTCTTCTTGGCAGATAGAGAAAACAAAGATTATAAAAATTGTATCAAAGAAAGTATATGTGCAGTGGAATCAATTTGCCAAGTAATCACCAAAAATGATAAAGCCACGCTGGGCCAAGCATTGAAATCGCTAAAAGACAGTGGGTTAAAAATTCATCCAGCTTTGGAAGCGGCATTTTCAAAGTTATATGGATATACATCGGATGAAGGTGGAATACGCCACTGCGAGGGAATGTTTGAAAGCGATGTGTCATTTGAAGAAGCAAAATTTATGCTTGTTAGCTGCAGTGCTTTTGTAAATTATTTAATAGCAGAAAGCGGTAAAAATCATGCGTAAAATGAAGGACAGCGGGATACCGTGGATTGGAGAGATTCCGGCAGATTGGTCAATCGTAAAAATAAAAGCAGGTGTCCATAAGGTCGGAAGTGGCAAAACCCCATCAGGAGGTGCGACATCCTATACAGATGAGGGCGTACTGTTTTTGCGTAGCCAAAATGTGTATGATACTGGATTGGAACTTAGTAACCCCACCTATATCACCCCGGAAGTCGATGAGGAGATGAAAGGAACTCGGGTTTTCCCTAACGATGTCTTACTGAACATCACAGGAGGATCGATTGGCCGCTGTTGCATATTCCCGGAGACTTTAGAAACAGCTAATGTGAATCAGCATGTGAGCATTATTCGAGTAAATAAGAATGTATTTTTGCCGGAGTTCATGCATTATTATTGGATATCTCCTTTGGGCTCCATGGCTATCAGCCTCTATCAGACAGGAGGCAACCGGGAGGGCATGAGTGCAGAAGCAATAAAAAATACTCCAATCATTTTGATGCCGTTAGTGGAACAGAAGCTCATTTGCAAGGTGCTTGATGCCAAATGCGCTGAAATCGATGCTGTTCTGGACAAAACCCGCACCTCCATTGAGGAGTACAAAAAGCTCAAGCAGGCCATCATCACCCAGGCTGTCACCAAGGGTATCCGGGGAGATAGGCCGATGAAGGAGAGCGGAGTTATCTGGCTCGATACAGTTCCGGCAGAATGGACGATCAGCAAAATCAAATATACAATCTTCCCTAAAGAAAAGCCCGTTTTGCCCATGGATGAAGTTATAACTTGTTTTCGAGACGGAACCGTGACATTACGGAGAAATAGGCGTGAGGAGGGCTTCACGATTTCCTTCACTGAGAATGGCTATCAGGGGGTGGACGTTGGAGACCTCGTGATCCATGGGATGGATACATTTGCCGGAGCGATTGGTTGCTCTGACAGCCGTGGAAAAACATCTCCTGTTGTTCATGTTTGCTCTACTGTTGGCAACAACCGCTATTTCATGTATTTCCTACGCTATATGGCATATTCCGGTGTCTTGATGGATTTTTCAAACGGAGTCCGCATCCGTTCAAGCGATTTTAGAAACTTTAAAAAGCTGGCTGTATTTGAGATGCTTGTCCCGCCTTTGAGAGAGCAGAATAAAATTGTTGACTACCTCGACAGTACTCTTGCGAAAATTGATCAGGTAATAAAGCAGAAAGAAATACTGATTAGTGAGCTAGAAGCTTGCAAAAAGTCTGCTATTTATGAGTATGTGACGGGGAAGAAGGAGGTGCCGAATGCTTATTAAGTTGGTTGAAGACATAGAACGCGCAATAGAGCATGAATGTTACTTTTCGGCGCTGGCATTGGCATTGACACTGCCTGATATTTGTGGAAAAGCAGAGTATCCGGAGTTGAAAGTTGGAGAACGATATAAAAAATGGTGTCAAAAATATATCTGCCCAATACGCTCAAAAGAAGACCCTTATTCTGGAGATATGCCCTATTTAAATGAAGATATGATTTTTAGCCTACGCAACTTTTTTCTGCATCAGGGCACACCCAATGTAGAACCATCGAGCATTTGGGATGACCGTTGCCAAATAGATCATTTCAAACTTAAAATAACCGACCCTGATACGCCTGATGGTGAATTATCTATGGTTTCATATAGCGCTGGCATGAAAATCGACCGTCGGGAGATTACTGTGGGTGTACGGGATATTTGTTACCGTCTGCGTGTTGCAGCAAAAAAGTATTATGAAGAAAATGTCCACAAGTTTACATTCTTCAATTTTGCTCTCGAAGATAGCCGTAAGAAAACCAATCCTTTTTACTGCTTACAGGGGGAAAAGTGATGGAAACGACCGAAAAACGCTTTGAATCCGACATCGAATCCGCCCTTCTCTCCCCTGCCGGCGGCTATACCAAAGGTACTGACACATACGATCCTGAATTGGGCCTGTACGTTAACACTCTGATCGACTTTATCCGGGCTACTCAACCCAAGGAGTGGGCCAGGTTTGAGCGGCAGAACGAGGTAAATCCGGTGCGGAAGTACTGCCTTGCTTTTAACGCCGCCTGTGACGCTGACGGCCTTGTTTCCGTCCTCCGCCACGGTTTCAAGCACAAAGGTATCACATTCCGTGTCTGCTATTTCAAGCCGGAGTCCGGCCTCAATGATACCGCTGCCCAGCGATACGCCCAGAATGTGATTTGCTGTTACCGTCAGTGGTACTACTCCGCCGACACGAAAAAATCCGTGGACATGGTGCTGACAGTGAACGGAATCCCTGTTTTAGCCTTTGAATTGAAAAACCAGTATACCGGCCAGACTGTGGAGAACGCCAAGCGGCAGTGGATGTATGACCGGGACCCTCGTGAGGTTTGTTTCCAGTTCAACAAGCGCATTTTGGGCTATTTCTGCGTGGATCATCTGGAGGTCTGGATGGCCACCAGGCTGGCCGGGAAGGATACATACTTCCTGCCCTTCAACCAGGGTTCCAACGGGGCTGGGCAGGACGGCGGCAAGGGCAACCCGCCCAACCCGGACGGCTACCCCACGGCCTACCTCTGGGAGCAGGTCTTTCAGAAGGACAGCATGATGGATATCCTGCAAAAGTTCATCCATTTGCAGGTAAAGGAGGAGAAGAAGCAGCTCCCAGACGGCACCGTGAAGACCGTCCGAAAACAGGCGCTGATCTTTCCACGGTACCATCAGCTGGACGTGGTGCGGAAACTGCTGGCCGATGTCTCTGCCCACGGGGCCGGGCGGAACTATCTGATCCAGCACAGCGCAGGCTCCGGCAAGTCCAACTCCATCGCCTGGACGGCCTACCGGCTGGCCTCGTTGCATGACCAGAACGACCGGTCCGTGTTCAGCAGCGTGGTAGTGGTCACAGACCGCACGGTGCTGGACGCCCAGCTCCAGGAGACCATCTCCGGCTTCGACCACACCCTGGGGGCGGTAGAGACCATCGGCGAGAACAAGACCTCCAATGATTTGCGGGATGCCCTGAACGCCGGAGTGCGGCTCATCGTCACCACGCTGCAAAAGTTCCCTGTGATTTTCCAGGAGGTGGACAAGGCCGCCGGGCGCTGTTTTGCCATTATCGTGGATGAGGCCCACTCCTCCCAGACGGGGAGCGCCGCCCTCAAGCTGAAAACGGCGCTGGCGGATACCGAGGAGGCTTTGCGGGAGTATGCCGAGCTGGAGGGCAAGGCCGAGGAGGAGCTTGACCCAAACGACAAGCTGATGAATGAGATCATCTCTCAGGGCCGCCACAAGAACCTGTCCTTCTTCGCTTTCACCGCCACGCCCAAGGATAAGACGCTGGAGCTGTTCGGCACAGAGCATGAGGACGGCAGTTTCCATCCGTTCCACATCTACAGTATGCGGCAGGCCATCGAGGAGAAGTTCATTCTGGATGTACTTCAGAACTACATGACCTACGAGACCTGTTTCCGGATCGCCAAGACCATGGAGGACAACCCTGACCTCCCGGCCAGCCGAGCGGCGAAAGTAATCCGCAGATACCAGGAGCTGCACCCCTACAACATCAGCCAGAAGTCGCAAATCATTGTGGAGACCTTCCGGGAGACCACCCGGAACAAGATCGGCGGGCGGGGCAAGATGATGGTGGTCACATCCTCCCGGCTGGCAGCGGTGCGTTACTTCCACGAGATCAAGCGGTACATAGCGGAGCAGCATTATGATGATGTTGACATTCTGATCGCCTTCTCCGGCGCTGTGCAGGATGGAGACGAGGAGTACACCGAGCCCAAGCTGAATGTCCGCCAGGACGGCAGCCATATCGCTGAGACCCAGACCAAAGCGGAGTTCCATGAGAATTTCAACGTTCTGATCGTGGCGGAGAAGTATCAGACCGGCTTTGACGAGCCGTTGCTCCACACCATGATCGTGGACAAGAAGCTGAAAAGCGTGAAGGCGGTGCAGACCCTCTCCCGGCTGAACCGCACCTGTCCCGGCAAGGAGGACACCTTTGTACTGGACTTCGTGAACGCCCAGGAGGATATCCTGGCGGCGTTCCAGCCTTTCTACCAGGAGACCACGCTGCAGGAAGAAGTGAATGTGGATCTGATCTACCAGACGCAGAAGGAACTGCGGGGGTTCGGCATCTATTCCGACATAGATATTGAGGCGTTTGCCAAAGAATATTTCAAGGCGAACAAACAAGATAGTAAATCTATGGGCCGGATGTCCAGCGTTTTAAAACCCGTGGCGGATCGCTACAATCAGAAAACGACAGATGAACGCTACCAATTCCGGCGTCAGGCCCGCAGCTTGGTCAAGTGGTACAGCTATATCTCCCAGATTACCCGGATGTTTGATAAGGAACTCCACAAGGAGTTCGTGTTCTGCTCCTATCTGCTGAAGCTGCTCCCAGCGGAAGCGGTGGACATGATCGACCTGGAGGGCAAGCTGAAACTGGAGTATTATAAGCTGCAAAAGACCTTTGAGGGCACAATTACGCTCCAGGAGGAGAAGGGCGTCTATGAAGCGGCCAAGCAGAAAGGGGCGGCGGGGCAAGACCCCAAGGAACCTCTGGACGAGATTATTGAGAAGATCAACGAGAAATACAATGGAGCTTTCACCGAGGGCGACCGGGTGCTGCTGAATGCGCTCCACACCAAACTTATGGCCAATAAGAAGTTGGCCAGTATGGCCAAAACCTCTGATCCGCAGATTTTTGCGGAGAGCATTTTTCCCAAAGCCTTCGGTGATGCTGCCCAGGACAGTTATATGGAAGCGCAGGACACTTACACGGCGCTTTTTGAGGATCAGGCCAAGTATAACGCCATTATGAGGGCCCTTGCAGAAGTGATCTACCGGGAAATGCGTACTTTATAAAATCATATCATGATAAAACATGGTAGAATTCAAAAGGAGAAGGTATCCAATTATGTACATTGCCTCTGAGAAACGCTATGACACGATGCCCTATAACCGCCTGGGTGCCAGCGGCCTGAAGCTGCCTGCGGTGTCCCTCGGCTTATGGCACAATTTTGGAGATACCGGCCGGTTTGAAACAATGCGGGAACTATGCTTCACCGCATTCGATCACGGCATTACCCACTTTGACCTGGCCAACAACTATGGCCCTCCTGCGGGCGCGGCCGAGATCAACTTTGGGCGCATCCTGAAGGAAGATCTGGGCGCATACCGTGACGAACTGATCATCTCCACCAAGGCGGGCTTTGAGATGTGGCCCGGACCCTACGGCGACTGGGGCAGCCGGAAGTACCTGCTGGCAAGTCTGGAGCAGAGCCTGAAGCGCATGGGTTTGGACTATGTGGACATCTTCTACCACCACCGCATGGATCCCGGCACCCCGCTGGAGGAAACCATGGGCGCGCTGGCCTCCGCGGTGCAGTCCGGCAAAGCGCTGTATGTCGGCCTGTCCAACTATGACGGCGAGCATCTTCAGCAGGCCGCTGCGATGTTGAATGAGTGGAAGGTGCCCTTTGTCATCAACCAAAACCGCTACTCCATCTTTGACCGCACAATCGAAAGCAACGGCTTGAAGGAGACCGCGGTCAGGCTGGGCAAAGGGATCATTGCTTTCTCGCCGCTGGCCCAGGGACTGCTGACAGACCGCTACCTCAAAGGCATCCCCGCTGACAGCCGGATCATGACTGATGGACGCTTCCTAAAGGAAAATGCTTTGACGGAGCAGAGGATGAAACAGATCCGAGCGCTGAACGATTTGGCGGCCCAGCGCGGCCAGACCTTGGCGCAGATGGCGCTGGCTTGGGTTCTGCACGACGGCGTCGTGGCCAGCGTATTGGCTGGGGCCTCCCGCCCGGAGCAAATCCTGGATAACATCAAAGCGGCGGAGAACACAGGCTTTACAGCAGATGAACTGGCGCTGATCGAAAAAATCACCGCAGAGAGGTGATGCTTTTACCGCATCCCAGCCCAAAATCCACAGAGGAATTATATCAACAAAACGCATCCAACAAGTTAAGGGATACTCCGAAGATCGGTGGCTTCATTAAATCGAACCGAACGGGATGCCCGTCATGCGCCGCAGGAGCGATGGGAATTCTCGGACGAGGGGTTAACACCTCCCCGGCCCTGACCGCCCCCTGTTGGCCACCGTGTTGCCGCTGTGGCCCCATGTTGAAAACGCGAAGGACTGAACCGGCAACGGCTCAGTCCTTTGCTCTACTACGGCAGAAATTCCGGCAGCACCCGGTATCGGCTGACGCCGAAGCTGTTGCTCCGTTGAATGATCTTCTCCAGGATCTGGCTGAGGTACTTTCGCCCGAAGTTGGTGTCCCCGAACCAGCAGTCGAAGTTTGCCACCGGCAGAACCACCCAATCACTGTCCTCGAGCCGATTGGTGGCATAGTAGGCGATCAGCGTGTGGATTACCTCGGCGGGCAACTTCTCCGGCCGTATCGCCTCAATTTTCGCTCGAAGTTCCTCGGGCAGCTCCACCTTATCCCGTCGCAGAGGGCCCAGCTCCAGCGCGTCGGCCATCACATCGTCAAAGCGGGTGATCCATGCGGCGTCGGCGTTGGAGGAAAACAGCGGCATCTGGAACTGCCGCACCCTTTTGCGCCACTCCGCGTCAAATTTCTTGTCCAGCTCCCCGGCGGTCTCGAAATACGCTTTTCGCACCACCTTCGGATTGTCCCGTGCGAAAGCCATGGCGGCGTGGAAATGCCGACAGAACCAGCCCCGGCCATTCTCGTCCACCAGTGCCGGGAACTGTTCATGGAAGGAGCGGAAATCCGTCCGATACTGCCACTCGAGCTTTGCACCTGCCCGCTCCGGCACGCTACACCAGGCGCACAGCCCCTGGCGGGCGAAATCCATCCGCCCTCTGGGTTCGCCGTCCAGCACCGCTCCATTCGGGCCGTGGAACAGAAAACCCCGGGCCAGGATGGTCAAGATCCGGGACAGCCCGCCGAAGTCCCGCAGGGCCTCGAAGGTAAACCGTCCCAGCCAAGAGGTGTCCTTCTTCCCGTCAGCCTTGTAGGTCACCGGCCCGGTGTAAGCCAAAAACTCCTGCCACTCATTCAGCATGGCGCACCTCCAGCACGTTGGGCAGAACGGCGTCCGGCAGCAGCTCCCACAGCAGCCCCCGCTTGCCCAGGGCCACCACGTACCGCACCGCAATCGCCGGCTTCACAATTTGCTCTATCAGCTCCCGGCACTTTTCAGAGACGGCATCCCGGTAGGACTGGGAGGCCGCCTTTTTTTGATATGCCTCCATCATAGCGGCAAAGGCGGGAGAATCCCCATCCCGGTTCAGCCGCTTGCGATCCTGGGCGGTGTTCTCCTGGTCGATGTCCAGCAGGATGTCCCACAGCACCCGGTATCCGCCGGATCGGAAATCCGTCAACAGATCGAACAACTCCTCAAATTCCGGCAGCCAGTCCAGAAGAAAGCGTTCTCTGGCCTCGCCGTCCAGGAGCTGCCATCCCTCCTGGCGCAGAGCCTCCAATACCTCCACCACCCGCTCCGGAGACAGCTCACCCAGCTTGGCATACAGCTCGTCCGCATCCCAGCTCTCCTCCTGTCCGCGGGAAAAGAGGACACGCTCCACATCGTTTTTCCGGCCCTTGCTCCGGACGGGCGCCCGGCAGGCCCGGATGCGGGACAGGCACGCCTCGTAGTCCTTGAGCAGGGCAGCCACCGCATCTAAAATGCCCTTGTCCAATTTACTCTGCCAATCGGGCTGAGCGGCAAAGATGAACAGCTCCCCGTCCTGTGCCGGAATCGCTTTGAGTTTCGGCGTGTGCTTTTTCAACTGGTGCGCCATGTAGGGCAGACGCTCCACGTTGGAGTCCACCTGGCTCCAATCCACTTTGCCAAAGAACGCCTTGAGCTTTGCGGCATGGGTAGGCTCGTACCAGGCCCGCCGGGTGGAGGCGTGTTCCGCCAGATATTTGTACTGCAAAAACGGCGTCCGCTTCACCGTCCGCTGTCCCAGAAATTCCTCCAGGTCAGGCCGAACTCCACTCTTGGCAGAGTCGATCTCCAGTCCGGTGAGGATGGCCAGCAGTTCGGTTTCCTCCCGGCACCGCTGGCGCTCCTTGTCGTCGGAGTTCTCGTTGTAGGCGATGATGCTGCGATCCAGCGCGGCGTTGCAGATCTGCCCCACCCGGGAGGAAAAGGTGTCCCGTACCACCTCAAACCGGGCCTCCCAGTCATGGGCTGAGCGGATCCGGGGCTCCGCCGCCGGGATTATCAGCAAGGGGATATTCTCCCGGTTCTCCAGTGATTTGTATTTCTCAAACCGGGCAATGTCGTAGTTGCGCCGCACGCAGGCATTGATGATGGGATCGGCGATGGTTTTCACTATGTCGCCGTCATAGTCCGCGCCGCCCAAACGCTCCGCCGCCAGCATATTGGAGTTCACCATCACCACATCAGTGAGCTGGTGGAAATAGAACTGTCGCATATTATTTTTGTCGTCATAGCAGGAGAGCTGGATCTCCTCGTTACGGGCAATATGGGGATTGCGAAGAAGCGTGCATACTTCTTGCGGAGGGTAAACCGCACCGAGGGCGTAGAACGCACCGTTGGGAAAGTGCTGCGCGTTGGTAAACGCCGAGACGTAAAATGTCCGTTCACGCTTCGTCCGCACCTGCCCGAAATCCAGCAAGCCCACAAGCAAATCCAACAGGTCGCCAGATAGATAGCGGTTGTCCCCGGCCACGATAAGCCGCCCCACGGCGTAATTTTTTACGATGCGCTCCGCCATGTCGTCCAGCGTCTGGGTGTACACCGGCTCGTTGAGAAAGAGCGGGTTCTTTTTCAAAACGGCGGCGAGATAATATTCCCGGCTCTTTTCCCGCTCCCAGAAGTGCCGCCCCTCCAACGCCCGCAGAAAGTAGTCCTGCCGGAACTGCTCGTTGGCCCGGAAATTGTAGTAGGCCAGCTCCGTCTGCTTGGTGAGCCAGTGGCGCTCGTCCTCCTTCGGGCTATGATCCCAGCCGTCCGGCAGGTCGGTGGGCCGGAATTCGTCCGTGCGAACAGAAACGGTGGTGAGGAACTGGTAGTTGAGCTCGGTGAATTGCTCCGACCTCTCCTTACTCACGTTGGTGATGTAGAGCGCGTGACGATAGTGCCGGAACGCGTCCCAGTAGTCTGCCCAGCTCATGCCGCACTGCTCTATCCACCCCAGTCCCTTGCACATGGAGCGGGTGAGGATCACATCCACGTCCTTCACCCGGTGCTCTACGCCCCACAGGTCGGTGATGGTGCGGGTGCCGCAATCCGTCAGAAAGGTATGGAAGTCCACTTGGTGCAGCATCCCCTTGACGTAAGGCAGGCGGATCTGGAACGAGGTGTGGACGTGGCCTCCGCACAGCGCCCGGTCAATCTGTGCGGCGAACCGGGGCGAGATCAGTCCCTCTCCGTCAAAGCAGGTGACTTCCACGTCCGCTTTTTTCTCCACCCGGTGGTATTTCCGGGTGGTGTTTTTTTTGCCGTCGTCCTCCACGGTGATGACCGGGACGAGATGCTCCGTGCGGGTGGGGTTGTCCACCACGATGACCCGGTGGGGGCGGTCGATGTCCACGCCATCAATGCGCGTGCCGCTGGACAGCATCAGGCCGTTGTAGGCGTACAGCTTGGAGAGCTGACAGTAGTCGATGTCCATGCCCAGCATGATGCGCCGGCGCACCGCGTCATAGAGGTCTGCCCGGATGAAGGACAGCCGCGCCTGACGATTCATGCTGCCGGAACGCTCGAAAGCCACGTACCGATGTGGGCCGGAACCGAAGTCCAGTCCCACGCCCTCGGGCCGGAACATGGCCCGGGCCTTCTCCTGGCGGAGCCGCTGCTTTTTGTTAGCGGCGCTGCGGTCAAAGACGCCTGCAAAGTCCATGTAGAAAATCGCGTCGGACAGGTCGGTGATGAGTGTTCCGTCGCCGGGTTCGGCGTAATTGTCGCCGCGCAGAACGCACATGGTCTGGAAGAACAGGGCATTGCTGTCCTGCTCGTGGGTGGCGGTTCTGCTTCTGCATTTCTCCGTGGCCGACACGCTGAGGTCGAAGGAGTAACCATCCTCCGTCTCAACGGCGTAGCTCATCACCGCCCGGGCGGAAAGCTGAAAAATTTGATATCTGGATTGGGCCACGACCTCACCTCCCAGCAGTAATATTTTACCACACACAAGTAAAAACGCAACATGAATATTGCCCCCACAAATTTGTGCGGGGCAGTATTTTATTTTGCGCGGAGGAAGGAGGCGGGCCAAATGTTCCGCGTCAGGCCATCAACCCACGAACGAAGAAAGGAGAAGCATTATGTCAATTTTAGGAGAACGCTATTTCAAAACCAGCAACGCCATCTTCTGCTATGGCCTAAGCTGCCGGGAGCTGGCGGTGTACGGCTATCTGCGCAGCCGCGCGGGGAGCAAAGACACCTGCTGGCCCAGTATGCAGACCATCGCCGCAGCCTGCGGCTGCTCCGACACCACGGCCCGCAAGGCGGTGGATGAGCTGGAGCGGCGGGGATTCATCCGCAAGGTGGCCACCTACGCCACTGACCGCAAGGGCCGGAGGCGGCAGTGCAACAACACCTACTACATTCTGCCGATGCCTCCCCTGCTGGGGCCCCAAGACAAGCTGACCTATCACGAGCAAGTGGGTGAGGATGCAGGGGATCAGCGTACAGTCTGATGGGGCCCCCGCGCGAGCCCAGCCGAAGGCGGGTCGCGTGGGGAGAGGAGGGACAAGGGAACGCAGTGGGGAATGCACGGAGGGCGTTTCCCACGAAGTGGACTTTGCCCCGACGAAAAGCAGGATAAACACCGGGCGTCACAAGTGACACCCGCCGAGCCACAAACGCCCGCAGTGCGGGCGTTTTCCCGGGCTGTGAATGGGGTCAAAACAGAAGGAAAAGTGCGCCATTGGGGTCAAGAATCCCCAAACGGCGCGAAATCACAGGCTTTGCACAGGGGTCGAACCCCGGAAAGGAGCAGAAAATGAGCAAAAAAGACAAGCTGGCGGTCTATCTCACGCCGGAAAAGAAAACCGAGCTGGAGCGCCGCTATCACGAGGATGGCAGCAGGAGTATGACCGCGTTCATCGAACACGCGCTGGATTTCTATCTGGACTACCTCAGCGCCCAGGACGCGGGGCTGTTCCTCCCTCCAGCCATCCGTTCCTGTATCAACGGACGGCTGGGCACCATGGAAAACCGTATGGCGTCGCTGATGTTCAAGCTGACGGTGGAGGTGGATATGTGTATGAGCATCCTTGCGGACTGCACACAGCTGGACGAGGAATATCTGCGGCGCAAACGCTCAGAGAGCGTGGAACGTGCGAAGCGCACCAACGGACAGATCCACTTCGCGCAGATCGCGCGTCACGTTGAGGACGACTGATGCCCAAGCTGATTCTGAAAAGCCCGTACATCAAGTGCGGCGGCAAAGGCGGCATAGGTGGCGGCGGATACCTGCGCTACATCGGGACACGGGACGGCGTAGAGCTGGTGCCGGACGACCGCCCCGCCACCAAGCGTCAGGAGCAGTTGATCCGGTCGCTGGTGCGGGACTTCCCGGACAGCAGGGTGCTGTTGGAGTATGCTGACTGGGAGGCATCGCGCACCAAGGCCCATGCTTCCGCGTTCATCACCACGGCGCTGGAGTGCAACTGGGAGCAGGCCAACCGCTCCGATGTGTACCTGAAGTACATCGCAACCCGCCCGAGAGTAGAGCGGCTTGGCAGCCACGGCCTGTTCGGTGATGATGACAGTGTGGATTTGCAAAAGGCGGCAGTGGAACTGGACAGCTACACCGGCAACGTGTGGACGCACATCATCTCGCTGAAGCGGGAGGACGCGGCCCGTCTGGGCTATGACCGGGCGTCGGCGTGGCGGGATTTGCTCCGCCAGGAGCGCAACGAGATCGCCGCCGCTATGAGCATACCGCCGGATCACTTCCGCTGGTACGCCGCTTTCCATGACGAGGGCGATCATCCCCATGTACACATGATGGCCTGGTCAAGCCAACCCAAGGAGGGCTGGCTCGACCGGGACGGCATTCGCAAAATCAAATCCACGCTGACGAATCAAATTTTTCACCAGGAGATGCTCCATCTGTACGAACAGAAAACCGTCTCCCGGGACGAACTGGTGCGTGAGGCGCGGGCGTCCATGCTGGCACTGGTGAAGGAGATGCGCCAGGGCATCTGTGACCACCCGAAGGCGGAACAGCGGATGTGGGAGCTTGCCCAGGCGCTGGACGGTGTAAAGGGGCAAAAGAAGTATGGCTATCTGCCCAAGCGGGTGAAAAAGCTGGTGGACGAGGTGGTGGACGAGATGGAGCGCCTGCCCGCGGTGGCCAAATGCTATGAACAGTGGCAAATGCTGCAGGGCGAGGTGGAGGGTTACTATTCCGACGCACCGCCCAAGGAGCAGAAGCTGTCTGAGCGGAAGGAATTTCGGCAAATCAAGAATTCCGTTGTGGCGGAGGCGGAGCGTCTTCGTTTTTCTGCGCTGACCTTCGAGGGCGCACAGCAGCCGGAGGTGGATACCGGCTACGATCATTCCCGCAATGGGTGGTACTGGAAGATGAAGCAGATTCTGGACAGCCCGGAGGAGCCCATAGAAAACAAGGACTGGGCTGTGTCGGAGATGCGGGAACTGGCGGACTACGACGTACCCCAGGCATGGTATGTGCTGGGGACGCTGTACCGGGACGGCGGCATCCTCATCCCGGACAGCACGCTGGCGGCGGAGGCATTCGAGAAAGCGGCACAAGCGGGGATGGTCCCCGCCCAGTGTGCGCTGGGGGAGCTGCTGCTCTCCGATGATCTGGACGTGCTCAATCCGCCCGCGGGATTGGAGTGGCTGAAACGTGCGTGGGAGGGAGGTTCGCTCAGGGCGGGGTATCTTTTGGCGAAAGAGTACCTCAGTGGGGAGAACGCCGCCAAAGATGTGGAGCACGGGCTGGAATGCCTGTCTGCCTGTGCCGACGAAGGCTACCCCGGCGCACAGTATCTGCTGGGCAAGCTGTACCTCACAGGTCAGGAGATCCCGCAGGACATGGAGCAAGCCGAATACTGGCTATCCCAGGCGGCGGCCCAGGGTAACGAATACGCAGGTCTTCTGCTCGAGCGAACGGAGGAACCCCCCAATGGCCGGAGCGGCGCTGGCCGTGATCCGTCTGCTCCACAGCATAAGCTGCATTTTTCAGGAGAACTCCCTGCCCAAGCACAGCCCGGTGGGGATGCGGACAGACCGCAAGCTGTTGCAGAAGATCCGGGAGAAGAAGATCGCCATGGGCCATAAGCCCGACGACCACCCGGACGAAGGCATGGTCATGTATTAGAATTTTGAGTATCCCACCCTCAATTTTTGGGAGGAACTATATCAACAAGACGCATCCAACAAGATAGGAACCCTTCCATCGGAAGGGAGAAAGGAGCAAAATGAAGAAAACGAGCTACAGGTCTTACGATGAACTGCCCTTGATGCTCTCGGTGCCGGAAGTGGCGGCGGTACTTGGCATCAGCCGCGCAGGAGCCTATGAACTGGTGCGCGCTGAGGGCTTTCCGGCACTGAAGATTGGCAGCAGGATCGTGGTGCCAAAAGAGAAATTCCTTGGCTGGATCGACGCGCAGATGGCAAGAGACTAACGCCACTGTCCTAATCGATTCTGTGTAAAGTGCTTCGTTCCCGCCGTTGTTTTTCTCCAAGCTGTAATCTGGACTTCTCCCCGGTGCTTCGGTATTGTGTTGCTTGCCAAAGGCACACAACAATCTGAAAGGGGAATTACTATGAGCAGAAAGCGGGAAGCAGTCTTTATGGGGCTCGGCATCCTCGCCGGCCTCGCCCTGAGCGGCCCCGCCGCCCAGGCGGCAGACTACCTCACCGCCCGACCCAGCAGCCAGACGTTCTACATCGACGGCCAGCGAACTGCCCTCACCGCCTACTCCATCGGGGACAGCAACTACGTTCGTCTGCGGGACATCGGCAGGGCGGTGGACTTCGGCGTGAACTACGATGCCGCCACTAACTCCGTCTACATCAACAGCACTCAGTCCTACCAGGACGAGGTACAGTCTGCGGCTGCCGTCACCGAGGAAAGCGTGCAGGCTGTCCTGGCACAACTGAAACAGATCTACCCCACCGGGGCAGAGTTCCCCGCACCCTACCGCTCCACCAGCGGCGGCCCCTATCGCCAGGGCGTCCACTGCTCCGGCTGGGCTACACTATGCAGCGATGCCGCTTTCGGTGACCTTCCGTGGAGGCGGATCAACCGCCCAAGCTGGGAGCAGATTCGCTCCGGTGATCTGATCCGCTACGACAACAGCGGCAACGGCCATGTAGTCGTGGTGGTGAAGAAAACCGACGAGTACATCAAAGTCACCGAGAGCGGCATGAATAACCATGCCCGGTGGGGTGGGCAGTATTTCCGCTGGTGGCTGGAGGAGCAACCACATTATATCAGCTACACCAGGTACCCGCAATAAGCTCCAATGGTGTACAGGGGCGGCGCTCCGCGTCTGCGGAGCGCCGCCCGCATGGTTTTTCCGAAAATCACACAGCGCTTAAAAATTCTGCTCATAGATCGCCGAGGCAAGCCGGGCATTGCCAAAGTCGATCACCGTCCACCCCAAGGATATATCCTGATTTTCGCAAAGCGCAAGCAGCCGGGGATTGAGTTCTTTGGCGTAGCGATACGGGTGCCCGAACGTCATATGCCCCTTGGTGCTGAGGAACCGCAGCGCCACCGCGTCAGGATTGTCCGCCTCGGCGCAGAACGCGGCCCACTTCTCCTCCTCGTCATATTCATACCGATCCTGCACGGCGAGGGTCAGGCTGCCCACGGAGCAACTCTCAGAAGAAAACGCCCTTGCGGGGTCATCATAGCCGTTCTGATTCGGCCAGGTGAGCGCGATACCGGCATTCTTACCAAGCCCCACCTCGTCATCATACCGGCGCAGGAGGACGAGCCTGCCGCGGGCCTCGCCCAGGGAGGGCAGCTCGCTGTCCAGATACCAGCGCCCGGCATCTTCCTGGATATAGCGGTCGAGGACGCGCTGAAACTCCGCCACGCTCTCGTCCCCGTGCTCCTGCTTGACCGCGAAGATCACGGTCTCGGTGGGATGGGCGGAGAGGAAGGCATAGCAGTCTTCCAGCACGTCCTCCAGCATGAGCCGGTCAGACCAGGGCGCGGCGCCGGTTCTGCACTCGCAAAAACCATGGTTCAGGCCGAGCCCGTCCCCGTTGACGGCAAGGCGGATATCAAGATAGCGGAAACCGTCCTCAAGCTGCTGGCCAACGCTCCGGGCCTGGCACTTTGAGAAAAAGCCGAGCTGCACATACTGCGTCCCCGCATCGTGGGTGCCGGGGATGGACAGCTCGCCCAGGGGCACATCGTCCGGCAGCATTGCCATCCAGTCGGCGGAGCCAGCCACAGGGGCGGCGTCTACCCGCTCCGTCAACGGGATCACAAACAAGGCGGCCGCCGCAAGGAGTATCACCGCGAGGATGCCGCCAAATACTATCAGCAGGAGCCGTACCCCCTTATTTGGGGCTTTTTTGGTGTTTTGCATTGTTTCCCCCTCCTGTGTCTCAGGCGCGCCGGCCAACAGGCGTTAACCTAATTGTACTGCTAAACGGGGAAGTAATCAAGGGACAGCCGCCACAGAAAAAAAGATGTGTCTGGATTGATAATTCTTCCTGTTTGCCATGGCTATTTCCGCCTGCCTGTGGTATGTTGCGTTGCTACAGGAGGCGAGAATCATGCGAAATACTTTGGAAGATTTCTATTACGGCAACATCACACCAAACGCGCAGGACATGGCGCCCAATTCGGAGCTGAAGCGTGCGACAGACCGTGTGGCCCGGTTTGAAAAGCAGCTCACGGAACAGCTCGACGAGACCGGGCAAGCGGTCTTGGCAAAGCTTATCGAATCACAACAGGAGATCGACAGCATCACTGCCATGGAAAATTTCATCCTGGGTTTCCGATTGGGTGTCAGGATGATGGCCGAGTGTATGGATGACAATGATGGCGACATCAGAATCGGAGGTGAATGAC
Organism: Oscillospiraceae bacterium; assembly: GCA_910575695.1. GTDB lineage: Bacteria > Bacillota > Clostridia > Oscillospirales > Oscillospiraceae > Enterenecus. Next base: position 102,378 of record CAJTGJ010000009.1, on the reverse strand, counting down.
CACGGGTAAGAAAAGGGCAAACGGCGAGGGCAGCCTGCGCAAGCGCCCTGATGGCCGCTGGGAGGGCCGCTACACGGCGGGCCGCGACCCGGTGACGGGTAAGGCCATCTATAAAAATGTCCTGGCCAAGACGCAGAAAGAGTGCAAGGAGAAGCTGGCCCAGGCCATTGAGAAAAACGGGAAAATCGATGTGACCAAGGCGGGGCAGTACACGGTGGAGGAGTGGTGCTGGCTCTGGCACGAGAACTACTGCAAGCCCGCCGTCAAGGACAGCACAGCGGAATACTACCGCAGCTACATTGAGCACCATATTGCGCTCAACATCGGCAAGATCAAGCTGGAAAAGCTCACCACCCTGGATCTTCAGAAATTTTACAACAAGACAAAAAAGAGCGGCAGGGTGGAGAAATACGAGGGGATGGAGGACAGGAGCCTGAGTGCTCGGACAGTGAGGGGACTCCACGCCATGCTCCGCACGGCGCTGGACCAGGCGGTGAAGGAGCGGCTCATCCCGTTCAACCCGGCTATCGGCTGCCGCCTGCCGCCCAAGGAGAAAAAGGAGATGAAGATCCTTCCGGCGGAGCAAATCGGCACCTACCTCAGTGCGGCGGAGGAGCACGGCGTCCTGCCCATGTTCTACCTGGAGCTGACCACAGGGCTGAGGAGGGGTGAGCTGACGGCGCTCCTCTGGACTGACCTTGACGTGGAGGCCCGCACCCTGACGGTGTCAAAGTCGGCGGGACGGTTGAAAGGAGAGGTGAGGGTCACCCAGCCGAAAACCGCCAACTCGGTGCGGACGATCTGTCTGCCGCAGGAAACGGTGGATCTGCTGGTGCAGGAACACGAAAAGCATCCGTCCAACCCCTATATGTTTCCCTCGCCGGTGACGGGGCGGATGTACGGCCCGGACTGCATCGGGCGGCTGCACAAGACCCTGCTGAGGAAGGCGGGGATCGCTGAAAACCTGCCCTTTCACGGCCTGCGCCATACGTTCGCAACCTTGGCGATCCAGCAGGGCGTGGACGTCAAGACGGTGTCCAACATCTTGGGCCACTACAGCGCGGGCTTCACTCTGGACACCTACGCCCACGTCACCGGGGATATGCAGAGAGAAGCTGCCGACCGGATGGGAGGGTTCATCGCCCAGGCCATCTGAAAAAAGAATAGTAGTAGAGTTGCAATAGACACAGGGAGCGTCGGAAGAAAAAACCGGCGCTCCCTGAAATTTCGCTGGTATGGGTCAAATCTGGGTCGGGCGACAACTGCGAAAAATAAAAAGCGATAAAAAGTTCTGGAAAACGATAAAAACCGCTGAAAATCAGCGGTTTTTATCGAGAAAATGGTCCGAGTGACAGGACTTGAACCTGCGGCCTCTTGACCCCCAGCTGTCCTCGGGGGTTTCAAGAGGCCATTTTGTGTCCGTTTGGCGCTCTTTGGCGGGATAGCAGATACTCTCTGAACCTGCCCGTTCCATTGGCTCCATACGGTCCTTTCGGCGTATGGGTCGCAGTATGGGTCAAGCCCGTTTTTGGGCGAAATTTTTCTCGGCCATACGTATTACAAAATCACGCTCATCCTGGTCCGCAGAGGCGAAGTCGATATTATAACGCTTACAAGCCTGACGAAAATAAGCAATATAGGCTAAATCCTCGCTGGTGGAGGGGGCAACGTATCCATCAGGTGCGGCTAAGTCATCCAATCTTAGATATTTCTCTTCCAACATCGTTCACTCCTCCTCTAAGAATCTTGAAAACAAACTTTTTGCTGCAGCTCCATCAATCAGAAGCATGAACGGATCAACGTGACTGAAGGGAATAGCTCCAAAATCCTGGATGTAGTGTTCCCGGAGTCTTGAAGTTTTTGCTTTCAGATAAATTGTACCGCCATAACCATAATCAATGGAAAGCTGGATGCCAAATGCCAGCAATGCAGCACCGATACCTCTGAATTTGCGGGAACATGTCAGTGTTGGATTGCTATTCGGCGCACTTTCGATATATTCTACTGCGACAAGAATGCCATCAGGAACATCACGGTACGCCCCAAAGCCAATCAGTTCCTGCGTACCACTAATCTCCAGCGCATACTTCTCTAAAGTGTCTTCCTGAATGAATTTGGACAGCCAACTTGTTTGCCATTGCTCGACCTCAGTCTTAAGGAAATCATTCTGTGTTGCAGGACGAACGGTGGCGGGAACTTGAGTACGAGTGGCGGTGTCAATGACGTAATAGACTGGCTGCATCAACCTCATCTCCCTAATAACAGTATAGCATATATTGATTGAAAAGGGAAGTGGATTTGTCAGTATCCCGGTTAGCAATCTCAAGCAGGTAAGGGGTGACGCCATCGAAGGGCTGGAGCAAACCGTAGAAGGCGGACAGGATGCGCAGGCGTTCCCGGAGATAGTCCAGTTGGGTCGTCTCCATCATCCCCGGGGCAATGCACTGGTACTGGATATCCACGCGGGAGATGATGGCGTGGGTGAGCCGCCGACGCAGATCTATAACGGACAGCCGCCCTGTCCGCTCCAGAAAAACGGGTAGTCCGTCCACAGTGAGGCTGCCCGTGTCCACACCATTTTCCTGGTGGGAGCGATAATGATCCGCATAATTGGCCTCTGTTTCTGTCTGTGTTTTTTGGGCACCCTTCCCCAAAATTTGGGGAGGAACTATATCAACAAGACGCATACAACAAGTTAGGGGATCTCCCAAAGCACTGTTGACAACTGTTCCGTAGCCGCGTCCAATCCGTCAAGCTGGGCCTGGCATTAATAATCTGACCCAGCAGGGGTTGCCTTTATAGTGATAAGGAACTAAATTCACTTATCACTGTTAGCTGACGGTTTTGGGGTGCATACGAAAGCCCGCCTGATTCCTAACAGGGATTCAGACGGGCTATTTTCTTAACAATATGGAGGTATAAGCCTATGAGTAAGCTCATTTCCTGCGAGTTCAACATAGATACGGAAAGGTGAAATATCAGGTTGAACGCGGCTTAGATGTTGCGATCGGGGAATATGCGCCGGGCAGGACAATTGTTGTCGATAAAACAACGTATCAAATGCGCCAGAGATGAACTTGACTGCGTTGGGCGATTTGCAGCAGCGTGTACTCCTTACCCAGCACAGTATTGATCTCCGCCGCGGTCATAGGGGCTTCACACAGCACAGCGGCAATACGATTTGCTATAACGGCATAGTCTTTTTTGCTGGAATTGGACTGATTCATGATTGATTTCTCCTTTTATATTTTGATGTTTTCCGTTTCACAGGATGGTCACATGGGTCAGGTCTGCGGATCTATTTAAATATACCTCAAAAATATTTTTAATGTATTCTGCCATCTGAAACAAAAATTTGCAACTATGCCGACTGCTTATGGTTTTTGAGATTTGAATTTGATATAATGTCAGAATACACAGAGCAGTCCGCATAAATAATCGATTCAGGAGGAATTTGTAATGGAAAACGATCAGGATTTTGTCATCGGCGGTGACGTTTTGAAGCGCAACAACGTTTACGAAAGCGATGTGACCATCCTGGAGGGCGTCAAGAAGATTGGAGAGGGAGTCTCTTTATGGGATGTGAGAGCCTGACCATCCACACCCCCGCCGGGAACTTTGCGGAGCAGTACGCGAAAGAGAACAGCATCAAATTCGAAACGACGGCAAGATAACGGCGCTTGAGCAAAGAAAGCAGAAACGAAGGGATTTTTATGTATAACAAGTATATATTTGGCGGCGACGACAGCACCGATACCCTGCGGCAGGAGCTATTGGACGAGGCCTATGCCGGGGCTTTCTCTGGCCTGGGGGGTTGATCTTGGACGCGGACGAGATTCGTCGGGCAGACGCTGATGAGCTGAAAGAAATTGTCCGGCGGTACGGGCGCTGAGGAGGGATCCACTGTGAAACTAACTGATCCATCTCTCCGACCGCCGCCTGGGAAAACGGGTGAATGACTTCCCCGCGTTGGAGGATCAGGCGTACATTCTGGAAATCATCGACATTGGGGCCTACGGTAAAACCCGCGAGGTTTATGCTCAGTATTAGAAACTGTTGTCCATACAATCACTAAAGCAGGAGTACACCACATTACTGGCTGAGAATAAGAAGGTATATCCAGAGCAGGATGTGCGGCGGGATCAGCACCAGGAGGAGCGGTGATCTTATGTCCCCCACAGGGGCAGCAGACGCCGAAGGCGGCTTAAAAACCGGGCGCACCAGCGCCCGGTTTTACAGTTTTTTGGGGGGCGCTGAGCGCCGGCCGAGCCGAAGGCGAGACTCAGTCAGCCACCAACAAGCACGGGCCGGTATATACCGAGCCATTGCTTACCGCTGCTAAGCCGCAGACAAAACGTTACAAATCCTCCAAGGTGAATTCCGCCAGGGGATCGAAGTCGGGGAAGCGCTCGTTCTTGTAGTTCAGCAATTCAGCGGTGACGTTGGTCTTGCCGTTGTCAATGGCCAGATTCAGATACTGCATCACCTGGGCCAGGGTGGCGCTGTCCAGCGTGGCCACGACAGAGGCGTCGTCCCGCATGATCCGCCCGATGATGGTCCACTGGTCCAGCAGAGCCACGATGTGGTTCACCTGACGGGTGTATTTCTCAAAGGTGAACTTGCCCAACGTGACCAGCCCGTCCAGGTCAAGATTGTGGCGCAGATTAAGACCGCTGTCATCCAATTCCAAGTCACAGTCGGCAAAAGAGATGTATAATATGCTGAGAGAATAATCGTAGCTGAATGAGATTCCGTGCTTCTCCTTGCCTTTGAACCGATAGAGGGGAAGCTCAGCATCCTGGTACATATTGGGCCGGATGGCGCTCTCGCGGACCACCGGTTCCCAGACTTGGGCGAAGGGCTGCTTGATGCCGTGGTCGTTGAAATACTTCTGCCACGCCAACACGTCTCCCGACCTCATCTCCATGGGGTGGGCCATCTGGATGGGCTTGTCGCTGATGGTGTAGGGCTGTTCGCCGCTGTCGATAGCCGCTCCGTCCCGGAGGGTAAAGGTCTGGCCGTCCTGGCTCCAGACCAGCAGGCTGGCCACCTGCCGCAGGACCGGGTTTTCTCCAAAGTAGGACGCCCGCCATTTCTTGGCCGGATATTCGGCGCCGCTCAGAAAGTCCTGGAACAGCCGGTCGCACCGGGCCTTGACCACCTTCTTGACGTTCTTCTTTATTTCCGCGAAATCGGCTTTGGCGGCCTCGTACTTTTTCGGGTCGGCCCCCTTTTTGGGGATGGACTTCACTGCCTTCCCGGCATTTTCGTCAAAAATGCGCAGGGCCAAGTCCAGCGCCAGGGTAACGGTGATGGTATTGCCCCCCAGGTCGTAAACCTTCTCTCCCTTCTCGTCCAGGCCGAAATCGGCAAGCACCGTATCCCGGAGTGTGTCCGCCTTGGTGCCCCGGAGCTTGGCGTACTCGTCCAAAGCCGTGCCTCTCGAGGTCTCGACCTTGTCCAGATACAGCATAGCCTCCCGGGTGTCACTGAGCAGCATCGCGCCCCGCGCCGTGATAATGTTGTTCCGGCCCGTTACGCCGTACCTGTACCAGTCGGCCCAGTCCTGCATCTGGCTGTTCAGGGAGACGATGCGTTTCCCATCGGCGTAGCGGCAGTAGGGGATGTACCAGGAAACGTGGTACTTGAGCAGTTGGTCCAGCAGGCCCAGCAGGGACTCCCGGTCCAGCAGCTCTGCCGCCCGGTCCGCTTCCTTTACAAGGTTCACCTGGATGTAATCTTTTTTATAGGTGCTGATGTGGGCAGGGCGTTGGTACTGCTCTGCGTAGGGCATCACCGCCGCCAGTACCGCCAGCTTTGGGGCTTTTTGGCCGGAACCGTCCGCCAGCAGAACCTCGCCCAACCGCGCCAGAACGCCCTTATGCTCCTTGTAGTGCTTCAGGAGCTGTTCCTCCTGGAAGGCGTCCTCCAGGAAGGCAAAGGGGCCGTCGGGTTCGGCGGCTTTTTTCTGTTTGGTGGAAACCAGCGGCTTGAGGATGTCCGCCGCCTTCTGGAAGCTCTTTTTCGCCGCCGCCATCTTATACAGTGCCTGGACGTGCTCGGGCGAAATTTCTTTCATATGCTCCACCACAAAATTTGCCGCCTGGACGTAGACACTGCCCTTCTTGCAGTCTGCCAGCAGCTCCAGCATGGCGGACAGGCACTCGTCCGCGGGAACCTTCTCCATGCGGCTTTTGCACAGCTCCTGAAAGTTTTTGGCCGTCTGGAAGAGATACAGCCCCGCCCAGTCCTTGGGGGTCATCTGTTTCCGCCAGGCCCCGTCGATCATCGTTACAAAGTCCGCGTTCAGCTTGTCCGCCGTCTGGAACAGCCCTTCCGGCATGTCGGGCATGGTTTTATAGAGCTTCTCGCCCGGGTAACTGACCTCGATCTTGCGGATGCTGCGGGGAAGGGCTACTCTGGTCAGTTTCTTGCAGTCAGAGAAGGCCCCACACCCGATTTCCGTGACGCCCTCCGGGATGGTCACGTTGGTCAGGTTGTTGCAGCCCATGAAGGCCCAGTCCTCAATTCTCGTAACGCCCTCCGGAATTGTCACATCCCCTTCCTTGCCCTCGGGGCAGCAGATCAATACGTCCCCCTTAAATAGGATTCCATCGACCGTGCGATACACAGAATTTCCTTTGCTGACCAGCAGTTCCGTCAGTTTCTTGCAACCCTTGAAGGCATTGTAGCCAATCTCGGTAACGCCTGCCGGGATGGTCACACTGGTCAGTTTCTTGCAGCCCTCGAAGGCCTCATCCCCGATTTCCGTGACATCCTCTGGAATCGTCATATCCCCTTCTTTGCCCCCAGGACAGCAGATCAATACATCCCCCTTAAACAGGATTCCATCTATATCGCGATATACAGAATTTCCTTCGTCAACCAGAATTTCCATCAGTTTCTCGCAACCCTTGAAGGCATCGCAGCCAATCTCGGTAACGCCTGCCGGGATGGTCACGCTGGTCAGACTCGCGCAGCCCAAGAATACCCCATCACAGATTTCTGTGACGCTTTCCGAAATGGTCACACTGGTCAGTCCCTTGCAGCCCACGAAGGCCTCGTCCTCGATTCTCGTGACGCCCGCCGGGATAGTCACGCTAGTCAGGCTCTTGCAGCCACAGAAGGCATCTTTGCCAATCTTGGTGACGCTTTCTGGAATGGTCACATCCCCGCCGGGCCCTTTGTATTCCTGCAAAACGCCGTTGTACCAAAATCCGCTCCCAATGACAAAATCCTGATTTCCGCTCATACCGCAGTCTCCTTTATAGGTTGTATTTAGCCGGGAAACGCTATCCCAAAAGAATTTCTTCTATCATACCACATCCGAAACGCAAAAACCATATGCTGGCAGCATAGTTGCACAATTTTTTGTAAGGTGGTACACTATATTTGGAATTTATTCACAACAGGAGGGGACCCGCTATGACCCAAGCGGAAACGTTAGCCCGTGAAATACTTTTGCTGTCCCGGAACACCCTTTTGGTCAACCTGCGGTTCCTGGACGCCGCCCTGAGCCAATTCGCCCTCACCCCCGCATCCCTGCCCTTCGCCACCGACGGGCAGAACCTGTACTACGACCCCCGGCACGTCCTGCTGTGCTACAAGGAAGAAAAGGAAGCCAGCGTCCGAAACTATCTCCATCTGGTGATGCACTGTGTCTTCCGGCATATGTACGTCCACACCCTGGTGGACCAGGCGCTGTGGGACCTGTCCTGCGACATCGCGGTGGAGGAGGTCATCAACGGACTGGGGCTGTCCAGCGCCGCCGCCAAACGCCAGGAACATCAGACGGCAGAGCTGGACAAGCTCCGGAAAGAGGTCAAGCAGCTCACCACCGAAAAGCTCTACCGCTACTTCCAGGACCACCCGCCCCGGGACCTGGAGAAACTGCGGCAGCTGTTCCGGGGTGATGACCATGCTCCCTGGTATCTCCCGGCCAAAATTCAGGCCCCGGCCTGGGGCGCAGGTACTGGGGACACAGATGCCGGGGACGCAGGTACTGGAGGCGCAGACACCGGGGACACGGACGCTGGGGACGCAGATGCTGGCGATGGGGAAGGTGGAGCAGACTCTACCAGCGGTCTTTCCGCCGCTATGGAGCAGACCTGGAAGGACATCGCCCGGCGGATGGAGCTGGACCTGGAGACCTTCTCCAAGCTCCAGGGGGACCGGGCCGGGGCGCTGACCCAGAACCTGCGGGCGGTCAACCGGGAGCGGTACGACTACACCGCCTTTTTGAAGAAGTTCGCCGTCCGGGGGGAGGTCATGCGGCTGGACCCGGACGAGTTCGACTATGTGTACTATACCTACGGGCTGAAGCTCTACCGGAATATGCCCCTCATCGAGCCCCTGGAGTACCGGGAGGTCAAGCGCATCCGGGAATTTGTGATTGCCATCGACACCTCCGGCTCGGTGTCCGGGGAGCTGGTGCAGATGTTTGTACAAAAGACCTATAATGTGCTGAAATCAACCGAGAGCTTTTTCAGCAAAATCAATCTCCACATCCTCCAGTGCGACACAAAAATTCAGGAGGATGTGAAGATCACCAGCCAGGAGGAATTTGACGCCTACCTGCAAACCATGACCGTCAAGGGCCTGGGGGGCACCGACTTCCGGCCCGTGTTCGCCTATGTGGACGGGCTGCGGCGGCAGAAGGAGTTTCAGAACCTGAAGGGGCTGATCTACTTCACCGACGGCTGCGGGACCTTCCCGGAGAAAAAGCCGGACTACGACGCCGCCTTCGTCTTTGTGGAGGACGAGTACAACAACCCCGATGTGCCCCCCTGGGCCATCAAGCTGGTTTTGCAGAAGGACGAAATTTGATTTTGTCAAATTCAAATATTTTTCAGGAGGAATTTTACCATGGAAAACAAGCAGGATTTTGTCATCACGAAGGGCGTTTTGGAGGAATACAAAGGCCCCGGCGGCGATGTGGTCATCCCGGAGGGCGTGAAGGAAATTGGCCCGGATGTCTTCTGTGGCCGCCGCCTTCAAAGCGTCACCATCCCGAAGAGTGTGAGGGAAATCAGCAGCTATGCCTTCGGGGAATCCAGCCTTCAAAGCGTAACCATCCCAAAGAGTGTCCGGTCGATTGGAATGAGTGCTTTCCGCGATTGTGAGAACCTGACCAGCGTGACGTTTCAGGACCGGGAGGACGCGGTAGGAATTGAGCTGAACATATTCTATGGTTGCCCCAACATTGCCAATGTCACCATCCCCAGATGCATCGCGGGAATCGCCCATGTGCTTTTCGAGGACACTCTATGGCTCAAAAAATTGGGGGAGTTTGCAGTCCTGGACCATTTTCTGATCAAATACCAGGGGAGAGAAACGAACGTGGTCATTCCGGAGGAGATCGAGGAACTGGGCTGGTATTCGTTTGCTGACTGCGAGAGTATAGAACACGTTGTCATTCCGGAGGGTATCACGGAAATCGGTCATGGCACGTTCAGGAGATGCAAAAACCTTCAAAGCGTGACCATTCCAAAGAGCGTCGAGGAGATCGACAAGTCCGTATTTGAGGACAGCCGCCCGGCAATCATCGCGCCCCATATCCCCATTGATGATTTTGCGCCGAAGAACAAGCCTGGGGCGTGTGCGGGTTTTGCCAAAGCGTATCTGGACGGCGCGGAGCTGGATGAGGAGATCAAAGCGGGCTACCTCAAGTACATCAAGGGCCAGAGAAAACGGCTTTTCCCTGTGGCAATCCAGCACGAGGAGCTTTTGCGTCTCATGTTTGCCGAGAAGATAATTCCCCGGAAGGATATCGACCTACTCCTGGAGGAGTGTGACAGGCAGAACAATATCGCGGCCAAGGCGGCGGTGCTGGACTATGCGGGCAAAAACCTCAAGCCTGTGGACCCGCTGAAGGAGTTTAAGCTGAAAGACCTGTAAACGGAGGTTTCCCCATGAACATCAAACAAGCCAAAACCCAAATTCAGAACGCCATGACCGCCTATTTCACCAAGGACAAATTTGGAAATTACGTCATCCCCATTGAGCAGCAGCGGCCCGTGTTCCTCATGGGCCCTCCGGGCATCGGCAAGACGGCCATCATGGAGCAGATCGCGGCGGAGCTGGGGGTGGGGCTGGTGAGCTACTCCATGACCCACCACACCCGCCAGAGCGCCCTGGGCCTGCCGTTCATCGTCCGCAAGACCTACGGCGGCAAGGAGTACGACGTGTCCGAGTACACCATGAGTGAGATCATCGCCTCAGTCTATGACCTGATGGAGGACACGGGCACCAAAGAGGGCATCCTCTTCCTGGACGAGATCAACTGTGTGTCCGAAACCCTGGCCCCCTCCATGCTCCAGTTTTTGCAGTACAAGATTTTCGGCCGCCACAAGATCCCGGAGGGCTGGATCGTGGTGACGGCGGGCAACCCGCCGGAGTACAACAACTCGGTCCGGGAGTTCGACATCGTCACCTGGGACCGGCTCAAGCGGGTGGACGTGGAGCCCGACTTCGACGCCTGGAAGGAGTACGCCTACAGCCGCTCCACTCACCCCGCCGTCATGACCTATCTGGAGATCAAAAAGGGGGACTTCTACCAGGTGGAGACCACCGTGGACGGCAAGCGGTTCGCCACCGCCCGGGGCTGGTCCGACCTGTCGGACATGATGCGGCTGTACGAGCAGCACGGGCTGACCATCGATGAGGACCTGGTGGGGCAGTACCTGCAAAACCGGAAAATCGCCAAGGACTTCGCCGTCTACTACGATCTGTTCAACAAGTACCGCTCCGACTACCAGGTGGATAAAATCCTCTCCGGCAAGGCGGATGAGTCCATCAAGGACCGGGCCCGGAAGGCGAAATTCGACGAACGGCTTTCCTTGCTGGGTCTGCTGCTGGACGGAGTGACGGAGCATCTGCGGGCGGTGTGCGCCGTCGAGGCGATCCAGACGCAGCTGTTAGAGGCGCTGCGAGCGGTGCGGACGGAGTTGGCCAAGGCCGGGGCGGACCCGTCCAAGCTGCTGGAGAAGCAGATCAAGAGCCAGCGGGCAGCCCTGGCTGCTGGGCGGCGGGCGTCCTCCATGAGCCGGGAGGCCCAGGCCGCGCGGGAATCCCTCTGCGCCATTCTGGAGGACCAGCGGGCCATGCTGATGAAGGAGCGCCCCGCCGATGCCAAAGCCGCTTTCTCCCTGCTGAAGGGGGACTTCGACCAGCGGTTGAAAGATCTGCGCAAATCCGCCGGGGACGCCGGGAAGAAACTGTCCAACCTGTTCCACTTCTGCGGCGGGGTGTTCCCCGACGGGCAGGAGCTGCTCATCCTGGTCACCGAGCTGACCATTAACCCCCACTGCGCCCGGTTCGTCGGACGCTACGGCTGCAAAGAGTATTACGCCTGCAACAAAGAATTGCTCTTCTATGAGCGGCAGCAGGAGATCATTCAGAAAATGGAAGAACTTGACTGGAGTCTGGACTGAATTTGAAAGTCTGCAAATAAAAAGTCAAGGGCAAATTTGCAGAAAAGCAAAAAAGAATGAGGTGATCGAAAAGGGCACAAAAGTAAGGCCGCCACCGTAGTGCCGGCCTGTCAAGCCGTATCCAGCAATGCTTAGGAATGTCCTTCAGGATTAGGTGTAGGATTCCCTTCCAGGGTGGCCAGATACTCCTTCACCCTGCCATAGTAGATGCGCAGGAACTTATTGGCTCCAGCAGTCATGTAAACCAGATAGGGCTTGCCCTCGGCGCGTTTCTTGTCCATGAACTGATACACGGGATCATCCTGGGGCTTGGTCTGGATGAGGCAGTCCATCACCAGGAACAGTGCCTTACGCAGCTCGGGCGAGCCGCTCTTTGAAGTGCGCACGCTCTTGGCCTCGTGGGTGCCGGACTGGTTGGCGCCGGGATCAACACCGGCAAAGGATGTAATGGCGCTGCGGTGGGCAAACCGGGTCACGTCCCCAATCTCTGCTATGAGCTGGGGGCCGAGGGTGTTGCCCACACCGTGCATGGCCATCACCACAGGGAACTCAGGGAGCTGGGAAGCAAGTTTCAGCATCTCGGACTTGAGGCGCTCCAGCGTGGCGGAAACGGCGTTGAGGGCGTCAATGGCCTGCCGAACCAGCAGCTTGGTCATAGCGTCCTTGGGCAGCATGGCGATCAGGTCTTTGGAATGCTCGTAGATTTCCTCAGCCCTGCCCGCCCTGGCCTGATACCTGTGCTGCCTGCACCACTTGGCATACCGCTGCACAAAAGCAGTCTGGCTCATGCTCCGCACGCAGTCCACATGCCAGAAGGACGCGGCAAAATCCACCCATTTCTGTGTCCCGTCCTCCCGCACAGGGCTGTCGAACAGGGCGTTCACGCCGGGATAGGTCTGATCCAGAAGGGCAATGAGGTTGTTCTTCATCATCGTCTTGGTCTTGGTGTAGAGGCTGCACTGCCGGTTCAGCATTTTCAGTTGGTAACGAATCGTATCCATGGGTGTATGTTGACGCAATTCGACCCATCTGTCAAGGGCGTATCCCGCGATTTTCTTGGCGTCAGCCTTGTCGGTCTTCACATGGCGCAGGCTGTTTCCCCCGCCATAGTCCTTGATGAGCTTCGGGTTTACCGCGCTGACGTACAACCCCGCATCATGAAGGAACTGGGCGATTTGCTCGTAGTACCGCCCGGTGTGTTCCATCACCACCCGCGTCTCACCGTCCAGGCTTTTCAAGTAGTCTGCCAGCTGCTTGAGTTCACTGCCGGTGTGGCGCACCTCAAATGGCTTTGCCACGGTCTCGTTGAAGGGGCGGCGCACCGCTACCATGCTTTTCCCCTTGGAAACATCGATCCCTGCCGCGTTCATTGTGCAACACTCCCATTGTAGATTTGATTGGCGCCCAGCCCTTCCATCATTGCCGATTCTATCTATTTGATGACACGGACGCACCAGGCCGGAGCGGTGCTGCCCCAGCGAGACGGCTCTACCTGCATAAATCGAACGCTGCGAATGAGAGGCTGGCTGACGGACTTTCAAATGGACGTGCTAGTCCTTGGAGCTATACGTCAGACCAATACCTTCCCATTCTAACAGCTTTGGCAACAATGTGGAAAAAGACACGGCTGGCTGCCGTGCCTTCCACCGTAAATCTATTGTAATAGGAGAAATTTATCATGGCAGACAGGAAGGACTTTGACATCGGCACGACGTACTATGCCCGAAAAAGGTAAAAATGGCCCAAGAGTATACCGGTCCAGGCGGGTATGTGGATGTACCGGAGGGCCTTAGCTTTACGGCGCCTTTTTCAAACGGCGCGATGTGACCAGCATTACCCTCCCGGCCGGCCTCCTGAGAACCGGCAGCTTCGCTTTCGGCGGTTCCGGCATCCGGGAGATCGTGTTCCCGGAGGGCATGGAGGCCATCGACGGCAATAGCTGTTCCGGCTGCATGGACCTGGAACGGGCCGTCATCCCCGACAGCGTAACGCGCATCGAACCCAAAGCCTTTTGCGGCTGTCCAAAGCTCACCTTTGAATTCACCGGGGAGCAACCCCATTTCCGTGTGGAAAACAACGGCCTGATCGACGAAAACGGTAAACTCATCTGTCTGGTCAACGACCAGATTTCCGGCGTTTACAAAATCCCGGAGGGCGTGACAGCCATCGGCAGCGCCGCTTTTAGCACAGCCTACCTGGGGCACAAGATCCATTTGACTGGCGTGGAAATTCCCGATACGGTAACAGAGGTAATGACATGGAGATCCCAGCAAAAGCGGCGGTCCAATTCCTGGCCGTAGGGCAGGGTTTTGACGTGCAGGTGCCGCTGAAGGGGGATGGTCAGGCCCACTACATCCACGTCGGACAGATTTGGGGGCACGTCCCGCTTATTGTGAATCAGAAAGATGCGGATACCACCAATGGTGAAGGTGAGGCTGTGGGGCAAATCATCCGCTCATTCCTTGTCGTTGTTGCCCCGGACGATTCATAGTGGCAAAACGCGAACGATCAATCTGCCGCGTTTTACGATGGAGCAGTTGATCCGGGAGCATGAAAAGCATCCGAGCAGCGAGGCCATATTCAAATTTGTAAAAATAGACAAATTTTCTTGCATTTTTGCTAAAGTATGCTTACAATGATATTGTTGTATTGTTTCCTCGAGAACAAAGAACATGAACTGGCTTTATTGATGCAATTCTGGGTGCGCCATAAAATGTAAAATGGCGAAAAAATACTTGATGGAGGGATTAGTGTGGAGAATATACGGGAATGGTCTTCTCGAATCACGAAAGGCCAGAAAAAAAAATTCAGTAATAAGTTGGCTTCGGAATTGCTTGGGCAGATGAGGCGGGAACTCCTCTCGGAAAATCCAGACTATTTTGGCTGCATTGAGGCTTTAATGTCTTTCCCTTGTCAAGCGGTAGGGTTCGTTTACGAAGAAATGTATCCCGTGCTTCCAGAGAATGTCCAAAATGTACTGAATCACTCCTTTTTGGAATATGCAAAATTGAACTCTAAAGGTAATAATCGAGCATATATGTTCCGGAGGATTGCGCAGGCTTTGGCTGTGAGACTAAAATACGTTGAAAGCGCAGGAGAAGTTTTGCCCGAACTTCAGTGGTATATCTGCAACTGGGATGATAAAATTGCTCCAAGCGAGACTGTTAAAATGCGTGATAACTGTCAGCTGTCGGATTTGAAAAAGCTTCTTCTATTAAATGTGTGTGATTGGCCTGTGCCACGGAAAAATCTGGCGGATTTCTATAACGCAATGTTCTCTGATTTTTCTGGTGCTGAAACAAAGGCTCTATACCAATCATTTTTAGAAAAAAACCATTTAAATGATTCTACCTTTGAGGATGCAAACAGCAGAAGCATTGCTATAGAAAACGCGGTGTCTGGCACAACTCCGGCTGAGATAGAGCAGGACGAGGAAAAAGGAACCATCGAGATAAATAAATTACAGCCGGCTGGTTTAGTGGAGGAAGTGAGCCCGGAAAATACCGTCCCAAGCGCTGAAAACGCAAACATTTTCTCTGGGCCCAAAAACCCAGAACCAGCAAAGGCCATTGCTCAGAAACCCATTGCAAATGATGAGGAAACCGATGGAATCAAGCTGCTGGAGCGCGCGTTGGCTTGGGCTACGCTCCAGCTCCAGAGCACAGCGGATCTGAAGGATGCGCTGGCAAAAGCTGAAACGCAAATCAAAAAGCTGGAACTGCAATCGATTTACCTGTTGCAAGAGCTCCAATCAGCAAAAGATGATGCTAAATCGAAGGCAGAAACGGCTGTTGCACTCCAAAGTCGTCTTTCAGAGGCCGAAGGGCAGATAAAGACTGTGTGTGAAAAGAATGAAGAACTGGACAAAACAGTTGAAACGCTCCAGCGCATGAACGAAAATTCGGCAGCTCAGGCCATAGCCGGATACAAGGAGGAACTTGCATCCGCGCTAAAATCGCTCGTGGAAGACGCCAGCTTGCCTGAAGCGCAAAATGATTTAGGCATTCTGACTGCGCTTCTTGGTGACTTATTAGATACTCTGCGTTTTAAGGGTATTCCCTTGGAGGGGAAATAAATGATATCGTTTGGCATCGATTTTGGTACAACGAATACTGCGGTTGTTGAGTATTTGTTCACAGATCATGGCATATCAGCTACACGGTGCGGTGAAAACAACCTGCCTTTTCCATCCTTGGTCGCGCTGCATCCAGAAAAGCCACCTCTGTTTGGTACAGAGGTAAAGAAGCGCCGTCGCCAGTTGAAAACAGAGGGATATACAGTAATTTCTTCCTTTAAATCCATTTTAGGAAAAAAAGAGCGCATTTCAGTCGCAGGGGGATCTTATTCCCCAATCGATGTTACAGCACTGTTCCTTCAATATGTAAAAGCCAGTGTGGAGCAGCAGTCTGGAGTTGAAATGAAGGACGCAGTCATTTCCATCCCGGTAGACTTTAGGCCGGAACAGCGGTGTGCCCTGCGTGATGCAGCCTGGCAGGCGGGAATTTCAGTGCGGTCCTTTGTCAGCGAACCCACCGCGGCTTATATCCATTGCCGGAAAGAACTTGCGGGTGCCAGTAACGTAGCTGTGTTCGATTGGGGCGGGGGAACATTGGATGTCAGCCTGATTTCCGAGGAGCAGGGAACCATCCATGAACTGGCCATAGCTGGCAGGAGCCTGGGAGGCAATGACATTGATGAAATGCTCGCCCGCCATCTTCATGCAAGGGTTATGCAGGAGATCGGAGTTCCGAAGGCGTTTGAAGATATGACTGATATTGAGCGGGATCAAATTATTGATCGAAGTGAAGACGCAAAAAAGAGGCTTTCTGTTGAAGATTTCGCCCCGGTTCGATTGATGAAATATGGCGGTAAAGCTATGATTCGCCAAAGCATTACCTTGGAAGAATTTCAAAGCCTGATTGCCAGGCGGGTAGGGGACGCAGTTCAGGTTCTGAACCAAGCGTTGGATAAAGCAAATATTTCACTGGGTCAGTTGGATGCTGTTTTGATGGTGGGTGGAAGCTGCGAGATGCGTCCGATTGTCAATCGGATGGAGGAGGTCTGCGGCGGCATTGTACATCGTCCGGATAATATTCAATGGACGGTAGCTGGCGGAGCTGCCTTTTTGGCAGGGAAACGGCCTGTTTACAGGTTACAGCACGACTTCGGCGTTCTGCTCGCAGACGGATCTGTCTACCCGATTTTTGAGGCAGGACAGGCCATCCCATGTGATGCTCCGGAGTTGAGCTTCGGTGTGGTGGAGGACACTACAAATGCAGTGTTCATCCTGGCAGATGACCAAAAGAATGAGTTGAAGCGTATTGTGGTGCCCATCAAAGGCTTCACAGCGGAAGGCCTGCGGCTTCGTGCATCCATTGATGATGATATGATTGCCCATGTAGAAATTAAAAGTACCTACTCCGAAAAAATGGGACAAAGGACTGATATTAATCAGCTTGAGTTCACGTATTGTATTGAGTGAGGCGCATTGACATATGAAAAGCAATGTTACCCTGCGAAGTAATGTGTACATCAACAAGACCCAAAGCACGTTTGATTCGGACTTTATCCTGCAGCTCCGGGATTATGCTGTGCTGAAACAATATTATAATCCAAGCACAAAAATTTGTGATGCGCCGCTCTCGCCGCTCCAGCGCAGGATTGTCGAGCAGGCTTCCCCAAAATGCGCCTATGAAGTTGGCACAATGTCGTGGGGTGTGCCTATTGGGGGCAATCAATTGGTGTGCCGCTGTGAGGAAACGGATTGTGAACGCTATCCAGAGTGTTCCGCAAAGCCGAACTTTGAGAAGGTTCATCGGGAGTATGCACAGCCTGATTCGGTGGAATTCGAGCCGGAATTGACTGCTCAAGCACCTTTCCAGCCGACAAAATCTTTGACTATGCTGCCAGGGAAGGAAACGGTATTTGGACCGCTGCCCGTAGAGACCAGGCGGGAGAATACAATTTCCGAAGACGCTGTTTTGAAGCCCTCAGAGGACAAAACTTTTGCAGGGCGGACTGAAAAATCTGAGGAGCCCCCTCCCCAGGAAAACCAGCCGATTCAGAGAACAGAAACGATTACCCAAGATAATGTCATCTGTGCCGGGTTAGAGAGCCGCATTTTTGTCAATGCCGGCCCAGGTACCGGGAAAACCTATACTGTTGTGAAACGGCTGTGCAAGATTTTTGAGGGGAATGATTTTGAAGGAACCGTCCTGGTCCTGTGCTTTTCAAAGAATGCGGTAAACGTAATTGGATCCCGCTTTAGGGATGCGGTCGGCCATCGCGCCGATGCCTTGATGGAAGACGGGGGCCTGATTATCCGTACGTTTGATTCCTTTGCTACCTATGCCTTGGCCGACGAACTGCCGCCGGGGTTGAACTACGAACAGCGCATTGAGATGTTTATCGAAAAGCTGGGAAAGAACCCGGATATTTTAGATGAAGTTGCATATTTAATTGTCGACGAGGTACAGGACACAGTAGGAAACCGCGCCAGGATGCTACAGACAATGATCGAGAACGCGTCTTTTGGCGTACTGCTTTTGGGGGACAGCTGTCAGGCGATTTACGACTGGAACGCAAGGGCTAAAGGTGACTGGACTTCGGAAAAACTGTTCTGCTGGATTGCAGAGCAAAACTTTCAAATTTGTGAGTTGGAGACAAATCACAGGCAGGCAGATATTCTTGACCAGATGGGGATGCAGATGCGAGACTCTTTGCTGCATGGTACAGAGGCTGAACAGGAACAAACTCTAAGTGAATGTAAGGCCCAGCTGAGGAACCTTCGTCCAAGCTGTGGGATAAAGGGATTACCTCAAAAACTGACAATGCAAAGCGATCTCATTCTGTGCAAAACCAATGGGGAAGCCGCTGTGATAAGCGATAAGCTTTTTGGAGGAGAAAGCGGCTTTGTTGACCATACAGTAATGCAGGCCGCGGGCCACAAATCGCTTGCGCCATGGATTGGTATGATTTTGGGCGGCTGTACAGAGGAGCTAATCAGCAGAGAAACCTTTGGGGATTTGGCAGCGCACAAAGGCATCGAGGATATCGAAGAAAAATGGGAGGCGCTGAAATCCTTGGATTCCCACACAAGATCTGCTGTGTTGCACCGAAGGGAGGCCTTGGGGCGGCTGATGAGACTGGACGCCCTGCCAGATATCTGTCTCAACCTGCCTGAGAATGGCGTCATTGTCTCCACGGTACATCGGGCAAAGGGTAGCGAGGCGGATCATGTGTATTGGCTGGATTCTCCGCTGGTGTTGAAAGGGCAGGAAAAGGCGGCGGGGGTAAGAGCAGATGCACTGAAAGCTTCTTATGTTGCCGTAACCAGGGCAAAAAAAGATATTCAAATAATAGATGTGGAGTCCGAAATCTATACGCAGGGAGCGATGGATAGTTATCTGAAATGCCTGGGCGGGGATCGCTGGATAAAGGCAATTCCTTATAAAAGAAAAGGGATCAAACGTTTTTGCGGAGGAATTACGATGCAGCCTGACGATGTAGACCTGTTTTCCTGCGTTGCCGGATCGGACGCGCAGCAGATTCAGGAACTACTGGCACAAATGGCACCTGGGATTGATTTGGAATTATATCCCTCAACCAGTGGCAGCGGCTTCGATATCTTCTGTGATGGCTGTATGATTGGGAAAACAAACGGTTCTTTTACAGATGCGCTGTTTGCGGGGTTTCAAGCGACAAATAACAACAAAAATATGCCTGTCAGCATTGATTCCGCATACATTTCCGCACTGATTACGGTCGTTGAGCCGAATGTGGCAAAAACAGAGAATGTCTACCAAGCCTCCGGCTGCTGGCTGGGTTACGAATTGGGCGGCTTTGCACACATCAACTACTCTTGAGTTTGGGGGATTCCACAATGCCTTTTGATGCGTATTACCAAGCACGGGACATCCTTTTGGATTTTATCCGTCGAGATGCCGTCGGTCCTGTTAAAATGGATGAGATTCTTGACGAACCGCCGTTAGAAAGCTATGTGAGCGGGATTCTCTGGCCCAGAAAAGAGCAGCACGCTAATGCGGCGGAGGAACCAGAGGACACAATCCTCACGGACGGGGACCCGGAGGAGGAAATTGTTGAGGTAATTCGTGAAACGAACCGCTATAGGCCGTCTGTCATGGCGCTGTCCTTTGTACTGCCGAGGGATACTGTGCAGATCAGTTTCCAGTTTAGTGCTGCAGTATATGAACACAGCGAAGTGCGGGAAACGTATGAAGTGCACAGACAAGATGAGGTGCAAGAAAAATATCGAAGGCGGCACCTTTTTACAAGGCAACCTTTGGATACCGGCAGTGTCACCCTTGAACTGGAGCATGGCCTGAAACGCCCGCTTTGGGGGGATCGGGCCGTTTTGCGGGTATCCTTCCGTCGAAAATATCAGGATGGAAGCTGTCTATGGACGGTTTCTATTGAAAACTGCCTACCATACAGCCGCGATGAAAACGAAAACAACTGCCACGCTTTATTTCAGTGTGAGCTTAAACTTTTTGGCTCTTTTTGTCCCATTGACCGGGCGCTGTATACCATCGGCAACGAGGATCGAAAAAGCCAGGATTTACTCTACCGACATACCCATCAGTATGCAGCCGGACATGGCTGCTCTGCTGCTTGGGATGATGACGATATCGTGGACGCAATCCGCAGTGAGTTTCTTCCCTATGCGGTTGTTCCTCAGATGATTGCTTCGGTTCCGTTAGAAAAATACCACTGTTTTCACATGAATTTCTGGCAGGACATCACCAGAAAAGAAGCGATTGCTGAACTGCGCAGCTATGTGCGGAGCTATCGTGACTGGGCAAATCAGCTTAGTGCAGAAGAAATTGACGCCATTTACATAGGTGCAGCGGACAAGGCGCTGTCCCAAATAGAGCTGTGTGCTAAAAGGCTGGATCACGGGCTGGATATTCTTGAAAACCATCCTGTTGCATGGCAGGCCTTTGTTTACGCCAATGAGGCGATGAAGCACCAGTCTTCCAAAAAGCGGGGACAAGATGAAACGGATGTAGCTTGGTATCCGTTCCAACTTTGCTACATCGTGATGTGCCTGCCGGACTTGGTGGATCCTGAGGGCGAATGGCGCGATACAGTGGACTTGCTCTGGTTTCCTACTGGCGGCGGCAAAACAGAGGCATACCTGGGTGTAGCGGCCTTTGCTATCTTTTTCAGGAGACTTACGCAAAAGACTGGCGGTGTAACAGTTCTAATGCGCTATACCCTTCGGATGCTGACGGCTCAGCAGTTTGAACGGGCTGCGGCTTTGATCTGTGAATGTGAGCTGATTCGGCGGCGCAAGCATATTCCTGGCGGTGAAATTTCAATCGGAATGTGGGTTGGGAGCGCTGTCACACCAAATCACGTGGTTTCAGAATCCGAAGACATGGAGTCGGCAGAGAGCGTGTTGAAGGCTTTGCAGCAAGGCGATCAGGCAAGCGTCACCAGCAGCCCTATACAGATGAATGTCTGTCCGTATTGCGGAGAACCGCTGAATGTTCATACCTCTTTTAGCATTGTAAAAGGATCGTTTCGTGCAAGGTGTCCTGAGCAAACGTGCCCCTTCCATGATGAATTACCTATTATTACGGTAGATGACGATATTTATGCAAGACGTCCGACGCTTTTAATCAGCACAATTGATAAATTTGCCCGATTGGCCTGGGAGCCCCGGGCAGGGGCCATTTTTGCAACGGATGGAAACGGTTTGCCGCCATCCCTGCTGATTCAGGATGAGCTGCATTTGATCTCAGGCCCTCTGGGTTCTATTAGCGGTCTCTATGAGATTGCTATTGATTGTCTGTGTACGCGAAATGGCATAGGGCCAAAAATCATTGCTTCCACGGCAACGGTGTGCAATGCATCTGGTCAGATTCAGGCCCTCTATGGACGCAGGCACTTTCAATTTCCACCGGCTGGGCTGGATGCCGCAAATTCCTTTTTTGCCAAACGGGCAAGCGCGGCGGAACGGCCGGAACGTTTGTATGTGGGATACTGCGAGACTGGCGGCAGCTTGGTAGATGCCATTGTGCGGACCTTTGGATCTATCACCTTTGCCCTTCGATATCTCCAGCGGATTGGAACTCCGGATGCGGTAATAGACCACTTTTGGACCAATGTAGGATATTTTAATTCTTTGAAGGATCTTGGCACCGCAGACACGCTGATATTAGACCGTGTCAGCGCTTATGCGGAATCCCTTCGACGGCACAAATTCGCGCTGGACGCAGAACGCGTTGGAGTAACTCCGTTTGAAGCCGGCACTTATGAATATGGGGAACTTACCAGCCGTAAAAGCGTGGGGGAGATCACAGATGTCCGCTTGACCCTGGATCAAGTGCACTACCCGGCGACAGGCGCCTATTCCTATATTTTATCCAGCAATATGTTGTCGGTAGGCATTGACATTGCCCGCTTAGGGCTTATGACTGTATACGGTCAGCCGAAAACCACTGCGGAATATATCCAGGCTACCAGCCGTGTGGGGCGCTCGAACCCCGGCCTGATCATTGTGCTGCTCCACATGATGCGGGCTCGGGATAAAGGGCATTTCGAGCGGTTTAAAACCTATCATCAGGCGCTAAATCGGATGGTGGAGCCAACCAGCGCGGCTCCTTATGCGTCCAGAACATTGGAAAAAGCGCTCCATGCAGTTTTTGTCATCCTCATCCGCCATCAAATTCAAGACTTGCAGAAAGATGGGGACGCCTGCAATTTCAGAGCGGAACGGGATGACGTACAGACAATTCTCGATGAGCTTCTGACCCGGATTCAGCGTCAATCCCCGGAGTCCTATGAATATGCGGCAGATTTGCTGGAGGACTTTGCGGTCTGCTGGGAGGATGCAGCTATCAAAAAGGGGAACCATTTTCGGTATACTCTTGCAAACCGCTCATTAGAGGATACGGACATTTTGCTTACCGCTGCTGAAAAAGCAGAGTACACTATCTTTCCGTCTACCATGAATTCTATGCGAAGTGTTGATACGCAATCAAACGTGTATCTTATGAAAAGAGAGGCGCGTCTATGAGAAAAATCGGGCGAAAGCGTCAGAAGCATTTGGGCGAAGTACGAACCTCACAGCTTGTAACTTCCTATGGCATTGGGGCAATGGTGGATTTTAAGGATGAAACCGCAATTCTGGCGGAGGCAGACAGCTGGTACGATTCAGAGAATGATTCTGACCAAGATCGGGTGATACATTGTCACAACCTTGAAAAGGTTCTTGGGAAAGAGTTTTTTGTTCGGCCAAAGTGGGATTCAAAACAACACGCGGTTTACCAAAAAGAGCGCAGTCGGGACGTTGGTGCATATCGGTTTCCTAATATGCTGTATTGTCCCCGCTGTGAGAGACTGACACATGACAGTGGTCTGGCAGGGATGCAGTCGGGGGCCCTAAAATGTCCAGTATGCAGAAACCGCCTGGTTCCTTCCCGTTTCATTGTTGCCTGTAGCCATGGACATTTGGATGACTTTCCATATGACGCGTGGGTTCACCACGGGAAGCCCTGCGTGAAGGCGGCGGAAGGCGGCCCACACCTGAGACTTCGAAATGTGGATGGAAGAAACAGCATTGGCAGCTTGTTGGTAATCTGCGACGACTGCGATAGCAACAGGCCAATGCAGGGCGCGTTGGTTCCAGGCGGGCTAAAATCTGTATATCAATGCTCTGGCCGCAGGCCATGGCTCAAGGTGGAGTATGACAAAACATCCTGCTCAGAAGATGCGGTGACACGGCTTCGGTCTGCCGCCGGCGTGTATATGCCTGTGAACGTCAGCGCACTGAATATCCCGCCATGGAGTACAAAAATCAGCCGTGTTTTACAGCGCCATATGTCTGCCTTAGAGGATCGTACAGATGAGCAGGCTCTGGCTTACATCCGAAAAAACCTGGCACAATATCTTCCTGGAGTGAATGAACAGGCAATCCTGAGTATCTGGAAAGGCCTTAGCGACCAAGATCGAAGAAACCGTCCGCAGAACGAACAACAGCTCTATGAGGATGAATATCTGGCACTTCGGGATGAGGCAAATCATACAGATTCCGATTTTTCATCTATTCAAAAGACCGTTCCGACCAAGTATGCAGGGCTGATTCATCAGATTTTTGCCGTTACCAGGTTGACAGAAGTCGCCGCATTTTTGGGGTTCACCAGGCTCCGGAGTTGGGATGGCGACTACAGCAGCCCCAGCCTTGCCCCCATCTTTTCAGTGCGACAGCCTTGGCTGCCAGCAGTAGAACAATATGGTGAAGGCATTTTTATAGAGTTAGACGAGAACATGGTGCGAAAATGGGAGGCGCAAAATTCCAGGATTTATGATGCAATGCTGCAAAATGCAATAGAAAACCACTTTCGGTGCAATAATCCGTCCCCTCGGTATGTACTTCTTCATACGCTGTCCCATTTGCTGATTCGGGCGCTTGCCGTGGATTGCGGCTATCAGGCAGCTTCCATGAAGGAACGAATCTATTCCACTTATGCGGGCGGAAATCCCATGGCAGGGATACTGATTTATACCACTGCCGCTGATGCAGAGGGCAGCTTAGGCGGATTGGTTGGCCAGGCGGAACATTTGGGAGAACATCTGGACGCTTTGCTGGACGAGGCAAGCTGGTGTTCCTCAGATCCCCTTTGTCTAACTTCGAGCGGCCGGGACGCACAGGGGTTGTTCGGCTTGAATTATGCTGCTTGCCCACAGTGTACGCTTTTGCCAGAAACAGCATGTGCCATGCGGAATTCTCTTCTGGATAGGGGGGCGTTGATTGGACGGCGGCAAGATTCTACCATCGGATTTTTTGAGAACCTTGACTCAGATGTAGAAAGAGAATGACTATATTATGCAGTTACGATATTGGAATCAAATGACTCAGTTCAAATACGAATTGTACTATTTTAGTGCTTGCTTTGAGCGTTGCGTAAAACTAAATAGACATATAAAGATAGTAATTGCTATTGCTTCATCTTCTGCCATAGCTGCTTGGACTCAATGGACTCAGCTTTCCTTTTTGTGGGGGCTAATTATCGTGATTGGTCAGCTTATAGGTGTAATAAATGAATATCTTCCATATCAGCAACGCATTAAAGAGCTTTCAGAAATGCAGCCTGAATTGAACGCATTATATCGAAATTGAGAGAAAGTGGTTTGACATAGGAAATGGAAATTTGACAGAAGAAGAGATAAATGCTCTGTGTTATGATCAGATGACCGAATGGGAAATGATAAATAAGAAATACTTTGCTGTAGATACATTGCCACCAAACAAAAAGTGCAAATCATTCGCTGAGAGCGAAAAAATCGGTATTTCAAGAATAGGTTTTCCAATATATAAACAGGAGGAGAAAAATATGTCCCAAAGCGACAAAGATGTAAGAATTGTAATACATACTGATGGATCAACCCGTGGAAGTCAAGCACCTATCCAAAAGAATCCACCGCCAATGCCTCCCGTAAATCCCCCAAAAAATGATTGAATGGGCTCGATAGGGAGCTGTGTTAGTACATTTAAGCAAAGATATCTGACAGAAAGCATGGGTAATGCCGTACAGATAGTAGTGAGCCAATGCGAAATGTGTACGGACAATGTGATGACAGTTGGTTGAAAGTGCAATTTTGAACGTGGGGCACCCCACCCCAAAATCTACAGAGGAACTATATCAACAAGACGCATTCAACAAGAAAGGGAGTCTCCCGAAAAATTATAGTAGCTTTCTCCGCCGACCTGTGGTATATGTTTGTGCTGCAAGGAGGCGACAGCATGAACAAGACCCTGACAGCCCTGTATGACAGCTTCTACACACTGCCCCAGGCGGCGGACACCCGTGCGGAGATCAAGACCATCCACAAACAGCTCATCCTGAAATTGGACAAGCCGGAGCGGCGGCTGGTGCTCCGGCTGATCGACGCCAAAGACCGTCTGGCAGAGGAGACATCCATAGATAGTTTCATCTGCGGTTTTCGGCTAGCCTGGCGGCTGGCGAATGAACTGAACAGCTACCCGGAAAGCGGGCGTCCTACCCAGTCAGGCCAGACCGAGTGGGACGCCCGTTGTACGCCACAGGAGCGATGGGAACTCCCGGACGAGGGTTAACACCTCCCTGGCCCTGGCCGCCCCTTGTTGGCCGCTGTGTGGCCGCTGTGGCGTCCTGTTGAAAACGCGAAGGGCTGAGCCGGGAACGCCCCAGCCCTTTGTCCCGCTTATGGCAGAAATTCCGGCAACATTCGGTACTGGCTGACGCCGAAGCTGCTGCTCCGCCAGATGATCTCCTCTGGGATCTGGCTGCCGTGCCTTTCACCGTAACTTTATTGCAGGAGATACATATATGAACGCCATTGCCGAACAGATTCAACGAAGACGGATGCATGGGCTGTATCTTTCTCGTAAATGCGAGGATATTACCCAGCTCTCCCGGGATTTGATGGGACTGCATTGCTGGTTTCATCGAAACGTGGCTTTCTCCGCGGTGATCCGCGGCGCAGACCTGATGAACTGGAAGTACGCGCTCACCAAAACCTGGCTTTATCGGGGTACGCTGCATGGCGTGGCCTATGACGATCTGCCGCTGCTGCTGGCGCCCCACGCGGGAGATGGTCCTGCCCACGGAGTACAAACGCGCAGTGATCCTGAAATCCGGCATCTGCCTTCCTACGATCGCTGTCAACGGACAGGTGGCGGGGATCTGGAACCTCAAAAACGGCAGGCCCACGGTGGAGTTTTTCAACTCTCAGCCTAAACGGATCCAAAAGGCCGCGGAGGCACTGGTGGACGAGATGCAGTGGAGGGTTTCAGGTAAAATATAACATCAGGAACCTTGCTGACCGCTATGTGGTCTCCTGTTGAAAAGCAAAGGGCTGAGCCGTTTCCGGCCCAGCCCTTTGCTCCGCCTATGGCAGAAATCCCGGCAGCACCCTATACCGGCTAACGCCGAAGCTGCTGCTCCGCTGGATGATTTCTTCTGGAATCTGGCTGAGGTACTTCCGCCCGAAATTCGTGTTCCCGAACCAGCAGTCGAAGTTCGCCACCGGCAGCACCACCCAATCACTGTCCTCTGGTTTATTAGTAGCGTAATAGGCAATAAGCGTTTGGATCACCTCGGTGGGTAGCTTTGCTGGCCTCACCGCCTCAACCTTCGCCAGCAGATCGTTGGGCAAATCAACCGTGCCCTGCTGCAGCGGCCCCAGCTCCAGCCCATCGGCAATCACATCGTCAAAGCGGATGATCCACGCGGCGTCCGCGTTGGAGGAAAACAGCGGCATCTGGAACTGCCGCACCTTTTTGCGCCACTCCGCGCCGAACTTTTTGTCTAGCTCCCCAGCGGCCTCGGAATACGCTTTCCGTACCACCTTTGGGTTATTCTGGGCAAAAGCCATGGCCGCATGGAAGTGTCGGCAGAACCATCCCCGGCCATCCTCGTCCACCAGCGCCGGGAACTCCTCATGAAGCAGGCCAAAATCCGTCCGATACTGCCACTCCGGCTTCGCACTTGCACGCTCCGGCACACTGCACCAGGCGCACAGCCCCCGGTGGGCGTAGCCTGTCCGCTCTCTGGGTCGACCGTCCAATTTTCTTCCATCCGGGCCGTGGAACAGGAAGCCCCGGGCCAGGACAGTCAAAATCCGGGACAGTCCGCCAAATTCCCGCAGGGCCTCAAAGGTGAAGCGTCCCAGCCAGGTGGTGTCCTTCTTCCCATCGGCCTTGTAGGTCACCGGCCCGGTGTAGTCCAAAAACTCCTGACACTCATTCAGCATGGCGCACCTCCAGCACGTTGGGCAGAACGGCGTCCGGCAACAGTTCCCATAATAGCCCCCGCTTTCCCAGAGCCACCACATACCGCGCAGCGGTCACAGGTTTCACGATCATGTCCAGCAGCTCCCGGCACTTGGCGGAGACGGCATCCCGGTAGGACTGGGAAGCCGCCTTTTTCTGATATGCCTCCATTATGGCGGCGAAAGCGGGGGAGTCCCCATCTCGGATTAACTGTTTGCGATCCTGGGCAGCGTTCTCCTGGTCGATATCCAGCAGGATATCCCACAGCACCCGATAGCCGCCAAAGCGGAAGTCAGTCAGCAGGTCGAACAGCTCCTCAAATTCCGGCAGCCATTCCAGCAGGAAGCGCTCCCGGGCCTCCGTGTCCAGGAACTGCCACCCATCCTGGCGCATGGCCTCCAGCACCTCCGCCACCCGCTCCGGCGGCAGCTCGCCCAGCTGGGCGTACAGCTCGTCCACGTCCCAGTCATCCTCCTGCCCGCGGGAAAAGAGAATGCGCTCCACATCGTTCTTCCGGCCCTTGCTCTGGACGGGCGCCCGGCAGGCCCGGATGCGGGACAGACACGCCTCGTAGTCCCTGAGCAGAGCGGCCACCGCGTCCAAGGTACCTCGGTCCAGTGTGTCCCGCCACCCCGGCTTGGCGGTAAAGGCGAACAGCTCCTCGTCCCGCGCCGGAACGGATTTGATTTTCGGCGTGTGTTTTTTCAGCTGGTGGGCCAGATAAGGGAGCCGCTCCACGTTGGAGTCCACTTCGCTCCAATCCACCCTGTTGAAAAACGTCTTGAGCTTCGCGGCGTGGGTGGGCTCGTACCAGGCCCGACGAGCAGAGGCGTGCTCCGCCAGATATTTGTACTGTAAAAACGGCGTCCGCTTCACCGTCCGCTGGCCCAGAAATTCCTCCAGGTCGGGCCGCACGCCGCTTTTGGCCGAGTCGATCTCCAGCCCGGTGAGGATGGCCAGCAGCTCCGTTTCCTCCCGGCACCGCTGGCGCTCCTCACCGTCGGAGTTTTCGTTGTAGGCGATAATGCTGCGATCCAGCGCGGCGTTGCAGATCTGCCCCACCCGGGAGGAAAACGTGTCCCGCACCGCCTCGAACCGGGCCTCCCAGTCGTGGGCGGAGCGGATCCGGGGTTCTGCCGCCGGGATCATCAGCAGGGGGATGTTTTCCCGGTTCTCCAGCGATTTGTATTTCTCAAACCGGGCGATATCGTAGTTGCGCCGCACGCAGGTGTTGATGATCGGGTCGGCGATGGTTTTCACCATGTCTCCGTCATAGTCGGCACCGCCCAGACGTTCCGCCGCCAGTATGTTGGAGTCCACCATGACCACATCGGTAAGCTGGTGGAAATAGTAGTGGCGCATACTGTCCTTGTCGTCGAAGAAAGAAAGCTGGATCTCCTCGTTGCGGGCGATATGCGGATTGCGCAGGAGGGTGCATACCTCCTGCCGTGGATAGATTGCGCCGGGGGCGTAGACCGCGCCGCGGGGGAAATGGCGGGCGTCCGTAAGCGCCGACGCGAAGAATGCCCGCTCCCGCTTGGTGCGCACCTGTTTGAAATCCAGCAGCATGACCAGGAAATCCAGCAGGTCGCCGGACAGGTAGCGGTTGTCCCCGGCAACGATGAGCCGTCCCACGGCGTAGTTTTTCACGATGCGCTCCGCCATGTCGTCCAGTGCCTGGGTGTACACCGGCTCAGCGATAAACCGTGGGTTCTTTTTCAGAACGGCGGCGAGATAGTATTCCCGGCTCTTTTTCCGCTCCCAGAAGTGGTGTCCCTCCAGTGCCCGCAGAAAGTAGTTCCACCGAAACTGCCCGTTGGCCCGAAAGTTGTAGTAGGCCAGCTCGGTCTGCTTGGTGAGCCAGTGGCGCTTGTCCTCCTCCGGGCTGTGCTCCCAGCCGTCCGGCAGGGCGGCGGGGCGAAACTCGTCCGCGTGAACAGACACGGTGGTGAGGAACTGGTAGTTGAGCTCAGTGAACTGCTCCGGCTTCTCCTTGCTCACGTTGGTGATGTACAGCGCGTGACGATAGCGGCGAAAAGCGTCCCAGTAATTCGCCCAGTCCATGCCGCCCTCCGCCATCCAGTCCAGGCCCTTGCACATGGAGCGGGTGAGGATGACGTCCACGTCACGCGCCCGGTGCTCTACGCCCCAAAGGTCGGTGATGGTGCGGGTGCCGCAGCCGATCAGGAAGCTGTGAAAATCCACCTGGTGGAGCATCCCCTTGACGTAGGGCAGGCGGATTTGGAAAGAGGTGTGGATGTACCTGCCGCACAGCACCCTGTCGATCTGCGCGGCAAACCGGGGCGAGATCAGCCCCTCGCCGTCGAAGCAGGTGATGGACACGTCCACCTTTTTCTCCACCCGGTGATATTTCCGCGTGGTGTCCTGGGAGCCGTCGTCCTCCACGGTGATGACGGGAACCAAGTGCTCCGTGCGGGGGCGGTTTTCCACCACGATAACCCGGTGGGGGCGGTCAATGTCCACGCCGTCGATGCGCGCGCCGCTGGACAGCATCAGGCCATTGTAGGCGTACAGCTTAGAGAGCTGGCATTGGTCAATGTCCATGCCCAGCATGATGCGGCAACGCACCGCATCGTGGAGGTCTGCCCGGATGAAAGACAGCCGCGCCTGTCGGCTCATGCTGCCGGAACGCTCGAAGGCCACATAGCGGCGGGGGCCGGAACCGAAGTCCAGTCCCACGCCCTCGGGACGGAACATGGCCCGGGCTTTCTCCTGGCATACCCGCTGTTTTTTGCTGGCGGCGCTGCGGTCAAAGACACGGTCGAAGTCCATGTAGAAGATGGCGTCGGACAGGTCGGGGATGAGCTTCCCATCGCTGGATTCGGCGTAACTGTCACCACACAGGACGCACATGGTCTGGAAGAACAGGGCATTGCTGTCCTGCTCGTGGGTGGCCGTTCTGCTTTTGCATTTCTCCGTCGCCAACGCGCTGAGATCGAAGGAGTAGCCATCTGCCGTCTCCACGGCGTAACTCATCACCGCACGGGCGGACAGCTGAAAGATCTGGTATCTGGCCTGAGACATTCCGTCACCTCCCGACAGTAATATTTTACCACACACAAGTGAAAACGCAATATGAATATTGCCCCCACAAATTTTGTGACGGCAATTTTTTATTTTGCGCGGAGGAAGGAGACGGGCCAAATGTTCCGCGTCAGGTTATCAACCCACGGACGATGAAAGGGGAACCACCATGTCAATTTTAGGAGAACGCTTTTTCAAAACCAGCAACGCCATCTACAGCTACGGCTTGGGCTGCCGGGAGCTGGCGGTGTATGGCTACCTGCGCTCCCGCGCGGGGAGCAAGGACTACTGCTGGCCCAGTATGCAGACCATCGCCGCCGCCTGCGGCTGCTCCAGCACCACAGCCCGCAAAGCGGTGGACGAGCTGGAGCGGCGGGGTTTTATCCGCAGGGTGCCCACCTATGCCACTGACCGAAAGGGCCGGAGGCGGCAGTGCAACAACACCTATTATCTGCTGGACCTGCCGCCCCTGCCCGGGCCGCAGGACAAGCTGACCTACCACGAGGAGGGCCGCGAAAATACGGGAGACAGGGGAACCATTGGGGCCCCCATCGAAGCCCAGCGCAGCGGGTTCGATGGGGAGAGGAGGAGCAGCGGAACGAGCGATTTTTCGCCCGTCAGGGCGGAAATGAGCGGTGTGGAGCTTGCGACGACGAAAGCAGGATAAACAGCGGGCGTCACAAGTGACACCCGCTGAGCCACAAACGCCCGCAGTGCGGGCGTTTTCCCGGAGCCCGGAATGGGGTCAAAAGCAGAAAGAAAATGTGCCGTTGGGGTCAAGAACCCCCAAAAGGTGCGAAGTAACAGGCTTTGAGCAGGGGTCAAACCCCGGAAAGGAGCAGAAAATGAGCAAAAAGGACAAGCTGGCGGTCTATCTCACGCCGGAGAAGAAGGCCGAACTGGAGCGGCGCTGTCACGAGGATGGCAGCAGGAGCATGACCGCGTTCATCGGGCGCGCGCTGGATTTCTACCTGGGCTATCTCGACGCCCAGGACGCGGGGATCTTCCTTCCAGCGGCCATCCGTTCCTGCATCAACGGACGGCTGGGCACCATGGAGAACCGTATGGCGTCGCTGCTGTACAAGCAGGCGGTGGAGCTGGAAATGTGCGAGCGCATCCTCGCCGACAGTCTCGAACTGGACGAGGCGTACCTGCGCCGCAAGCGGGCGGAGAGCATCGGCAGCGTGAAGCGCACCAACGGCCAGCTGCGCTTTGAGCAGGTCGCGCGTCATGCTGAGGATGACTGATGCCCAAGCTGATTTTGAAAAGTCCGTACCTCAAGTGCGGCGGCAAGGGCGGGGGTTCCGTGTCCGGCTACCTGCGCTACATCGGCACGCGGGATGGAGTGGAGCTGGTGCCTGATGACCGTCCTGCCACCAAGCGGCAGGAGCAGCTGATCCGTGCGCTGGTGCGGGACTTCCCGGACAGCAAGGAGCTGTTGGAGTACGCCGACTGGGAGGCGTCGCACACCAAGGCCCACGTCTCCGCGTTCATCTCCACGGCGCTGGAGTGCAACTGGGAGCAGGCCAACCGCTCGGAGGTGTACCTGAAGTACATCGCCACCCGTCCGCGGGTGGAGCGGCTGGGCAGTCACGGTCTGTTTGGCGACGATGACGGTGTGGATCTGCAAAAAGCTGTGTCCGAGTTGGACAGCTACACTGGCAACGTGTGGACGCACATCATCTCGCTGAAGCGGGAGGACGCGGCGCGGTTGGGCTACGACAAAGCGTCGGCGTGGCGCGATCTGCTCCGTGCAGAACGCAACGAGATCGCCGCCGCTATGAACATACCTGCCGACCACTTCCGCTGGTACGCGGCCTTCCACAACGAGGGCGATCATCCCCATGTCCACACGATGGCCTGGTCCAGTCAGTCCGGGGAGGGCTGGCTGGATCGGGACGGCATTCGCAAAATCAAATCCACGCTGACGAATCAAATTTTCCAGCAGGAGATGCTCCATCTGTACGAGCAGAAAACCGTCTCCCGTGACGAGTTGGTGCGTCAGGCGCGGGCGTCCATGCTGGAGCTGGTGAAGGAGATGCGCCAGGGCATCTGCGACCACCCGGAGGCGGAGAAGCTGATGTGGGAGCTGGCCCAGGCGCTGGATGGTGTGAAGGGCAAAAAAAGTACGGCTATCTTCCAAAACCAGTGAAAAAGTTGGTGAACAAAATCGTAGATGAAATGGAGCGCCTGCCCACGGTGGCCAGGTGCTATGAACAGTGGCAGACATTGCAGGGTGAGGTGGAGGGTTACTATTCCGACGCGCCGCCCGAGAAGAAAAAGCTGTCCCAGCGGAAAGAGTTCCGGCAGATCAAAAATGCTGTCATGGCGGAAGCGGAAAGCCTCCGTCTATCTGTGCTGACCTTCGAGGGCGAACAGCCAATGGATGAGGATGAGGATGACGACTACGATCATACCCGCGACGAGTGGTACTGGAAAATGAAGCGGATCCTGGATGACCCAGAGGAACCCATAGAAAACAAAGACTGGGCAGTATCGGAGATGCAAATGCTGGCGGAGCACGGTGTGCCCCAGGCGTGGTATGTGCTGGGAATGCTGTACCGGGATGGCGGTGTGCTTATCCCGGACAGCGCGCTGGCGGCGAAAGCGTTCGAGAAAGCGGCGCAGACGGGGATGAGCCCGGCCCAGTGTGCGTTGGGTGAATTGCTGCTCTCTGATGACTTGGACGTGCGTGATCCTCGGGCGGGGATGGAGTGGCTGGAACTGGCGTGGCAGAATGGTTCACTCTGTGCGGGCTATCGTCTGGCAAAGGAATACCTCGGCGGGGAGAACGTGGCCAAAGATGCGGAGCGCGGGTTGAAACACCTGTCTGCCTGTGCTGGGACGGGCCACCCCGGTGCGCAGTATCTGCTGGGCAAGCTGTACCTGACAGGCCAGAAGGTTCCCCGCGATGTGGAGCGGGCCGAATACTGGCTGTCTCGGGCGGCAGCGCAGGGTAGCGAGTACGCCGGCCTTCTGCTGAAACGGATGGATCAGCCAAAAGCCCCCGTGGCGGCGCTGGCCGTGATCCGCCTGCTCCACAGCATGGCCCAGGCTTTTCAGGACAACTCCCTCCCCAAGCACAGCCCGGTAGGTATGCGGACAGACCGTAAGCTGCTGCAAAAGATCCGGGAGAAGAAGATCGCCATGGGTCACAAATCGGACGACCACCCGGACGAGGGCATGACCATGTATTAGAA
This sequence comes from Oscillospiraceae bacterium, assembly GCA_910575695.1. Classification (GTDB taxonomy): domain Bacteria; phylum Bacillota; class Clostridia; order Oscillospirales; family Oscillospiraceae; genus Enterenecus. The sequence goes on along the minus strand of CAJTGJ010000009.1, from coordinate 68,920 downwards.
TTTTGAGTATCCCACCCCAAAATTTTGGGAGGAACTATATCAACAAGACGCATCCAACCAAATAGGAACCCTTCTATGCAAAGGGAGAAAGGATAACTATGAAGAAAACACAATACACCGCATACGACCAGCTGCCCCTAATGCTTTCCGTTCCGGAGGTGGCGGTGGTGCTGGGCATCAGCCGTGCCGGGGCCTACGAATTGGTGCGGAGCGATGACTTTCTCGCACTGAGAATCGGGAACAGGATCGTGGTGCCGAAAGAGAAATTCATCCGATGGATCGACAGCCAGGTCAATTGATAACAAACTGATAACTCTCGGCCTTTTCCATGGATATTCCCGCCGGCCTGTGGTATGTTGTGTCCTTGCAAAAGGAGGCGGAGAAAATGCGGAAAACTTTGGAAGATTTCTACTATGGCAACATCACACCCAATGAACAGGTTATGAACCCTAATTCAGAACTGCGGCGGGCCACAGACCGTGTGGCCCGCTTCGAAAACCAGCTTATGGAGCAGCTCAGCGAAGCAGGGCAGACGGTTCTGGCAAAACTGATTGAATCGCAGCAGGAAATCGACAGCATCACGGCACGGGAAAATTTCATCCTGGGCTTCCGGCTGGGTGTGAGAATGATAGCCGAATGCATAGATGACAACGATGGCGATATCAGAAATGGAGGTGAATGACCACGGCTAAGAAAAGAGCAAATGGTGAGGGCAGCCTGCGCAAGCGCTCCGATGGCCGCTGGGAGGGACGGTATACGGCGGGCCGCGACCCGGTGACGGGCAAGGCCATCTACAAAAATGTTCTGGCAAAAACGCAAAAAGAGTGCAAGGAGAAGCTGGCCCAGGCCATTGAGAAAAACGGGAAAATTGATGTGACCAAGGCAGGGCAATACACGGTAGAGGAATGGTGTTGGATCTGGCATGAGAACTACTGCAAACCTGCCGTCAAGGACAGCACAGCGGAATACTACCGCAGCTACATTGAGCATCACATCGCGCCGAACATCGGTAAGATCAAACTGGAAAAGCTCACCACTTTGGATATTCAAAAGTTCTACAACAAGACGAAAAAAGGCGGCAGAGTGGAGAAATACGAGGGTATGAAGGACAGGAGTCTGAGCGCCCGGACGGTGCGCGGCCTCCATGCCATGCTCCGCACGGTGCTGGACCAGGCGGTGAAGGAGCGGCTCATCCCCTACAACCCGGCTATCGGCTGCCGTCTGCCGCCGAAGGAGAAGAAGGAGATGCAGATCCTTCCGGCAGAGCAGATTGGCACTTATCTCAGCGCGGCGGAGGAGCACGGCGTCCTGCCCATGTTCTACCTGGAACTGACCACAGGGCTGAGGCGGGGTGAACTGACAGCGCTCCTCTGGACTGACCTTGACGTAGAGACCAGAACCCTCCGGGTGTCAAAGTCAGCGGGACGGTTGAAGGGAGAGGTGAGGGTCACTGAGCCGAAAACCGCCAACTCGGTACGGACGATCATCCTGCCGAAGGAGACGGTGGACCTCCTTGTTCAGGAGCACGCCAAGCACCCCGAAAATCCGTATATGTTCCCTTCGCCGGTGACGGGGAAGATGTACGGCCCAGACTGTATCGGGCGGCTGCACAAGACTTTGCTGAAGAAAGCTGGAATCACCGAAAACGTCAGATTTCATGACTTGAGACATACATTTGCAACTCTGGCGATCCAGCAGGGTGTGGACATCAAAACCGTCTCCAGCATTTTGGGCCACTACAGCGCGGGCTTTACGCTGGACACCTATACCCACGTTACTGGGGAAATGCAGAAGGAGGCCGCCGACCGTATGGGAGGATTTATCGCCCAGTCTATCTAAAAAGCAGCAGAACCGCAATCAACGCAGGGAGCGCCGGAGAAAAAACCGGCGTTCCCTAAAATTTTGCTGGTATGGGTCAAATTTGGGTCAGTCAACGAACAGAAAAAGCAAAAGCGGAGAAAAAGTTCTCAAAAATGATAAAAGCCGCTGAAAATCAGCGGTTTTTATCGAGAAAATGGTCCGAGTGACAGGACTTGAACCTGCGGCCTCTTGACCCCCAGTCAAGCGCGATACCAAACTTCGCCACACCCGGATATTTTGTGTCCCCATCAATTACCTGAATTATATTACCATATCACACAGAAAAAATCAAGAGGAAAATTTAATTTTTTTATTTTTGTTTGAGGCATCGGTAGTTTGTGTGGTTGTAAGCGTCAAACAGAGCAGAACCACCCCCTCTCCGGCAGAATAAAGGAAGGGGGATCGGAAAGGCAGAAGAACTGAAATGTCAGAACTGCGGAAAGGGATTCCCCCCAACGTGTCATATCACGCGGCAAGTTTTACAGTGATGCGTACCGGAACAGATATCATACTGCTGGCAACGTTGTTTGTTGAAGTTTCGTATCACCGGTTGAACTATATGGATATTTGTGTTATAATTGATAATAATCTTCCATTGGAGGCACGGTATACTCACCATTTCGCACAAAGATATTCGGACCATATTACAGGATTTTGGAATCCGCTCCGCAATCAAGCGTGTTGCTGAATTACAAAGATGCGATTATGAGCACAGCGATTACTCCCGCAAAGAAGAAATACGGCTCATTGTAAAAGCGGAGCTTATATCGGAACCTCCTGTGGTAATCCGTCTCAAAAAGGGGATATCGTTCTATCCGTGATTTCTCAGAGGAGCAGCAAACCTGGTATCGGTATCTTTATGCCATCATAAACGCATTTTGGAGTGCTGATATCCGATGGAGCAGCGACAGCTTGACCGTTGCAGTCAAGCACGGGGATATGAGGCGCGCAAAGAAATGGCTTGAGAGAATCTGGCGGCGCCTTGCCATATAAAAACCATAATTTAAGTTTGCGGGCGGTTTTCCCAATCACGGGAACCGCCCGCGTTGTTTGCCGCCAGTCCTCCGGCCCCCAGGCGGCGGAGCTGCGCTCCCGCTCATCCCCGATCGGCTCAAAACCAAAGATGTTGAAGCTGTCCCGGATGTGCCGGGGATTCGCCGGCACGGTCCGGCAGGATAAGCGGCGGCCGGGCCCCTTTCGGAGTCCGGCCGCCGCTGAATGAGGATTTATAGAATCACCGAAGTTCCGGCGTTCTCTTTGTGCTGCTCAGGCGCGGTCAGTTCCCGGCCTTCTCCTTTTTCCACCGCCGCACAATGGCGATCACGCCCCATACGATGAGGCCCGCCGCGATCACGCCCTCGCCGATCAGAATGAACCAATAGTTGGCAAAGGGCAGTTCACCCACAGAGGTGCCATGGACGATGCCGTTCATGGCGTTGGAGTTCACCGTGGTGTACAGAATATGCTTAATGGCCTGCCTGGCGAAGTACTGGGAGGCGGGGTTGCTCACGTCAATGGGCGCGTCCACCTCAAAACCCGTCAGCTTCAAATCTCCCCCGGCCCGGACGCACTGTTCGGTGTCCATGACGCCGCCGCCGTCGTAGTCGGTGATGACGGTTCCGTCGAAGCCCCATTCATTGCGCAGCACCCCGGTGAGCAGATTGTAGTTGCCGCCCGCCCAGGTGCAGCCGATGCGGTTGAAGGAGGACATGACCGCCATGACGGCAGGGATCTCCACCTCTTTTTCGGTGTAGGACTGGGAGTCCGCGTCGTACTCCTGAACCTTGATGGGGGTGGTTCCCCGCTCCTCAATGCAGGTCTGGAAGGGCTTGAGGTAAATCTCCCGAATGGCCTGCTCGTTGGAGAAGGTGGCCACATGGCTGCGGTGGTCCTCCTGGTCGTTGAGGGCGAAATGCTTGATGTAGGCGTACACGCCCTTTTCGGAGCAGGCCACCGACGCCTCCCGGGCGAATTCGCCGGAGATGAAGCCGTCCTCGGAGTAGTACTCGAAGTTGCGTCCGGCAAACGGCGTGCGGTGGATGTTCATGGCCGGGGCGTACCAGCCGGTGATGAGGCCCACATACTGGTGATTGCCCCAGTTTCCGTCGGAGGCCAGGGCGTCCTCACCCACGTAATAGCCGTGGAGATAGGAATTCTGCCGGTCCCAGCTGGCGGCAAGGTTGGTGGCGCAGGGATAGGTGATGGAATAGGGCTCGTGGGTGATGCCGCCCTCGTTCAGCCCGGAGGGGCCGTCGTAGTCGATGGCCCGGGGCTTGGCGATGTTGGCGGAGCCCAGGGTCTGGTAGCCGCCGTTGCGGATGATGGTCTCCAGCTCGCTTACGTCCATCTGGTCGATGAGGGCGTCCCAGCCGCCCTCGGCCTCCACCTCGTCATAATCCCGGCCCCGGAAGTCGATGAGCTCCAGATTACCCTTCTGCCCGTACTGGCCCGCCATGGCGGCGGCCTCCTCCTCGGTCATGGGGTTCAAGGACGCGCCCACGCCCTTGGCCTTGATGGCGTCCCGAATGGCGTCGGACACCTCCACCTCCCAGGTGAAGCCATTCTTTTCACTGAACGGGCTCTGCCGCCGGCTGTCCTGATTGCCGTGGGTCTGGGGGAAGGTACCGGTCCAATCCTGCCGGGTGAGGTATTGGTCCCGGGGGGTGAACTCGTCGTACACGGCGTGGTCGAACTGGTTGGTCACGTCCACGCCGGTGAGGGACTTGGCGTAGGTCTCGTTATCCACCCCGCCGTTGCCGCTGTAGTCATAGCTCCAGCTGCCCACAAAGGAGGCGTCCGCCCCGCCGAATAGGGGCTCCACGGCCTGTCCGCCGTAGGCCAGGAAGTTGTCGGCGGCGGCGTGGGCGTTCTCAGCGGCGGTGAGCAGGTAATCTCCCGCCTCCAGGATGTAGGTCTTGGCGTTCACATCGTCGTAGGAGATGAAGTCCTTCCGGTTCACCGTGACGGTGACGGTCTCGGACTGGTCGGGCTGAAGCTCGCCGGTTTTCTCAAAGCCCACCAGGGTGACGGCGGACTTCTCAATGTGGTTGGCCTTGTCGTAATCCGTGTAAGGGGCGTTGAGGTAGACCTGCACCACGTCCCGGCCAGCAACCGCGCCGGTATTCTTCACGGTCACGCTGAGTTCAATATTGCCGTCGGCGTCCATCTGGCCCATCTGAAAGTCAGACCACTCAAAGGTGGTATAGGAGATGCCGTAGCCAAAGGGGTACTGCACCGCGGCGGCATAGTCGTAGTCCCCGGCATTGCCCTGGCCCAAGGCCTTGTCGAAGTAGCGGGTTTCATAGTACTTATAGCCCACGTAGATGCCCTCGTCGTAGAACACGGCGGCCTCTACGTCCTGCCCGCCGTTGACCAGCATCATGTCCCCCATGTTCTGCATGGCGGGGGAGGAGAAAGCGTCGTAGGCGAAGGTGTCCACCAGGTGGCCGGAGGGGTTCACCGTCCCGCTGAGCACGTCGGCGATGGACCGGCAGGTGTCGCCCCCCGCGCCGGGGGCCCACAGCACCGCGCTGATGCTGGGATAATCGGCCACCCAGCCCAGCTCGAAGGCGTTATTGGTGTTGACCACCAGGATTACATTGTCAAAGGTGTCGTTGAGGTACTGGATGACCTCCAGCTCCACGGAGTTGGGCTCCAGGTAATGCTTCTCCTTGTCCCCGGACACATCGGTCCACTCGCCCATGTAGCGGCCCAGGTCCCGGCCCTCGCCGCCGGTTCGGGCCAGGAAAAACACGGGGATAGTGCCCTCCGCCTCGCTCTTGGCGGCATCGGGGATGGCGGAGACGGGGGCCTCCTTGATGGTCCAGTCCTCCGCGCCGCCGTACATGATGGAGCCGCCGCCCCGGGTATAGCTCCCGTGGTTGTCGCTGTAGAACTTCCACAGCGCCTCGTTGACGGCAAAGCCCTGCTCGGTGAGGGCGGTGCGCATATCGCTGGAGATGGTGGACACGCCGGAGCCCGTGCCGCCGGCCAGCAGATCCACCGAGGAGGAGGAGAACAGGCTCAGCTTGGAGCCGCCCGCCACGGGCAGGCCCTTGCCCCCCTCCGTGTTGTTGTACAGGAGCACCATGCCCTCGGCCCCGGCCTTGCGGGCGTACGCCTGCTCGGCGGCCTGGAGCTCTTTGGAGTCGGCGATATCCCGGGTGTAGTAATTGGCGTCAATGTCATGGCCCGCGCTGCCCTTGCTGAAATCGGTCTCGCCGAAGATGTCCCGGAGAACCAGGTCAAACCGGGAGGTGGTCACCACGGACAGCACAATGGAAAACGCCAGAAGAATTGCCAGCAGGGGCGCGACGATGGCGGTAAACGCCTTCGCGCTCAGCTTTTTCTTGTTGCCTTTTTCTTTCGCCACGGAAAACCCTCCTAAATTAGGGCCTGCTTGAAAATTGCCAGCACACCCTATATTCTCACAAATTTTTATAGCACAGGTTTAAACAAGCATCCAATTCAATGTTTTATTAACGGAAAATTTTATGCAGCAATCAACTTGTTGGCGCTTTTGCGTTGTTCACCGCGCCAACATGGGGAATCACCTTCCACTCCAGATCCCGGAGGAACAGCGCGGCCACGTCCAAAAATACGTTCACCAGCAGGAACAGGGGCCACAGGGCCGCCGCTGCCGCCAGCGTTCCCTTTCCCACCCCCCGGATGCGCGCGCGCTCCAGAAATACCAGCAGCACCGCGCCCAGCACGGTGAGCGCATAGGACAGTGCAAACAGCGCCAGGGAGATCAGCCCGTAAATCCTCCAAACCCGCCCCGCGTCGTACCCGAACAGGGGGCACAGCGCAATCCCCCCCAGCTGGAGCAGCAGCAGGGCCACGCTGATTACGCCCAGCGGCAGAATGCTGGCGGAAATGTCGAATACGGAAAAACGCCGACGCCCATCCAGCCCGTTTCTTCTGGAAAACAGGCTTTTCATCAGCGTCCGGAACCGGGTGAAAAAGACGATCATGTGCCCCCGGGCCCAGCGCAGCCGCTGGCGGAGCATCACCTTCACCGTGAGGGGCTGCTCATCGAAAAACTCCGCCTCATCGCAGTAGAGCACCTTGCTCCCCCGGGCCAGCTGGTCGGCGGTGAACTCCCAGTCCTCGGTGAGGGTGACGTACTCCCAGCCGTGTTCCACCAGCTTGGGCGGAAACAGGTATCCGGTGCCTGACACCCGGGTGCTGCACCCGCACGCCGTGCGCCCCCGGGCCTCAAAGCGGCAGGCGGAGATGAAGTATATGCCGTACAGGCAGGACATATAGTTGCTGCCGAAGTTGCGGGAGTTGCGGTAGGACGTGACAACGTGTTCCCCGCCTGTGGCCACAAAGGCGTCGTTCATTTTGGAAACGTAACTGGGAGAAAGTACATTGTCGGCGTTGATGATGAAAAAGCCGTCCATCCCCGCGTCTCCCCACTCGGCATTGATCCGGTCAAACAGATAGCGGTAGGCATAGCCCGCCGTGCGTTCCGCCGGGTTGTCATACTCATAGACGTTGGCCCCGTGCGCCCGGGCGATCTGTGCGGTGCGGTCGGTGCAGTTGTGGGCCACAACAAACACCACCAGTTTTTCCCGCGGGTAATCGCAAGCCCGGATACTGTCCAGCAGGGAGCCGATCACCGCCTCCTCGTTACGGGCCGCAATAACAATGCCATACTTCAGCAGGCGGTCCGCCTTGGGATAGGCCGTTCGCGTGAACACGCCAATCAGGGCAAATACACCGTAATGGAACAGCAGGAGAAAGAAACAGCACCAGATGGAAATAAAAACAATGGCAAGAGCTGTCAAATATCCCATATCATTCTACACTCATTCAATCCGTCTGCGTATCCCGCCCCATTGGGGCGGGATACGCAGACCGCAGGCTGTCAGCCGTCCAGGCTGATGCCGGTGGCGGTGGTCTTGATCCACTGATAGTCGGCGGTGGCGTCGCTGAGCTCATACTTGCCCATCCAGCCCTCCGCGTCGGGGGTGCCGCACCAGTAATTCATCAGGATGCGGCCCGGGGCGGAGGGCAGAGGGGTTTCCTCGCTGGCTTCCACCGTGTACACGTCCTTGCCGTCCACAGTCCAGGTGATGGAATCCTCCGCCCAGCGGAAGCCGTACTCGTGGAACTCCTCAGAGGCGTCGAAGCCCAGATCGTACCAGTACTCGTGGCCTCCCTGCCCGTCCACGAAATAGTTGAACTGGACGCCGGTGGTGTCCTTGCCCAAAAATTCAATGTCGATCTCATCCCAGGGGTTGGGATTGCCGTCCAGGCCGATATCGTAATCGCCGGTGCAGGTGAAGAAGGTGCTGGCGGTGCCCTCCGCCTTGGAGGGCTTCATGCTGACGGAGTACTCGCCGTACCCGTAGTGATGGGCGGTGCGGGCCTCGCCGCCATAATAGCCCTGCTCCACCTCGCCGTTGGCGTCGGTGATGCCCAGGTGGAGCTGGCCGTCGGAATAAGTAACCATGTCGCCCTTCCACCACACGTTGAACACGCTGCCGTTGGACCAGCCGTCGGAGGCAAAGACGCTGCCGTCCGCCGCCGCGCCGTTGGCGAAGCTCACGTCCAGGCCGTCCATGCTGCCATCCTGTTCGCCGTCCTCGCTGGGAACCAGCTCGCGGCCGGTGGCGGAGGTCTTGACCCACTGGTAGTCGGCGGTGGCGTCGCTGAGCTCATATTTGCCCATCCAGCCCTCGGCGTCGGAGGTGCCGCACCAGTAATTCATCAGAATGCGGCCCGGGGCGGAGGGCAGGGGGTTTTCCTCGCTGGCTTCCACCGTGTAAACCTCCTTGCCGTCCACCAGCCAGGAAATGGAATCCTCCGCCCAGCGGAAGCCGTACTCATGGAACTCCTCGGAGGCGTCGAACCCCAGGTCGTACCAGTATTCGTGGCCTCCCTGGCCGTCCACGAAATAGTTGAACTGGACGCCGGTGGTGTCCTTGCCTAAGAACTCAATGTCGATCTCGTCCCAGGGATTGGGATTGCCCTCCGCGTTGATGTCGTAGGGGCCGGTGCAGGTAAAGAAGGTGCTGGCGGTGCCCTCCGCCTTGGAGGGCTTCATCTTTACGACGTAATCGCCATAACCGTAGTACAGCCCCGTGCGGGCCTCGCCGCCGTAGTAGCCCTGCTCCACCTCGCCGTTGGCGTCGGAGATGCCCAGATGGAGCTGGCCGTCGGAATAAGTAACCATGTCGCCTTTCCACCACACGTTGAACACGCTGCCGTTGGACCAGCCGTCGGAGGCAAAGAACGCGTCCACCGCGCCGGCGGAGAAGTCGGCCAGCATGGGGGCGTCCACGGGGGCGGCGCTGGGGGCGTCGCTGGGGGCGCCGGACGGCTGCTGGGAGGGGGGAGCCTCCGTGGGTTGGCTGGCGCTTGGCTTGCAGGCAGCCAGGGCTGCTGTCATGGCCAGGGCCAGAAGCATTGCAAGAATCCTCTTTTTCATCGCTCAGTTCTCCTTCTCACTGTTTTTATTCACAACGCGTCGCCGCGTTTGTGACCGTGGGGCAGCAGATCCGAAAGCTTTCACACATCCTACAAAGGTTTGGCAGGCGAACCCGCTTTTTCTGGCGATAATGATAATAGAAGGAACGCCCATTGACAATGGGCGTTCCTTAAACTGCACGATTTTTTCCTACTTTGCAAAGGGAAGGCGGATCTGGAAAAACCTTCCGCCGGCTTTCCCCCTATTCTCCCAGGCTGAACAGGATATTCAGGTGGAATATGCCCTCCTCCACCTGGGCGGTCAGCTCTCCGCCGTACTTGTGGACGATCATTTTGATACTGCGCATCCCGAAGCCGTGGTAGTGCTTGTCCGCCTTGGTGGTGACGGGCAGGCCGCCCGCGAAGGCCCGCTCGCCGTCGAAGTAATTGTCCGACTGGATCACGAGCATACCGCCCCGCGCCTTCACCACCAGATTTATGACGCGCCGCTGCTCCTCCTGAATAGCCTTGACCGCTTCCAGGGCGTTGTCGATGATGTTGCCGAACAGGCAGTACAGGTCGCCGTCCGCCAGGAAGGCCAGCTGTTTCCCGTCCGCCATGCAGGAGAAGGTGATGCCGTTCTGCTCGCAGTACAGGCTCTTTTCCGTCAGCAGCACGTCCAGCAGCTGGTTCCCCGTCTCCACCTTGGCGTCGTAGATGGAGATGCTCTCCTGGAGGTCGGCCACCGCCTCGGGGCGCATATGCTCCCCCTGGGCGGCCAGCGCCCCCAGCTTGTAGCGGATGTCGTGGCACTTCACGTTGATGAGGTCGATCGTGTCCCGGGAGATCTCATATTGCCGCTCGCTCTGGTGGACGGCGTGCTGGAGGTATTCCAGCTCCTGACGCAGCTCCCGCCGCTCCACCGTCCGGGAGGTCAGCATCAGCACCACGGCGCACCCCAGCACCGAGAACAGGTTGCCCGCCTGCCGCAGGACGTAGTAGTCCCACAGCTCGAACCGGTTTTCCCGGCCCACGCTCAGGTGGGAGAAGTAGATGTCCTCCACCGAGCAAAGGACAACCGTGATGCCCAGCGCCAAAATCGCCACCGCCAGCATCTGGTAATCCAGCTCTCCCCGGGATATATGCCGGAGCAGGCCCCGGATAAAGAGGAAATACACCGCCGCCGCCGCCAGGACGAAGAACGCGTAATACATCAGGTAGTAGTACAGCTCGAACCGGGCGCCCCAGCCGTCGTACCAGCGCAGGGCCTCCCCGCCGCACCAGACAACCAGGTACAGCTTGTAGCACAGGTTCTGGGCCGCGTAGGCCGCGCTGGCGCAGAACAGGACGGTGGGGAAGGTCTCATCAAAGCACAGCCGGAGGTGGGCCGTGGCGGCGGCAAACAGGAACACGTAGACGGCGATGCGTCCCAGGGCCGTCCCGCCCGCGGAGCGGTAGCAGAACGCCATGCCCCACGCCAGCGCCAGCACCGCCGCCAGCCCGCCCAGCGCCCGGAGCCAGAACCTTGGGGCCCGGTTCAGCCGCCGGGTGGTGAGGGCGTAAAACACATAGAGCTCGAACAGGAATTCCAGCATGATTTTTTGGTAGATCCCCTGAACCTCAGCCATGGCTTCCGCCCCCCGCCCCCGCGTACCAGTTGGTGAGCCCCTCCATGAACTCCGCCCGCCGGGGCCGGCTGATCTGGAGGGTCCGGTCCCCCACCTGCACCTCGGAGCCTTTCACCCGCACGATGAATTTTGGGTTCACCAGGTAACAGGTGTTGCAGCGCAGAAAGCCGAAGGCGCTCAGCTCCCGCTCCACGGCGGACAGCACGCCGGTCATCTCAATCACGCCGTCGATCAGGTGGTAGTGGAGCCGGTGGCTGATGATCTCCACATACATCAGCTTGTCCGTGGAGATGCGGCACAGCCCGCCGGGGGCGTTCACGGTAAAGCTGCGCTCCTCGTTCATCAGGTAGATGTCCAGCGCCTTTTTGAACTTCAGGGAAAAGTCATAATAGCTCACCGGCTTGAGCAGGAAGCTCACCGCGTCTACCTCATAGCCCTTCAGGGCGTACTGCACCAGGTTGGTGATAAAAATGATGGACACGTTTTTGTCGTGGCGGCGCAGCTCAACGGCGGCGTCCATCCCGTTTTTCCGGGGCATCTGGATATCCAGAAACACCACCGCGTAGACGGCCTTGTAGTCCTGGAGAAATACTTCGCCGTCACAAAACCGGACAATGTTGAACTGCTGTCCGGACTCGGCGGCGTACCGCTGTATGTATGCCGTCAGATGTTCGGCGGCGGCGTTTTCGTCTTCCACGATGGCGATATTCTTCACTTCGCATCCCTCCTGATGTCCTTTCCGGTATTTCTCCTGCGGGCGTTTGGTCTCTCTGGGGCTATTTTATCATGGAGCGGTCCCAAAGGGAAGGGGTACGGCCCGCGGCCAGCAGAAATTTACGGGAGAACGGCCGAAATTCGGAGCTTGCTTTTTCTATTGGAGCTCATATATAATGAAAGCGGAGGGGTTGCGTATGATCCAGATTGCCATTGTTGAGGATGATATCAATTGCCAAAAGCAGCTTTTGGGCTATCTGAACCGGTACGAGGCGGAGTGCGGCGAGCAATTCAAGGTGTCTGTTTTCTCCGACGGGCTGGATATCGCAGAGGCAAACGTCAGCTCCATCGACATCATCCTGATGGACATCCAGATGCGGAACATGGACGGCATGAAGGCCGCCCAGCGGATTCGGGCAGAGGACAAGGACGTTATCATTATCTTCATCACCAACCTGGCCCAGTACGCCTTGCAGGGCTACAAGGTGGAGGCGCTGGACTATGTGCTCAAGCCGGTGCAGTATTTTGCCTTTGTCCAGACGCTGAAAAAGGCGGTCAGAAGAATCAGCGAGGGCAGAGGGGTTTACCTCCATGTCTTGCAGGACAACGCCATGGTGCGGCTGAACGCGAGGCTGGTCACCTACATCGAGAGCCAGGACCACAAGGTGACGTTTCACCTGAACGGGAAAACAGTGGCGGCGCGGGATACGCTGAAGGGACTGGAGGAAAAGCTGAAGGGACAGCCCTTTGCCCGGTGCAATAACTGTTACCTGGTAAACCTGGCCTACGTGGAGGCAGTGAAGGAGAACTGCGTCACCGTGGCGGGCGAGCGCCTCCAGATCAGCCGCCCCAAGCGCAAGGGATTTATGGAGGCCCTTGCCGCCTACGTGGGGAGGGGGTAGGGCTGATGGGAGTTATGCAGGATATCCCGAAGCTCTATACCGCCCTCGCGGAATGGTCATCATGCCTGATTTTTGTCCTGCTGCTGAAGCGGCGGTGGGGCAGGCTTGCAACCTGCTTTATCATGCTGGCCTCTTTGGCCGTTTTGGGGGCGCTCCAGAACTGGATCGGCGCCGCTCCCATTCCCTTGTGGATTCCCGGGATGGCCGTGGCGCTTCTGATCATGTATGGCACAATGCGCTTGTGCTGCAGAGAATCCGCCCTGGACATTGGGTTCTATTGGGCCATCGCCTTTATATTCGCGGAATTTGCCGCTTCCCTGGAATGGCAGTTTTACTCGTTTTATTCCCAGGGCCTTGGGGACAGCATCTGGGCGCGGGCGGTATTCCTGTGCGTGTTTTACGGCACGATGTTTTACGCCGCGTATGTGTTTCAGAAAAAGCTGCTGGGAAAGAGCCGGGCCAGCCATGTGACCTGGAAAGAGGTGCTTTCCTCCGGGATTATCGCGGTAGGGGCATTTTTAATCAGCAATATCAGCTATGTCTACCCCAATACGCCGCTGAGCGGGCAGTCCCGGGCAGAGATATTTTACATCCGAACTCTTGTTGATATGGCAGGTGTGCTCATGCTGATAGCCCACCAGGACCAATGGCGGGATATGCAGACCCGGAAGGAACTGGATTCCATCAACGGCCTGCTGTCGCGGCAGTATGAGCAGTACCGGCAGTCCCGGGAAAACATTGAGGCCATCAACCGGAAGTACCATGATCTGAAGCACCAGATCGGCGTAATCCGGCTGGAGCCCAGTGCGGAAAAGCGGGAGGAATACCTCAACCAGCTGGAATCTGGGATACAGGGCATCGGCCCCATGCAAAAAACGGGGAACGACGTGCTGGACACCATCCTGTTCAGCAAGCAGCTCTACTGCGCCAAGCACCGGATCGCCATGATGGTGGTGGCGGACGGGGCGCGGCTGGGATTTATGGACGTGATGGACATATGCAGCGTGTTCGGCAACGCCCTGGACAATGCCATTGAAAGCGTTTTGAAGCTGCCGGACAAGGAAAAGCGGCTGATCCGGATCGCGGTATACACCCAGAACAATTTTTTGATGATCCGGGTGGAAAATTATTTTGAGGGTCCGCTGCAGATGGAAGACGGCGAGTTCAAGACCACCAAGCGGGACAAGGGGCGCCACGGTTACGGCATCAAAAGCATCCACTGCATAGCTGAAAAGTATGGCGGCTCCGTTTCGGCTGAGGCGCAGGACAATTGGTTCCACCTCCGGGTATTGCTGCCCATCTCATAAGAATCCAACAGACGGCTCTGACGCAGCGGGTGCTGCGCCAGAGCCGTTGGCTTTCTGCACAAAAACGAGTGCGGGAAATTGTGCAGAACTCACTAAATGTACAGGTTGCGTCAGCAGGATAACAGGTTACGGCAAACGCACCCATCCCAACCCTAAAATCTGTTATGATGCGGTTATCGCCGCCGCAGGGGCCGCGGAGCGGCCGGCGGTGGATTTCATAGTCAAAACCCAGCCCAAAAAATGGGCCGGCGGGCTTTCTCCGCCTTGAAAATCGGGCGCCGTGAACGATACGATGAAAACGGGAAGTGAACGTGATGGAAAAACAGCAGGCATTCAACCCTTACCTGCCCAGCTGGGAATATATTCCCGACGGTGAGCCCCATGTATTTGGGAACCGGGTCTATGTGTACGGCTCCCACGACAGATTTGGCGCGCCCATCTTCTGTGTCAACGACTACGTGTGCTGGTCCGCGCCGGTGGACGACCTGTCCGACTGGCGGTACGAGGGGGTCATCTTCAGGAAAAACCAGGACCCCAGGAATAAACTGGGCCTGCGGCTTCTGTTCGCCCCCGACGTATGTCAGGGGCCGGACGGGCGGTATTACCTCTACTACGCCTTTGACTTCATGGGCATCATGGGGGTGGCCGTCTGCGATACCCCGGCGGGGCAGTACCGGTTTTTGGGACACGTCCGCTACCCGGACGGAACCGTCTGGGGCCGGAGGAAGGGCGACCAGTTCCCTTTCGACCCCGGCGTACTGGCGGACGACGACGGCAGGGTGTGGCTGTATTCCGGCTTTTACATCCCCGCGCCCGCCGCGGCCACCGGCTTCAAAAAGCTGAAAAACGACGGCGGCACGGTGGTGGAGCTGGAACAGGATATGCTCACCATCAAGAGTGATCCCAAAGTGATCTTCCCCAAAGAGGGCCCCGGCTCCTTCCCCGGCCACGAGTTTTTCGAGGCCAGCTCCATCCGAAAGGACGGGGACAAATATCTTTTCGTCTACTCCTCCCGGCACAACCATGAGCTGTGCTATGCCGTCAGCGACAGGCCGGACGGCGGCTTCACCTTCGGCGGCACGCTGGTCAGCCAGGGCGACCTGTTCCTGGACGGGCGCACGGAGGAGAAGGATGGGCTGAACTACTTGGGCAACACCCACGGCGGGCTGCTGAACATCGGGAAACAGTGGTACATCTTTTACCACCGGCAGACCAACCGCCACTCCTATTCCCGTCAGGCCTGCGCGGAACGGCTGGAGCGGAACCCGGACGGCTCCTTCCGGCAGGCGGAGGTCACCTCCTGCGGGCTGAACGGCGGGCCGCTGAGGGGGGAGGGGCGGTACGAGGCCCGGATCGCCTGCAACCTGTGGTCAAAGGACGGGGTGGGCCGGTACGACGGCCCCAGCCCCCGGAAGGCGCTGGCGGGCCACCCCTATTTTACACAGACTGGCAGGGACAGAGAGCATGGCGGCGACCAGTATATCGCCAATATGCGGGACGGCGCGGTGGCGGGGTTCAAATATTTTGAGTTGGACGGGGAAAAGACGGTGTCCGTTGAGCTGCGGGGGAACGGCTCCGGCAGTATAGAAGTCTCGACTACCCCGGATTTTGCCGAAGCGGCCAGCATCCCGGTGGACGTGCGGGGCGGGCGGAAAACCTTCTCCGGCCGTTTTGACGGGGGGGCGGGGGTAAAGGCCCTTTATATTAAATTTGTCGGTACAGGCGCGGTGGACTTCATTGCGTTTGAGCTGAAATAAAAAGCAGGAGGAGAGAAACGTGAAAAACAAAAAATGGCTGAAACCCCTGATTGTCCTTGTGGTAGTGATTGCCGTGATTGCGGTTGCTGTCGCAGGTATCCAAGGCTATTTGGCAAGCCGCTCTGTGTCGCTGACCATGGGGGATGTCGTAACCACCGTCTATACGCTGTCCAGCTATTTTGTTGCGTTGGGTATTATTGTGGCGATTGCGCTGCTGGTGGTTCTTGCGGCCTTTAAGCTGAAGCAGCCCCTGCGCAGTCTGGTGCGGATGCAGGGACTGGCAGCTGTTATTTTGGCCGTCGCCGTCATTGCGAATTTGATCTGCATGGGTCCCGAGTACGGCATCATCAACAATGCCTTTGGCGACACCTATCTGCTGTCTGATGCCACCATCGCTGATTCGGAGCAGTTGGTGCGTGAGATTGCGGACGAGGGGATTGTACTGCTGAAAAATGACAACAATGCCCTGCCGCTGGATGATGTAACGAAACTGAACGTGTTTGGCTGGTCCTCTACCAATCCGATTTATGGCGGCACCGGTTCCGGCTCTGTGGATGAGAGTACCTGTGTCACCCTGCTCCAAGGTCTCCAGAATTCCGGCTTTGAGCTGAATACGGCGATTTCCGATTTTTACACTAATTACTTGGATACCCGGCCCCCGGTGGAAATGGGCGGTCAGGACTGGACGGTTCCCGAGCCCACCCTTGACGAGTATGACGCGGCAGGTATCTTTGAAAACGCCAGATCTTTTTCTGACACAGCCCTTGTTGTGATTGCCCGTTCCGCCGGTGAAAATGCCGATTTGCCCACAAGCATTACCGACGAGGATACCTTTGAGTTTACCGGTGGATGGTCCGGTTACACCGGTGTCCGCTATTCCTCTAACCCAGATGATATTGACCCGTCTAAATCCTATTTGGAGCTGAGCAATCGGGAGATTGCCATGCTGGAACGGGTAAAAAGCGAGTTTAATCAGGTGATCGTGGTCATCAATTCCGCCGGGGCTATGGACTGAGCTATACCACTTTTGAGCAGTCCATTACTGATTTCCAGAATGATGGAACCAATATCACTGTAACAGTCAATGTAAAAAATACCGGCTCTGTTGCCGGTAAGGATGTGGTGGAGCTTTATTACACGCCCCCCTACTATAATGGCGGCATTGAAAAATCCTCTGTCAATTTGATTGACTTTGGCAAGACCGATATTGTGGACCCCGGCAAGGAGGCTTCTGTTACCATCACCTTTGCCTTGGAAGATATGGCGTCCTACGATTACAGCGGCGTTAAGGCTGACGGCGGCGCCTACGTACTGGAGGCTGGTGAGTATGACATCAGCCTGCGCTCCGATTCCCATACGGTCATTGACAGCCGTCAGGTCACGGTATCCTCTGATATTATTTACAACGACGCCAACGATGGCAAACGCAGCAGCGATCAGGCCACCGCTTCCAACTTATTTGACTATGCCGCCGGTGACGTGACCTATCTCTCCCGTAAGGACGGTTTTTCCAACTATGCGGAGGCGACCGCGGCCCCCACTGATATGTCCATGACAGACACTGTACTGGACGGCTTCTACTGTCAGAACACCTTTGATGCGTCCAAATATGACGATCCTGACGCCGTTATGCCGGTTACTGGGGCAAAAAACGGCCTGACAATTGAGGATATGGCGGATGTTGCCTATGATGACGCCAAATGGGACTCCCTTTTGGATCAGCTTACCATATCCGAGATGAACCAGCTCATTGGCACCGGCGGCTATGCCAACGCCAAGGTGGATTCTATTGGCCTGCCCGCCACGATTGAGTGCGATGGCCCTGCCGCCATTAAGAACAACTACACTGGGCAAAGCGGTACGGCCTATCCCGCTGCAACCATGATTGCAGCAACTTGGAGCAAAGAACTGGCTGCCCGCCGAGGCCAATCCATGGGGCGGCAGTGCGATGATATGAATGTGGTGGGTTGGTACGGTCCCGCAATGAACATTCACCGCACGCCTTTCTCCGGCCGTAATTTCGAATATTACTCCGAGGATGGCATTCTCTCCGGCAGGATAGGTGCTTGTGAGGTGAGCGGGGCCAAGGAGTATGGCGTCCAGTGTTACATAAAGCATTTTGCGCTGAACGACTCGGAGAGCTTCCGCAAGAATATGCTGTGTACTTGGACCAACGAGCATGCCATGCGCGAGATTTATCTGAAACCGTTTGAAATCTCCGTTAAGGATGGCGGAGCGGACAATGTGATGACGGCGTTCAATTATATCGGCAATGTATGGGCTGGCTGTTGCCCAGAACTACTACAGGATGTCCTCCGCGGAGAATGGGGCTTTGTGGGTTCTACCGTGACCGACTGGTTCAATGGCACCATCGACGGCAATATGATAGCTGATTCTGCCATCCGGACCGGCGGCGACAAGATGCTGTCCTCTGCCGGCGACCAAAAGGGCTTTGCCACCAACACAGACCAGACCGCTACTGTCGTGGCTATGCGTAACTCCTGTCACAACATCCTTTATAGCCTGGCCAATTCCAATGCGATCAACGAGCGGAACTTTGGCACTCCCGGCTGGGTCAAGATGATTTACGCTGTTGACGTAGTGGTTGCCGTGACAGTGGCTGTACTTGAGGCGTTCGCTATCATGAACTTTTTGAAGAAACGCAAAAGCAGCGTATAAAAAGCCCCCATTAATACAGGATCGAAAGGTAATCAAACATTTTTCTATAAGATAGTGCCAAGAGGCCCTTCGCAGGAAGGGCCTCTTGGCATAAGCAAGGAGTGCGCGATATGAATGAATGGAAAGCCAAGTGGAATCAATTCGCGGCGCAGCACCCGGCTGCGTCAAAGTGGGTGCGCGAGGGCGGGCTGTTCGTGCTTGTCTGCAATCTGGTGACAGTATTGAAATATTTTATCCTACCATATACACGCGCTTCTTTTCTGCGTCCTTGGCGGAACCGGAACACGCCATTCTGCACAGCACGGCCCCGGAACGGCTCTGTGATTTGCTTCCCAGGAAAAAAGCGAATCAATACGCTTAATGCGTCGAAAGGGCCCGCACAGTGTGGGCTGGGGGAAGTTCCGATGTGATTGCATTGGAGACTTACCGATCAGCATCATCTGCGGGTGGCGGCAAAAAAACCTTGGACGGAGTAGTATACTATTCCGTCCAAGGTTTTTTGAACTTTTAACTTCCTCGTTCTGTTCTATTTGTCGGCACTCTTTCGGAAGAATTAAGACTTTCCCGAAAAAATTTTTTTGGACGGTATTGTATACAATACCGTCCATAATTTTGAGGTATGGCCTGGCTGAACAGGCACGAGGGGGGATACGGACATGGCGTGGAAGAAGCGCGGCGCCGCAGACGGAGAAGCGGTCCGGTACACCACTCTCAAGATCCGGCTCTATCCTACCCCCGCCCAGGCGGAGCTGTTCGAGAACACCTTTGGCTGCTGCCGCTATATCTGGAACCGGATGCTGGCGGACGAGCAGCGGTTTTACCTGGAAACCGACCAGCACTTCATCCCAACCCCCGCCAAATACAAGAACGAGGCCCCCTTTTTGAAGGAAGTGGACAATCAGGCGCTGATCCAGGAGCACAACAAGCTGTCCCAGGCGTTCCGGGTGTTTTTCAAAAACCCGGAGACCTTCGGGCACCCCAACTTCAAGCGAAAAAAGACCGCCAAGAGCGCTTTTACCGCCTGCAACCACGTCTTTTCGTCCGGCCCCACCATCTACACCACCAGGGACGGCATCCGCATGACCAAGGCGGGGATCGTCAAGGCTAAATTTTCCCGCCGCCCGCAGGCCTGGTGGAAGCTGCGGCGGATTACGGTGGAACGGACAAAAACCGGCAAATATTTCTGCTCCATTGTGTACGAATATACGGAAAAAGTTCCGGAAGCCGCCGCCCCGGCCCCGGAGGCCACCCTCGGCTTAAAATACTCCCTGGCCTGCTTCTGTACGGCCGACAACGGAGAGCGGTCCGCCCCGCCCCGGTGGCTGAAGCGGTCCCGGGAGAAGCTGGCAAAGCTGCAAAAGCGGCTCAGCCGGATGGAGCCCGGCTCCAGAAACTACGGGGAAGCGGCCCAAAAATACCGCCTGCTCCACGAGCACATCGCCAACCAGCGGCGTGACTTTCTCCACAAGGAATCCAGCCGGATAGCCAACGGCTGGAACGCCGTGTGCGTGAGGAACGACGACCTGCGGGAGATGGCCCGGGAGCTCAGGCTGGCCAGTGTGCCGGACGCCGGGTTCGGAATGTTCCGGGAAATGCTCCGCTACAAGCTGGCGCGGCAGGGCAAGGCGCTCATCGAGGTGGGCCGCTACGCCCCTACCACCCGGACCTGTTCCGCCTGCGGCATGGTCCGGGACGCGGTGCCCCACAAGGCAAAAACCTGGATCTGCCCCAAATGCGGCGCGGTCCACGACCGGGAGATCAACGCCGCGAAAAACATCAAGGCCCAGGGCCTTGCCCAATATTTTGACCGTCAGAAGCTGCGCGAAAGCGCTTGACTGTAAATTCCCCCCGCTATGCCGCCCGGGACAGCGGTGAACGCCCATGATTCCGGCTGGGAGCGTTGAGCAGAGCGAAAACAATGGATTTCCGTTCTGTTCAGCGTTTTCCAAGCCGCGGAGTGGGAAACGAGAGGGCGTGTGCGCACGCCTGAAAGCCCCTGGGGCTGTCCAAAATATTATGACAATGACCAGGCCCAAGGGAATGGGCGTCCCGGCGAAAGGAGCTTGCCATGCTGTTTTTACAGCTCAACCCCGGCGAATACCTGACCATCGGCGACGACATTGCCGTGCAGGTGTTCCTGGATTCCGCCTCCCGCATCCGGGTGGCGGTGAAAGCGCCCCGGGAGATGACCATCCTGCGGGGCGAAGTCCGCGAGCGTCAGGGCGGAGAGCGCCCCGAGGGCCTGATGGACCCGCCGCTTCCCCGGACAAAACCGCCCGATTCATCGGTTTCATCCGGCTGACGAGCCGGTTGAAATATAGAGAACGTCCCAAGTCCTGACCAGTCCGGCCGGATGAGCAGGGCCAAGGCGTTCAGTCCCAGCATTGTGTGGAGGTTAAGGATTACCGAAACACAAAAAATAATTTTCTAAAGGAGTATAGAAAATGAGGATTCAACACAATATCATGGCTATGAGCGCCTACCGCAACTACACCAACAACGTCAGCGCGATGAAGAAGAACCTGGAGAAGCTCTCCAGCGGCTACAAGATCAACCGCGCGGGCGACGACGCCGCCGGTCTGGCGATTTCCGAGAAGATGCGCGCCCAGATCACCGGCCTGGAGACCGCCCAGAAGAACGCCAAGGACGGCATCTCCCTGGTGCAGACCGCTGAGGGCGCTCTGACCGAGGTCCACGATATGCTCAACCGTATGGTGGAGCTGGCCACCCAGTCCGCCAACGGCACCTACGACGACCAGACCGACCGCGCCCAGATGCAGAAGGAGCTGGACCAGCTCCGCTCTGAGATCAACCGTATCGCCGACAGCTCCAACTTCAACGGCATCAAGCTGCTGAACGGCGAGATGAGCGGCGCTGGCTCTCTGGGCGACCTCCAGAACGTAAATGTGACGGCCACCAATGACGGCCAGCAGGCCAGCAAGGCGACCCAAAAGGGCGAGTACACCCTGGATCTAGGCCAGGTGACCGTTAAGGCTACCGACGCCACCAATATTGATGTTACGCTGACCGTTGGCGGCGAGAGCATCTTGGCTACCGGAGGCGTTTCTATCATCTGCACCGCGACCGGCACTGAATTCAATCTTGGCACCACTCTGACTGCGGGCGACTTTACCACGTCCCTTACCATTGATGGCAACTCGTTCCTTGTCAGCTATGCGGACGGCGTGGTCACCCTGAAGGGCGAGGAGGATCCCACTGCGGAGTTCACCGTCTCTATGACTGCGGCCCTTGGCTTTACCAGCGGCACGGGCAACCAGGGCGAAGATCTGGCTGTCCACGTCAACGAGGTGCGGCAGAAGGGCGAGGACACCAAGCTGGCTCAGGGCCAATTCACCCTGACTGCCGATATGGTGAAGAACGGCAACCAGATCACCATCGGCGACACCACCTACACCTTCCAGGTGGGCAAGGGCAACACCGCCACCGGCCCCAACGTCATCGACCTGACCAAGTTCACCGACGGCGATCTGCTCAAGGAAGCCGCCAACGCCCTGAGTAAACTGGGCAAGGCCAACGACAAGTTCGACATCACCGCCGACGGCCAGACCGGCACGGTGTACCTGACCGAGAAAGCTGGCGCTGTGGACTACAAGAGCGACTGGGATCTGAAGGGCAAGGACAATACTGCTGGTCAGACTTCCGACGCCTCCTGGAAGAATACGGATACTTCCGAGTCCGCCGTCCGCTGGGCCGCCGTGGGCGCTGCCGAAGGCAAGAGCCTGACCCTCCAGATCGGCGACACCGCCGAGAGCTTCAACCAGCTCAAGGTTGACATTCAGGATATGCACTGCGATTCCCTGGGCATCGACGGCATCAGCATCGCCGACCAGGCCAGCGCCCAGGCGGCTGTGGACAAGATCAAGGCCGCAATCAACAAGGTGTCTGACGTCCGTGGTACCCTGGGCGCTACCCAGAACCGTCTGGACCACACCATCAACAACCTGTCCGTCATGACCGAGAACATCCAGGACGCCGAGAGCACCATCCGCGACGTGGACGTGGCCGAGGAAATGATGGCCTACACCAAGAACAACATCCTGATCCAGTCCGCCCAGGCCATGCTGGCCCAGGCCAACCAGGTTCCCCAGGGTGTCCTCCAGCTCCTCCAGTAATTTGTTCCTGGCGCAAACCGCATAGACCCAACCAAGGGGCGGGCATGAGCCCGCCCCTTTTCATGAACTCATACGGAAAGGATGCCGTCTTATGCAAACCATCGACATCGCCCGCCGGTGCGCGGAGCTGAACGCCGTAGCCGATGCCAACAACGCTTATGTTGTGGCCCTCCACCAGGGGGGGCTTGCCCCGGAGGAGCGGATGGAGGCCGCCGTCTATCTGCTGCGCATGGGCGGAAATTACCGGATTGCCTACACCCAGTTTTCCCGGCTTTACAATGAGGGGCAGTTCCGGGAGGAATGCCTGGATATTATGACCCAGGCGTTTTACGCGCCCAACGTAAAGCTGCTGAAATCCCGGTACGAAAAAAACTGCGCGGCACTGAAAAAATATCCCTACCTGTTTCGGACTGATTTTCCACAATTTGAAGATCTCTCCCTACGCTTTTATCCCTTCGATGACAACGGCTATCTGCCCTTCGACCTGGCGGGACAGGCCTTTGGCGGATATGTCAATTTCAATCACCCGGTGGTGAGCCGTAACTTTTTTAAAGATTTGGAAAATCCCATCCTGGCCCAGGATGTTTACTCCCAGTATGAGCTGGAATATTTATATGACAACGTGCGCCCCAGCGAGGATATCGGGCGGGAGAACCACCTGTATCTCCACTATGAGAGCTGGGAGACGTTCTGCGCACACTTGCAGGTGTTGAACCTGCGGCAGATTTTGAAGGAGCGGAAAATTGTATTCCTGTTTGGGGCGGAAATCAGCCGCTACCCCATTGATTTCAAGGAGATGTATGGCATTGACTACAGCCAGTACCCGGTGAAGCCCATCGGGGTGAAGGACATCCACCGGCTGATCTGGCATACCCAGCTCTCCTCCGACAACGGCGGAGACTTTTTCAACGAGGTGTTTGACCACCACCCCAATATCCTTTGTATGCCGTCCGTGATGTTTGAGAGTGTGGAAAAGTTTATTGTGGAGTACAAGGAGAACTTTGCCCAATTTCAAACCATACAAGACGCGGGGAGCCGCTTTACTTCACTTACCCCCCAAGTGGCGCGGGAGCTGTTTCTGATTAAGAACCGCACGGATAAGGACTACCTGGCCGCGATGTTTTTGAGCCAGACGTCCTATATGGAGGGCTTGGACCACGCCTCCCGGATTGCTCCGGCCCTGTTTTTCCAGCCTCATTTCAGCCATCTTATGTACGACATGAAGCATGATGAAAAGGGGCGTACCGTTCTTCTGAGCAGGGAATATGATAAAATTCTCAGTTCGCCTATTTTCAAAGCATTTAAATACATCAAGACTTTCACGCCCATGCGCCGGGTAACCACCAGCTACGCCGCTACCATCCGCTGGATGGTGGAGAAGCGGGGGATGCTGGAGGGGAGAGAAGAACGAAAAAATACCATCATCCCGGATATGGTGTCAGACCGTGCATTGAACCGCAGCTTCATGATCGACCCGGAGGACCGCCTGTATAAAGACAGCGTGCTGGTGCGCTTTGAGGACGGCAAGACCAATCCCCGGGCCACCTTCACCGCCCTGGCAGCATTTCTGGACATTCCCTACACCGAGAGCATGACCTATTGCTCGGAGCGGGGCGTACATGACGTGGAGACAGCGGAGGGCAACGTGGTGGGCTTTGACACCGCAACTGTATACCGCACCTATGACGAATATGCCACGGATGAGGAGCGGGCTTATATTGAGTTCTGCCTGCGGGATGCTTATCAATTTTACGGTTATGATTTTCATTACTACGATGGCGGCCCGGTGGACGAGGAGCGGGTGAAGGAGTGGCTGGAAGGATTTACGAATGTAAATGAAAAAATAGATATTTCCTGGAGGAAAAATGTCATGCCAGAGGCGGCAATCTCGATCAATGGAACACCAATCACAGAAAACGACGTTCTTGAGGACAGCAAAAAGACGTTTTTGGAGAAGAAAAAGGCAGAAATGGATGTTCTCCGCTTGAAACTGGCAAGCCGCCTGATGGACGGCCTCTACTTCATCAACAAAAACGGCCAGCCCCTGCGGATGATGCCGAAATTGGAGCTTGACCCGGCCCTGCTGGACCAGCCGCTGTACCACTGAGGAGGACGTATGGATAAAGGCACAGTTTACTTTTTTACGGGCCTTGCCGGGGCGGGCAAAACCACCATCGGCGGGCTGTTCTACCGCCGCCTCAAGGCCCGGAAGAACGACGTGTTCTGCATGGACGGCGACGCCATGGACGGCGTGTTTGAGCGCACGGGCTACTCCACCGCCGCCCGGCTGAAGGACGCGAAAGCGGAATTCCGTCTGTGCCGCGCCCTGGCTGAACAGGGAATCGACGTGGTGATGTGCTCCATCTCCATGTACGATGAGATCCGGGACTGGAACCGGGCCAACATCGACAATTACAGGGAAATCTACATCAAGGTCACCCGGGACACCCTCTACCGCCGGGATCAGAAGAAGCTCTACTCCTCCGGCGCCAAAGAGGTGGTGGGGGTGGATCTGCCCTGGGACGAGCCCAAATGCCCCGACGCGTTGGTGGAGAACGACGGCCAGGAGACCCCGGAACGCATAGTGGAACGGCTGGAAAAGCTGTTCGGCATCGCATAAAAACAGACGGGCGGGAGAAATGGCACACGTGTATGGAGAACAGCCGGAAACACCTTTTGGGGAGCAGTAACAGCTATTCTATATAAAGGGGGATGCCTGATGCCGCGCACACTGACAAAGCCCCAATTTGATATTCTTTCAGAACTCCTTGCCCCCGGCGGCGCGGATGCTGTCCCGCAGGACAGCGCCGCCCTCCGGGAATTGGAGCAGCTGGGTTACATCGAAAACGGCCGGCCTACGCCCGCAGGCGCGGAGGCGATGGAACCCTACCGCGTCAAACGGGCGGTGTTCCTGGCGGCGGGCTCCGGCAGCCGTCTGGCTCCCATCACCCTCAACACCCCCAAGCCCCTGGTGCGCGTCCACGGCAAGCGCATCATCGACACCCTGCTGGACGCCTGCCTCGCCGCCGGGATCGGGGAACTCTATATCATCCGGGGCTATCTGGCGGAGCAGTTCGACCAGCTGCTCTGCCAGTATCCTATGATCCGGTTCCTGGAAAACCCCGTCTACAACGAGGCCAACAACATTTCCTCCGCCCTGTGCGCCCAAACCCTCCTGTCCAATGCTTACGTGCTGGAGGCGGATCTGGTGCTCTCCAATCCCCGGCTCATCCGGCCTTACCAGTATTGCTCCAACTTTCTGGCCTTCCCCGCCCCCCACACCGACGACTGGTGCTTTACGGTGGAGGACGGCGTCATCACAGAGGAGAAGGTCGGCGGGGAAAACTGCTGGCAGATGGTGGGCATCTCCTACTGGGACGGGGCGGACGGGGAGAAACTGGCCCGGGATTTGCGGGAAGTCTATGAACAGCCCGGCGGGCGGCAGCGGTACTGGGAACAGGTGCCGCTGGTGTTCCGCAAAGAAAATTACCGGGTTGCCGTCCGGCCCTGCCGGGGCGGGGACGCGACGGAAATCGACACCTTCCAGGAACTGAAGGAATTTGACAAAAGCTACGATACCGGCTGAGCCGGGGAGGAACTTATCATGGACATAAAACGGAACATTCTGCTCAATCCCGGCCCCGCCACCACCACGGACACCGTGAAGCTGGCCCAGGTGGCGCCGGATATCTGCCCAAGGGAAAAGGAATTCGCCGGCCTGATGGCGGGCCTGCGGGAGGACTTGGTGAAGGTGGTTCACGGCGGCCTGGAACGGTACGCGGCGGTGCTGTTCTGCGGCTCGGGGACGCTGTGCATGGACGTGTGCCTGAATTCCCTGCTGCCGGAGGGCAAAAAAGCCCTGATCGTCCACAACGGGGCGTACAGCGCCCGGGCGGCGGACATTTGCCGCTCCTACGGCCTGCCCCACGTGGATCTGAAGCTGCCCTACGACCGCCCAGCGGATCTGGCGGCGGTGGAGGAGGCCCTGCGGGCCAACCGGGACGCGGCCCTGGTATACGTCACTCATAATGAGACAGGCACCGGCCTCCTGAACCCCATCCGGGAACTGGGGGCGCTGGCCCATCGATATGGGGCTGTCCTTGTCGCCGACACCACCAGCACCTACGCCATGCGGCCCATTGATATTGAGGCGGACAACATCGATTTCTGCATGGCCTCCGCCCAGAAGGGGCTGATGGCCATGACAGGGCTGTCCTTTGTCATCGGCCGCCGGGACATCATAGAAGCCTCTGAGGATTATCCCCGCCGCTCCTACTACTGCAATCTGTTCCGGCAGTACGACTGCTTTGAGCGCACCGGCGAGATGGAATTTACCCCCCCGGTGCAGACCGTGTATGCCGCTATCCAGGCCATGAAGGAGTACTGGGCCGAGGGGGAGCAGGCCAAATGGGCCCGCCACACCCGGACGATGGAGGCGATCCACACAGGGCTGGCGGAGCTTGGCTTCCAGGAGGCCATCCGCCGGGAGTGGCAGGCGGGCCTTGTGGCGGCGGCGCGCTGTCCAGACGACCCCAACTGGAGCTTTGAACGGGTACATGATTACTGTTATGCCCGGGGCTTCACCATCTACCCAGGCAAGGTGGGCACGGCGGGTACCTTCCGCCTGTGCGCCCTGGGGGCCATCGACGCGCCGGATATCAGGGCCTTTTTCCAGGTGTTCCGGGCGGCGCTGGACGCGTGCGGCGTGGCCGTGCCCGCGCGGTACAATGGCTGAGGAGGTCCTGAAATGAAAACAGTCTATACCTGTTTTACCACGGATGTAATCCATGAGGGCCATCTCAATATCATCCGGCAGGCGCAAAAATACGGCGAGGTGACCGTGGGCGTTCTGACCGACGAGGCCATGATCCGCTTTGACCGGTTCCCCACGATCTCCTTTGAGGAGCGTCTGGCGCTGGTCAGGGGGCTGGAGGGCGTCAGCCGGGTGGTCGTCCAGGACGCCATCCTGTACGATGACATCATCCGGCAGTTCCACCCGGACTATGTAATCCATGGGGACAATTGGCTGGCAGGGCCCCAGAAAATGATCCGGGACAATGTGGAGAGGCTCTTGAACGCCTACGGCGGGGAGATCATCGACGTCCCCTATACTTACAGCGAGAACATCACGCGGATCGACCGGCAGATGCGGGAGAAGCTGGTCATGCCGGAGTACCGCCGGAAGCGGCTGCGGCGGCTCATCACCCTGTGCCCGGTGGTGAAGGCCATCGAGGCCCACAGCGGCCTGACGGGCCTCATTGCGGAGAAAACGGTGGTGGCCCAGGATGGGCGGCTGGATCAGTTCGACGCCATGTGGGTGAGCAGCCTGTGCGACTCTACGGCAAAGGGCAAGCCGGACATTGAGCTGGTGGATCTGTCCTCCCGCCTGCGCACCATCGACGACATTATGGAGGTCACCACCAAGCCCATCATCCTGGACGGGGACACGGGCGGCCTGCCGGAGCACTTTGTCTACAATGTGCGTACGCTGGAGCGCATGGGCGTCTCCGCCGTCATCATCGAGGACAAGAAGGGGCTGAAGAAAAACAGCCTGTTCGGCACTGAGGTAGAGCAGACCCAGGACAGCATTGAGGCATTCAGCGAAAAAATCCGGGCGGGCAAGCGGGCCCAGATCACCGATGACTTCATGATTATCGCCCGCATCGAGAGCCTGATCCTGGAGCGGGGGATGGAGGACGCGCTGAAACGGGCCGCGGCCTTTACAGAGGCGGGCGCGGATGGCATCATGATCCACAGCCGCAAAAAAGACCCCGCGGAGATCCTGGAGTTCTGCGGCCGCTTCCGGGCTGCGGACAGCGCCACCCCCATCGTGGTAGTGCCCACCTCCTTCAACGCCGTCACGGAGGAGGAGCTTGCCGCCCATGGGGTGAACATCGTCATCTACGCCAACCAGCTCACCCGCAGCGCGTTCCCCGCCATGCAGAAAACGGCGGAGGACATTCTGCGCTGCCACCGGGCCAAGGAGGTGGACGGGCGGCTGCTGCCCATCAAGGATATTATCACCCTGATCGACGAACTGTAAAACGGAGGGCTTGTATTTGAAGATTGAGGGCTTCGTGGGGATTCTTGGCGCGGATTTTTACACGGGCGTACCGGATTCCCAGCTGAAAGCGCTGTGCAATTATCTGATGGACGTGTACGGCCGCACCCCTGCCCACCACATCATTGCCGCCAACGAGGGGAACGCCGCCGCCTCCGACGGGCAGTACACGCCAGCTGAGCTGACAGAGCTGGCAAAAGGGCGTGGACATTGACCTGGCGGAGGTGGAGGCGCTGGTGAAACAGCTCAAGGGCTGGGGACTGGACGCCATTGAGTGCTATTCCCCCAATACGCATTGCAGCAGCAGACGCTTTACCTCCGTTCCGCCGCAGCCCATCACCGCGAACAGCCGTCCGCAGTTTTTGCACCGGCGCAAAGGTTTCGCGGAACATCAGCTCGCAGCTCATCTTCTGCGGTCGAAAACGAAATACGTCTTTCCCCGCCTGCTCCGATTCAAGGCAGCAGGCGGTCATTTTTTCGTCCGCAGATTTCTCGCTGGCGTCCGCCGCCCAGATGTGGGTGGGCGGATCTCACGTCTGCCGCCGGAGCGGCTCAAGCAATGCCTCGTCAGTCCGGTTCTCTCCCGCTGGTCTTTTTCATGTTATGCCGCACCGCCCCGGCGGCATTGCCCAGCACCACAGAGACCGCCGCGATGGGAATCAGCGCCCCGTCCGCCATATTGGAGCAGAGCCGGGCCAGAGGGATGAACAGCAGGATAAACCCCACGCAGGCCGCCGGGTAAATGGGACAGAAGCCGTGCCGCCGCCCCAGGGACAGCCCGGACATAAATCCCCCCACAGGCAGCAGGAGCCATGCGTACAGGGCGCTCAAAACGGGCGTGGCGTCGTCCAGCAGACGCAGCGCCATGGGCAGCGCCAGACACAGCAGGAACGCGAAGCCCACATAGGGCAGGGATTCCCGCCAGTGGAGGGGGGACGGCCCGGGGGCCAGCCCCAGCTTGGCCCGGATGGCGGCTACCTCCCCGTACCACCCCACCCAGCGGCCCAGCCAGACAATGGCGTACACCAGCGTCAGGGGCGCCAGGAAGGCGAGGTAATCCGCCGGGGTGGAGCACACGTTCAGCCCCGCCCACAGGCATACGGTGGCGGCGGTGGCAGCGTAGTGGATCAGCGAGCGCGCCACCAGCTCCCGCCCACTGTCGGCAAAGGGGATAGTGGCGATGCCAACCTCCGCGCCCAGCAGGGCGAACAGGACGAAGGAGAACAGAACGCCCGCCCACTCGATCCCGCGGGGGAAGCCGCAGTCCGGGAACCGGAAGCCGGTGAACTCGGCCGGGCCAATCAGGCTGAAGCAGCCCAGCAGATAGCCCAGCAATACATGGGCCGCGAGCCCCGCAAGGCCGCCCGCCGCTCCCCGGGGAAGCCATTGCTTTTTCAATTCTTCCATGACGCGTGCCTCCTTTCACAATCCCAGCGCCTGCCTGATCTTCTTCACGTACCGCCGGGACACCCAGCACACCGTCCCGCCCTCCAGGGTCATTTTGATGGTCCCCGCCAGGGTCAGGTCCAGCGCCGCCACCCGGTCCAGGCTGACGATCTCCGAGTTGGACACCCGGACGAATCTCGTCCCCGCCAGCTCCTCCTCCAGCTCGTACAGCCGCTGGCGGACGGTGAACACGCCCTGGGCCGTCTGGCAGTACACCCCTTTGTCCTCGGTATAGAACCGGAGCACCATAGAGCGGCTTACCCGCACCGCCTCCCGCCCGCGGTAGACGGTGAAGGGCTGGGGGAGGGCGGCTTCCCGGAGCTGTTTGGCCAGCGCCTCGATCTCACCGGTGGGGCTGGGGGCGCGGAGGACAATCACCGGCTCCTCCAGCCTGGGGTCGATCTGCACTTCCACCTTCATGGCCGCTCCCTCCCTTCTGCTGTCCAGTATAACCAGCCGGGCCGGAAATGTCCAGCGATTGGGGACGGACGGTCGTTCCGGGGGAACGGACGGCAAAAAAGCAGGCCCCGCTCGAAAGCGCGGGGCCTGCTCTCAGTATCGAAGAATGAAGTAGATCACATACACCCAGCTCATCAGCCCGTGGATGATGGCCCAGCCCACGGAGTGCCAGGTGGTGTAGCTGATTACCATGGCCAGGGCGCTGCCAAAGCTGATGCCAGCCTTTGCCGCGCTGCCGGCGTTCAGGCTCCCTTTTTTATCCTCCACAGTTCCATCCCTCCTTTACAGCAGAATGACGCCCGCCTCTTTGCAGGCCTCGATGGTGCGGGGGTCCCAGATGGACGCCTGCACCTCGCCGATGTGGGCCTTGCCCAGCAGGAACATGGAAACCCGGCTCTGGCCGATGCCGCCGCCGATGGTCAGGGGCAGCTCCCCCGCCAGCAGGGAGCGGTGAAATGGCAGCTCCCGGCGCTCGTCGTGCCCGGAGATGGACAGCTGTTTGTCCAGGGATTCCGGGGACACCCGGATGCCCATGGAGGAGATCTCAAAGGCGCGCCCCAGCAGGGCGTTCCACACCAAGATGTCCCCGTTCAGCGACCAGTCGTCGTAGTCCGGGGCCCGTCCGTCGTGGGGCCTGCCCGACTTCAGCGCCCCGCCGATGCCCATGAGGAAGGTGGTGGGGTGGTCCTTCACCCAGGCGTCCTCCCGCTCCTTGGGGGACAGCTCGGGCCACATATCCTCCAGCTCCTGGGCGGTGACGAAGGACACCTCCCGGTCGATCAGCGGCAGGGTGGTGAGCTGGGGGTATACCGAGCGCAATGTCTGCTGGGTATTTGCCAGAGCGTTGACAATGGTGTTCACCACGCCCTTTAAGTAGTCCGTATTCCGGTCCCGGGGGGCGATGACCTTCTCCCAGTCCCACTGGTCCACGTAGACGGAGTGGAGGTTGTCCAGCTCCTCGTCCCGGCGGATGGCGTTCATGTCGGTGTACAGCCCCTCCCCCACGGAGAACTGGTAGCGGTGGAGGGCCATCCGCTTCCATTTCGCCAGGGAGTGGACCACCTGGGCGTCCCGGCCCGCGTCGGGCACGTCGAAGGACACCGCCCGCTCTACGCCGTTCAGGTCGTCGTTCAGACCGGTGGACGCCTCCACAAACAGCGGCGCGGACACCCGGCGCAGGTTCAGCGAGCCGCCCAGATCGTCCTCAAACAGGCGCTTGAGCAGTCCGATGGCCTTCTGGGTATCGTACAGGTTCAACAGGGGGGCGTACCCCTGAGGGATGACGGTAGTCAGCATAGCCTTTGCTCCTTTACTCTGTTAAATCAAAACACATTATACAGTTCCTCAGAAAAAAATGCAAATGGAATTGTCTTTTCCAATTCGATATGGTATAATTTCTATATATCGCTGTGATAGAGCCGGGTTTTCCGGCAAACTGCCCAGGCTGTGAGCACACCGCCTGCGAGGATCGTTCCTTTAGAAAGGACAAAAAAGCATGACATTTGAGTTCCAACGGCTGAGCCAAAACAACGCCCTTATCATCGCAAACAGGTGGAAATATGACGGCGCGTATTCCTTTTACGATATGACCTCCGATTTGGAGGATTATGAGGAATTTATTGACGAGGGCCTGCGGAACGCCAACGACCACTACCAGGCGATAGCGGACGGCGGGCTTGCCGGCTTTTTCTGCGTGGTCCAGGACGGCCCGGTCATTGAGATCGGATTGGGTTTGAGGCCGGACCTGTGCGGAAACGGCGTGGGAAAGGGCTTCGTAGATCAGGTGGTGAGTTTTATCGGCGCACATTACCAATTTGACAAGCTGGTCATGCACGTGGCCGCGTTCAACCAACGGGCGGTGAAGGTATACCGCCGCTGTGGATTTCGGGACGTCAAAGCGATCCAACAAAGCTCCAACGGCGGCATCTGCGAGTTCCTGGTCATGGAAAAAGCGCGATAATATCAATAAACAGACAGGAGACGATACCAATGGTTCCAGATTTTGAGGCAAAGCTCAGGGAATACGCCCGCCTGCTGGTGGAGGTGGGCCTGAACGTCCAGCCGGGGCAGACCCCAAGCATAGAAAGCAGCATCGAATACGCCGCCCTGACCCGGCTGTGCGTGTCCGCCTGCTACGACTGCGGGGCCCGGGACGTGGTGGTCAACTACAGCGACGATCTCAACACCCGGGAGCGCTTCCTCCGGGCGGACGCCGCCGTATTCCAGGAGTACCCCAGCTATTTGAAGGCCCGGTTCGACTGGATGCTGGAGCAGAAATGCCCCCGGCTGTCCATCGTGGGCTCCGACCCGGAGCTGCTGAAGGGGGTGGACCCCGCCCGCATCCAGGCCCGCCGGAAGGCGTCCGGCCCCCCGACAAAGCCCTACTTCGACGCGCTCACCGCCAACCGCTTCCAGTGGTGCGTGGGCTCCTGCCCCACGCTGCCCTGGGCGGAAAAGGCGTTTCCGGACAAGAAGGGCCAGGACGCCATCGACACGCTGTGGGACGCCATCTTCTCCGTGTGCCGCATCACCGGGGACGGAAAGGCCGTGGAGCGCTGGAAGGAGCACGTCGCCGCCACCGCCAAGCGGGCCAAAATCCTCAACGAGTACCAGTTCCAGACCCTGCGTTACACCAACTCCCTGGGCACCGACCTGACCATCCGCCTGCCGGACAACCACGTCTGGGCCGGGGGCAGTGACGCCACCCCGGAGGGCGTGGAGTTCGTGGCCAATATGCCCACCGAGGAGATCTTCACCGCCCCCCGCTGGGACGGGGTGGACGGCCGGGTATACGCCGCCCTGCCCCTGGCCATGGACGGCAACCTGGTGGAGGACTTCTGCCTGGACTTCAAGGACGGCCGCATCGTGGACGTACACGCCGGGGAGGGCGAGGAAATCCTGCGCCGGGCCATCGACACCGACGAGGGGGCCCACTACCTGGGCGAGGTGGCCCTGGTGCCCTACGATTCCCCCATCCGCAACACCGGGATCCTGTTCTTCGAGACCCTGTTTGACGAAAACGCCTCCTG
The DNA here is from genome assembly GCA_910575695.1 of Oscillospiraceae bacterium. Classification (GTDB taxonomy): domain Bacteria; phylum Bacillota; class Clostridia; order Oscillospirales; family Oscillospiraceae; genus Enterenecus. Next base: position 35,529 of record CAJTGJ010000009.1, on the reverse strand, counting down.
CCATCTGGCCTTCGGCGAGGCGTACCCCAGCTGTGTCAAAGGCGGCGAGGATATGTCCGAGGAGGCGCAGAAGGCCGCGGGCCTCAACCGCTCCATTACCCATGTGGACTTCATGGTGGGCACCGCCGACCTGTCCATCGTGGGCGCCACCCATGACGGGCGGGAGATCCCTGTTTTTGTGGACGGCAATTTCGCATTTTGATCTTATATAAGGAGGACGATTCCAATGGACTACAAACAAACCTATGAGCAATGGCTCAATTCCCCCGCGCTGTCTGAGGCCGAAAAGGCGGAGCTCACCGCCATCGCCGGGGACGAGAAGGAGATCGAATCCCGCTTCTTCTCCCAGCTGGAGTTCGGCACCGCCGGACTGCGGGGCACCATGGGCGCGGGCCTGTACCGCATGAACATCCACGTGATCCGCCACGCCACCCAGGCGTTTGCCAAGGTGATCCTGGGCGAGGGTCCCGAGGCGGTGAAAAAGGGCGTTGCCATCTGCTTCGACTGCCGGAACAACTCCGACATTTTCGCCCGGGAGGCCGCCTGCATCATGGCCGCCGCTGGTATCCCGGTGCGGCTGTTCGAGTCCCTGCGCCCCACCCCCGAGCTGTCCTTCGCCATCCGGGAGTACGGCTGTATCGCGGGCATCAACATCACCGCCAGCCACAACCCCAAGGAGTACAACGGCTATAAGGTGTACTGGTCCGACGGGGCCCAGCTCCCCCCCAGCCACGCCGACGAGGTGGCCAAGATCATGCGGGAATCCGACGTGTTCGACGTGAAGGCGGCGGACTACGACAAGGCGGTGGCCGACGGCCTCATCACCATCATGGGGGAGGAGACCGACGAGAAATTCCTGAAAAACGTCATGGAGCAGGTCAATGACCAGGCGGCGGTGGACGCGGTGGCGGACACCTTCAAAATGGTATACACCCCCTTCCACGGCACCGGCCACAAGCTGATCCCCGAGGCCCTGAAGCGGCTGGGCATGAAGCACGTGATCTGCGTCCCCGAGCAGATGGTCATTGACGGCAATTTCCCCACCGTGGCGTCCCCCAACCCGGAGAACCCCGAGGGCTTCTATCTGGCGGTGGACCTGGCCAGGAAGGAAGGGGCCGACTTCATCCTGGGCTCCGACCCCGACGCCGACCGGGTGGGCCTGATGGTCCGGGCGGGCGACGAGTTCAAGGTCCTCACCGGCAACCAGACCGGCGTGCTGCTGCTGGACTACCTCATCGGCGCGAAACAGCGCACCGGGAAAATGCCCGCCAACCCCGTGGCGCTGAAAACCATCGTCACCACCGAGATGGCCCGCAAAGTGGCCGAGGTCAACGGGCTGAAGTGCTTTGACACCTTCACCGGCTTCAAGTTCCTGGCCCAGAAGAAGGACCAGCTGGAAAACAGCGGCGAGGGCAATGTCATCATGTCCTACGAGGAGAGCTACGGCTATATGCTGGGCAGCTACGTCCGGGACAAGGACGCTGTCACCGCCGCCGTGGCCCTCACCGAGATGGCCGCGTACTACGCCGGGAAGGGCATGACCCTGTACGACGCCCTCCAGGCCCTGTATGAGAAGTACGGCAGCTACGGCGAGCGCACCTTGAACCTGGTAATGCCCGGTCTGGACGGCCTGAAAAAGATGGCCGATCTGATGGCGAACCTGCGGGCCAACCCGCCCCGCGAGATCGGCGGCGAGGCCGTCAAGACCTGGAAGGACTACAAGGACGGCAGCGTGGTGGACGCCGCCACCGGCGGGAAGAGCGCCATGGAGCTGTCCGGCTCCAACGTCCTGCGGTATGAGCTGGCGGACGGCACCTCTGTTATCGTGCGGCCCTCCGGCACCGAGCCCAAGGTGAAGGTGTACATCCTGGCCCAGGGCGCCAGTCAGGACGACTGCGCCGGCAAGGTGGCCCGGTATTCCGCCTGGGCGGAGGGCCTGAAGGACTGACCCGGAAATCCCAACTAAAGCACAACGGGCAAAAGCCCTTGATTTCCGCTGAAATCAGGGGCTTTTGCCTTTTCGTATGCGCCGGAACTGTCCTGCCGCTGGATCCCGGTTTGGCGTATGCGTGCGGGGCGGGGATCAGGAGCATCTGACGCGGGCTGTTTTTCGCCAAAGCAAATGCTTTGAGCCATATTTTTCTTGACCCGCCCTGCGACAGCGGGTAAGATCTCCTCATAAGGCATTTTAATGTGCGCCAGACAGGCGCAATTATTTCACGGGCTGTATCATCGTGTCTTTGAACTGAGCACCGGCTTCTACCACGGACACGAGCGTCAGGCCCCGGACGGAGGACAGCGAGAGGGTGGTGCGCGGTGAAATTTGAGATTCCCGCCGGGGCGGGATATATCCTGCAAACGCTGGCTGCGGCGGGCCATGAGGGCTATCTGGTGGGCGGCTGTGTGCGGGATCTGCTGCGGGGCGTGGAGCCCCATGACTGGGATATCTGCACCTCCGCCCTCCCGGAGGAGACGGAAAAGTGCTTTGCCGGGCGGCGGATTCTCGGGACCGGGCTGAAGCACGGCACCGTCACCGTGCTGGTGGAGGGCGAACCCTATGAGATCACCACCTACCGCAGGGAGGGGCCCTATTCCGACCGCCGGCGTCCGGACTATGTGCGCTTTGTCCCTGACCTGGCGGAGGATTTGGCCCGCCGGGACTTCACCATGAACGCTATTGCCATGGATTTGGACGGGAACCTGCGCGATCCCTTCGGTGGGGCGGAGGACATCAGGGCCGGGTTGATCCGCTGCGTGGGAGAACCGGACCCGCGCTTTCAGGAGGACGGCCTGCGGGTGATGCGGGCCCTGCGGTTCGCCGCTGTGTTCGGCTATGAGATCGAGGCGCACACCGCCCGGGCCATCCATGAGAATCGGGCCATGCTGGACCGGGTGGCGGCGGAGCGGATTAACGCGGAGCTGCGCAAACTGCTGGCGGGCAAAGACGCGGGGAACGTTTTGCGGCAGTACCCGGATGTATTCTGTCAATTCTGGCCCCAGCTGGGGCCTCTGGTCACACTGGAACAACACAGCCCCTGGCACTGCCGGGGCGGCTGGGAGCACACCATCCACGCCGTGGAGGCGGCGCCCGCCGATGTGGCCCTGCGGCTGGCCATGCTGCTCCACGACATCGGCAAGCCCGCCTGCAAGTCCACCGACGAGCAGGGGGTTGACCACTTCTACGGCCACCCTGCCGTCAGCGCCCGGCTGGCGGACGAGATGCTCCAGGCGCTGAAATTCGACAGCAAGACCCGGGAGCGGGTGGTGCTGCTGGTGAAGCGCCACGACGTGCCGCTGCCGCCCACAGGCCCGGCCATCCGGCGCTGGCTCAGCCGGCTGGGGCCGGAGGCGTTCTTCCAGCTTCTGGAGGTCAAGCGGGCGGACAATATGGGGCAGAACCTGGAAAAGGTGCGGGGCCGTCTGGCGGAACTGGGTGAGATCAGGGCCCAGGCGGAACGGATTCTGGCGGAAAAGCAGTGTCTTACGCTGAAGGATTTGGCAGTGAACGGCCGGGATGTGATCGCCGCGGGGATCGAGCCGGGGCCGGAGGTGGGGCAGGTGTTGGAAGGGCTATTGAAGCGAATTCTTGATGGAGAAATCCAAAACCAGCGAAACGCTTTGCTGAAGGGGATCAACTCAATCAAGCAGCAATTACTTCGGCAATGAGGCATCGTCAAAACACTTGAAAACCGGCATCCGATTTTCAAGGCGGGCCTTATCCGGCCCATCCCAGTGCATCCCTTCCCCTGCGCCTCCTGCGGCGGCCGCTGAACAAGCAGTGTTTGAAATCGGCCCGAGGTACAGCAAAAGGGCCGGTTCCCTGAGCGGACCGGCCCTTTTCTTCCAAGTTACGCGTGATTGTTCAGCCACTCCAAAACAGCGGGGGCGGCGCGGTCGTTATACGCCTCCAGGGCGGCGCAGATGTCGTCCGCGTTTCCATCAGCCGCCCCGTCCCGGATGCGGATGAGCTGGCCGGTATGGGTGGTACACCCGAGACACTCAGCGTAAATGTACCGCAGCAGCAGCACCTGCCCCTGGATGGCGATCATACTGCGGTCCAGCCGCCTGTTGCCGCAGTGGCGGTAGAACACGCCGATCAGGTTGTGTACCGCCTTGACGCTCTCCCGGGGGGAGCGGGCGGCGGAGTACCGCTCCGCCTGCTCGGTGAGCTCCCTGACCATCGCCTCCCGGTCCCCGTTTTTCATGGCAAGCCGCACCGCCGCCTGCTGAAGCGTCAGGGCCAGCTCGTTGATCTCCCGCACGTCGTGCTCGTCCAGGGTGAGCACCCTGGCCCCCACGTTGTTCTCGTAGATCACCAGCTCCTCCTGCTGGAGCCGGTTCACCGCCTCCCGGATGGGGGTGCAGCTCACACCCAGGTCAGACTGAAGCTCGTTGACGTTGAGCCGGGTGCCCAGGGGGATTTTCAGCGTGATGATGTCCTCCCGGAGCTTTGAGTAAATCTGGTCCACCAGGGACGCTTTTTTGATCCGTGCCATATCGCAGCGCCTCATTTCCACACAATTCCATTTTATATCTTGCAAGGTTTATTATAGTATCCTTTCCTGAAATTGCAAGCAGAAATTTTACGCCCCGCACCGGGGCGTAATGTTTGATCGAGCCGATATCTCGAATGAGAAGAACTCCCGTCTGTGCAGACAGACGGGAGTTCTTTCATAAGCTTACGGAAAGGCATCCATAATATGCCTTTGCACCTGCTCCGGCGTTTCATCAAAGCCGTACTTAATCCACTGGTAAATGACGCCAAAATAGCCATAAGTAAAGTAAGACATCAGATAGGAGTTATTTTTGTCCCAGGCATCTCCGCCGGACACCAGCAATTCGCAAGCCCGCATGATTACCACGATCAGCCCATTGCTGTAAAGCAGGGAGAACAGCCGCCGGTTTTCATAGATGAAACAGGCGAGCGCGAAGCCCTTGTCTTTTTCCACATCCTCCTGGTGCAAATCAGCATAGCGGCCCCACTCGTAATTGATCTTAAATATCAGCAGTTCCTCTTTGCTGTTCCTGCAGTCAAGATGCCGGTAGAAGGTTGTTCTCCCTACCCCTGCCAGCTCGCAGATTGCATTCACATTGATGCCGTCGTAGTCCTGGGCGGCCATCAATTTAATCAGCGCGTCCGCCAGACATAATTTCAAAAATGCTGTCTGCGTTCTTTTCATTGAGGTACAAAACCCTCCTTTTTGTTCCGCATAGCGCACCGCCAGTCAGTACGTTCTTGCATCATGAAAGCCCATGTGGTATCCTATTATCAGCCAAAAGGAATAGTTGTTCTTTATTGGGACGCTTGTTCCGAACAGGGATATCATAATACTTTTCTTTTGCAACGTCAAGGGAAAAAGGAGATGGGCGTGATGAAAAAAGTGTTGAGGATTTTAGGAACCGGGGTCTTGTCGCTGGCGGTGCTGCTGGCCGCATTTTTTGCTTATGCCCAGTATAAGCATTGGAAAACGCTGAACACCCCCATTCTGACGGATGATTACTACAAGTCGTTTGCTGAGGCGTTTCCCGCAGGCGGCAAGCTGGAGGAATACTACGCAGGCCGGGGCAGCTATGAGGTGGAGCATCTGGAGCACAAATCGGACAACAAATCCATCGGCGCCATCCGCATATACTACCCCGCCGAGCTGAGAACCAGCGGCAAGCAGTACCCTGTGGTGATGGTGGTGAACGGAAGCAACACACCCGCTAAAATTTATCTGCCCTTCTTCCAGCGGCTGGCCTCCTGGGGGTTCGTCGCCGTGGGTACGGACGACCCCCAGGCCGGCACCGGCGAGACAACGTCCATCGCCCTGGATTTTTTGCTGAACGAGAGTGAGATTGCCGGTCAGATTGACCGGGACAATATCGGCATTATCGGATATTCGCAGGGCGGCGCGGGGGCGCTGGGCGCGGCCGAAAAATACGAAAACAGCCGCCTCTACAAAGCGATTTTCACCGGCAGCGCGGCGTATCCGTTACTGGCCGCCAGCATGGGGTGGGAGTATGACAGCTCCAAAATTTCCATCCCTTATTTTATGACAGCGGCCACTGGCGCCTCCGATGACCTGGGTGTGGCAGACATCAACGGAGAATTCGGCGGTGTGGCCCCTCTGGCCTCCTTGGCGGAGATCTATAACAGCATGACAGATGATGTGCTGAAGGTCCGCGCACGGGTCACCGGCGCGGAGCACGGCGAGATGCAGGTGCGCACCGAAGGCTGCATGACCGCTTGGATGCTCTACCACCTTCAAGGCGACCAGGAGGCCGGAAAGGTGTTCCTGGGAGAAAACGCGGAGATATTGGGCAATTCAAACTGGCAGGATATTGAGAAAAATCATTAACGTGTGTATGCGGGGCCTGCTGAACACATTTAAGCAGCAAAAAGCGAGAAACAGGAATTACGCAAAGAATCTGAGGCAGACGCCAAACTCAAGCGGCAGACCTGTGAACGCAACGCCATTGAGGGGCGAAACGGCAGCGGGAAACGCCGGTTTGGACTTGGCCGAATATTCTCTAATCTGGATAAAGCAGGCCCTGTTTATTGATCCACCCAGTCCACCGGCATCCCGTTGACCTCCAGCCCCTCCCCGGCGGGGATGAGGAGATACTTCTTTCCGTCAATCATCCGCGTCTCCACCAAATAGCTGTGCTCCGGGTCGATGGAGATGGCGGCGTCCGCCGTTTTTACCTCAAACCGCTTGCTGTCGATGAGGTTGACAGGGCTGAGCGCCGCATCCTCGCCGAACAGCTCCCCGCACTTTTCACAGAAAGCGGCGATCTGCTCATCCGACCCGCCGCAGTCCCGCAGGATGGCGGATACATCCTTCGCGGTGACGGACAGGGGCTCCGGGTCTTTTGTCCCCCGGTGTTCCTCGATCTGGGCGGCGAGCCGTTCGTGGACAGCCTGCACCACCTCCAGGCCGCAGGCGCCCTCCAACCCCTCCCGCAGGGCGGTCTGGAACGCCTCCCGCTGCTCCCCGGCGGACATGGGCGGATCGGTGTGGAAAATGGCGTCCAGAAACTCGTGGTGCAGCTCGTCCGGCTTCCGGGCATAGGTGAGGGCGTTGTAGATATTCGCCGCCCTGTCGTCAAAGGCCGGGAACAGGAAGCCCAGCTCCGGCGGGGAGACGATCTGGCTGGGGGCGCAGTTGTGGAACTCGTTCTCGCCGGGGCAATAGCCCAGCTCCAGCTTTCCGTCCTTCACCGGGCAGACGCAGCACACGATGTAGGAGAACACGGTGTCGCCCTCATCGGCGCGGTCCTCGCCGTCCTTCCCTCGATGGGGCACGTCGTAGGCGTCGTGGGCCAGCAGGATGAGGTAATTGCCCTCCCCCATGTCCAGGCTGTCGATGACCGCCTGATAGAACTCCTGCCGCACCTCGCCGTCCTTCAGCCTGGAATCCCGCAGGGCCATGAGGCGGCGGTGCTCATCGCTGTCCGCCACTTGCTGGGTGGAGAACACGATGTCGATGAGGTTCCGGCCCAACGTGCCGGACAGGGCCTTTTTCAGCAGGGCCAAGTATTTCTCCGCCTCCTCCTCGGGCATCCGGTCCAGGGGCTCGTTCAGGTAGGAGACGATCTCCTTCTGACTGTTCACATAGCAGCCGTGGATGTGGCTGATGGCGTTTTTGCCCAGCCTGAAGCGGCGTTTCAGCTCGCTGATCTCTTTCTGATTCATGATAACCTCGCAGTTTCAAATGTATTTTGCGCGGGTTCCGCGCAATCAAAGCATCCATTTCATTATAGGGGAAAGCGGCAAAATTTACAAGCCCTGCAGCGGCGGATTCCCGTTCAGCGAGGCGCCCGATGGCGCGTCGCCACCCGGCGCTTTCCTGTTTCAGCTGCGGAAGCAATCAAAAAGCAAGGACCCGCGAACAATCCGAGACGCCTTCGCAGGTCCTTGCTTTTCTTATATAGTCAAAACACTTGCTTCTTTTCAACTGCGGTGACGATAAGCTGTGGTTCATCCATAGAAATCCAGCGGTCAGGCGCAACGTATCAGATATTGATCCCGGCGTACCGCCCTTTCAAAAGCTCCACCAGCTCCGCATATTTTTCCCGGCTGAGCAGGATCTCCCCCTCGTACCCTTTGAATCGTATCGCATAATTTTTTGCTTCATTGTCCGCCCGGACAGCCGCCACCTGGGACAGGTTGACGATGAAGGATTGGTAACAGCGATAGAATCCGCAGCCCTCCAGCATTTCCTCCAGCTGGTTCATAGTATACCCCAGCAGCGCGATTTCCTGGCCGTCCGTAGTGACAATGCGGTTTTTCCGGTTGCTGCGTTCAATGAAAAGAATATCGCTGACACGGGTAAGCTGATAGCCGCTGCGGGTCTTGATCATGATGCTGCGGTTTGATATCTCCCGCTTGGCTTGCTGAAGGTCGAAAATGTACCGCAGACGGTTGACCAGCGATTGAAGCGCCAATGGATCGAAGGGCGTCAGCAGATATCCGGTGCACTGGCAGCGGAACGCGTTGAAGGCCCACTCCTCCGAGTTGGAATAGACCACCACCTGGATATGGGGATGGCTCTGCCCCAGAACGGCGGACAAATACTCCCCGACACCGGTGGTACGAGGATCCGCTGGCTGGTGGTTGGCAAATATAACGTCCACCTCATTGGACTGCACATACTCAATGGCCTCCGTCGAGGTCTGCGCCGTTCCAGCCACCCGGAAGCACTGGAAAGCGTACAGCATGACGACCAATTCCTCGCGCAGCTGCTGATCGCTGTCCACCAGCAGTACTTTCATCTCCATCGCCGGTCCGTCCCTCCCTGTTTCTATTTCGTCTGGCCCACAGCCTTGAACGCCTGCTCCAGCGCCTTAGCGTCCCCCTCGTAGAGGTCCAACCACAGCGCAAAGGGACCGTTGTGAACGCAGCTGGTGATGTGTCCGGAGCCATAGAGGTTGATAATCCCATCTGCCTTCAGACTCTTGTAGGAGGTTTCCTCCATGCTGCCCTCCTTCAGGTTGTCCAAATCCCACCAATAAAATTCCGCGCCACTGACCTGGCGTGCCTTGGTGCAAAGGCCGTCGCTGGACATGGAAATTGCAGTGGATGGGTCATCAATCAGCCCCTGGGCGGCGATTTCAGCCATGAGCTCCTCTATCGTCATGTCCCAAATGGGGGCATCCGGGTCCTCCCCCTCGCCAATCAGCGCCGCGGGCGGAACGAACTCCGGCGATGCGGCCACATAGGCCAGCACACCTGCAAAGCCCAGAACCAGCAGGATGGAAAAAATAATCGTAAAGCGCTTCATCTGCCTGCCTCCTCTCCCGCCGGGACGCAGCCCTGGAGCTCCAGGTACGTGCGGTAGGTTGGACTGGTTTTCAGCAATTCCGCGTGGGCGCCAACAGCCTCCAGGGACCCGCTGTTGAGAACAATAATGTGATCCGCGTCCATCACCGAGCGCATATCGTGGGCCACCACCACGATGGTCCGCCCCTTCATATGTTCCCGGATGGTGCGGTAAATGGTTATATCGCTCTTGTGATCCAGGCTGGCCCCGGATTCGTCCATGAGCAGATATTCCGGGTCGGACAGCATGGTCCGGGCGATGGCCACCCGCTGGCGCTGTCCGCCGGAGAGCAAGGCCCCGCCAACGCCCACATCGGAGCCATACCCTTGGGGCAGCTGGCGGATGAACCCATCCGCGTCCGCCAGCTTCGCGGCCTGGATTACGGCCTCGTCCGATACCTCACCGGTCTCGCCGTAGGCGATATTATCACGGATGGAGCCGGAAAACAAGGGGTTGTGCTGAAGGACGCAGCCAAACCGGCGGCGCAGCTGGGCCAGCTTCACCTCGTCCACGGCGGTCCGCCCCAGCCACACCCGCCCGCTGTCCGGCGGGTAGATGCCCTGGAGCAGCTTGAGCAGGGTGGACTTGCCGGAACCGTTGTTGCCAATAATGGCGGTGACCTTCCCGGCGGGGATGGTGAGGCTCAGGTCATGGAGCACCGGCTGCTGGGGAACATAACCGAAGCTCACCCGGTCCAGTATGATATCCCAGTTTGCCGAAGAATCCGGGAGGTCGCACCCGGCGTCCGGGTCCTCCTCCGGACCGTCCAGAAGGACGCCTACGTACTGCATGGCCCCCTGCGTACCCTTGAGGGTCTGGTAATGGGTCAGGACCTCCGACTGGTACTGGTCCACCCGCTCCTTGTAGGTGGAGAAGTCGTTGATGCCGGTGTCCGGCATCCGGCCCTCGCGGATCATGCCGGACCCGAACAGGGCGATGGCGATCTTACCGATGGAGGTATACAACGTGTTGGAAAACACCTGTAAAACCTCCATAAAGGCATAGTAAATGTCCGCCTTATACCGCTCGTCGATCGCCCGCAGGCCCTCCTCTATCTCCAGGTCCTCCATCGCCTGGGCCTTGATATGCTTGGCGGCGGAAATATGCTCAGAGAAAAACTCCGTCATGGTGTTCAGGCTCTCATACCGCCGCAGCATCATGTGGTATTGCAGCTGCCCCACCAGCGCGAACACCCCGACAGCCAGGGGAACCAGCAGCAGCATATAGGCGGAGAGCGCCGCGTTGAACCGGGCCATCTCCACGCAGCAGCGGATGAAGCCGTAGATGGAGGCCACCGTGGAGAAGAGCATATGAATGACAGTACTGGCTTGGGTGATGTCGTTGACCACGCCGGAAATGAGTGACGAAGGCTGGCGGCGCTCCACCTCCCGCATGGGCAGGTGGAGGATCTTGTCCCACAGCAGTTTCCTGGCCCGGAGCGTAACCTTCTGGATGCCGTACTCGCCGCAGAGGTTGCTGAGCATGGAGATCACGGCATTGAGCACGGTCAGCAGGGAATAGCCGATGATGACGCCGTTGTAAAGCTCGCCCTTGTTGACCTGAATGACATATTTGGAGATGGCCAAGACAACCTCGGTATTGATGAGACTGAACACCAGGGAGCCGATAAAGAGCCACCAGGGGATGGGGAAGCGGGTATAAAACGTGAGATAGGACCGGAACGAAAATTTCACTTTCCGCTGCGCTTTATCCCTGCCGTTCTGCTTCATATCAGCGTTCCTCCTCTCCATTTTCCATCATTTCCCGGCAGTAGCGGTTGGAGGCCAGGACATCTTCCCGCTCCCCGGCCGCCTCCACCCTGCCGTCCCGGAGGACAATCAGGTAGTCCGCGTTGCTGATGGTCTGGGCGTCATGGGCTACATAGACCACGGTTTTTCCCTCCATGACCTGCCGGATGCTGGCCCAGACACCCGCCTTGCCGCCGATATCCATGGCGGCGGTGGCCTCGTCCAGCAGCAGGCAGTCCGGTCGTTTCAGCAGCGCCCGGGCCACGGAAAACCGCTGCCGCTGTCCGCCGGAGAGACTGGCTCCGCTCTCGCCCACCGGGGCGTCGTAGCCCAGCGGCTGACGGCGTACATACTCCAGGATGCCCACAGCGGCGCAGACGCCGTCCAATTCCTCCTCCGATGGTTTCCGATTCAGGCCGTGGAGCAGGTTGTCCCGGATCGTCCCGGCGTACATAACGCTCTCCTGCGTCACATATCCCAGGGTCCGGCGAAAGCTCGCCAGGGAGTAGTCCGAGGCGTCCCTTCCGCCGATCTGTATCGCCCCTCCATCCAGAGGGTAGAGGCGGTCGATCAGGTTAAGCAGGGTGGTCTTGCCCGAGCCGGACGGACCGACTACGGCGGTGATCCGCCCGGCGGGAATGTCCAGGTCCAGGCCCTGGAAAAGCGGCTCCGCGCCAAAGGAGAAGTCCACCTTCTCAAAGTGGATGCCGCCGGAGGGGGAGCCCATGGCAGCTCCCGCATCCAGATCCTCGGACCGCTCATCCATGATCTCGCTCACCCGGTCCACCGCGCCCTGGGCGCTTTTGAAGGAGGTCCAATAGCCGCAGTAGGCGCTGAGGATATTGGTCAGCTGAACGGCAAAGCCGTAATAGGCGATCCACTCTGTCAGGCCCAGCGCCCCGGAGGCGTAGTAGCCCCGGCCCACCAGAATGATGACGATGGTCTGAAGCACGCCGGCGATGGCCCGGATGGGGATGGCTATGCCGGTGATCCAGATATTCATTCCGGCGGCGCGGTAGCTGGCTTTCATCCGTTCCTCGCCGGTACCGGCCTCCTTCGCCTCGGTCCCCATGGATTTGATCAGCATGAGGTTGTTGGTCCGCTCCGCCACAGAGGCGGTCAGCTCAGCGTTGCGGCGGTTGATGAGATCCTGTACGCCAAATTGCAGGCGCCCCAGGATAAAACTGATGAGGATGTTCACCGGCAGCGCCGCCAGCAGGGACCACATCAGCGAGCCGTCATAGCTGGAGACCTTCCGGAGGATGGCGAAGCTGGAGTAGGCGGTGGTGAAAATGGGGAGGAACACCTTCATAACCAGGCTGCTGATGCTGGAAATGTCGGTGGTGATACGGCTGAGGAGCTCCTTGGGGTTGTTGTTCTCATAAAACCGCAGAGGGAGGCTCACCGTTTTGCGCCAGACCATCCGCCGCAGGTTACGGTCCATGCGGGCGGTGCAAAGGTTGTTGATGAGGCCGGAGACGGAGCTGAGGACCAGGGAAAGGACCTGATAAAACAGATAGGGCAGCACCACGGCGGTCAGCCCCACGTTCCCCGCAAAAAGGGCGGCGCTGTATTCGGTGGTGCTGACGCCTACATTAGCGATCACCACGTTGGCCGCCAGGTATCCAATAATCCACAGATAGGGCAGCTTTGCTTTGCCCAGCATGGAGAAGAAGCGGCGGAAGCTGCCGTAATTTTTCCGGAAAATTGCGTTTGTTTCCATTGGTTTCTCCATTTCTTTTTTGTTCGTTTCAGAGAAATGCCTCTACCCTATCCCTTGCAGGATAGGGTGGGCATCCATATGTACTTATTTCTGGGAAAGCGCCTGGAAGTCAGCAATGACGGCGTCCTTCTGGGCATAGTCTTCCGCGAAAGCGATGGCGAAATTGCCGTTGTAGGCGGCGGTCTCCAGCACGGCCGCGCCGCCCATATAGACCACCGCACCGCCGTTCATGGCAAGATTCTGGAAACAGTTGGTGTATGCCTCAGAGGGCGTGGCGGAATCCCACCACATCAGCCACAATCCATCGTAGTCCAAAGCCTTGTCCGCAAAGGGGGCGAAGGGAAACTCCCCGCCGGTGTTGTCCGTGAGGTAACCCTCGGTGGTAAGCATATCCACCGGGGCGGCGTCCTTGGAAATGTAGCCCTTTTCGGTCAGATAGGCCGCCATTTCGTCAAATGTACAGGTTGCCGGGTCAACGGCCTCCGCGCCGCCGCAGGCGGCAAGGACAAGGGCGAGCAGCAGCGCCGGCAGGGCGCGGGAAATACGCTTCACGGTCTTTTTCATGGTATGAGCCCCCTTATGATTTTGGATGGATCGATTGTAGCATACGGGAAAGCGCCGGAAAAGCAAGGATGTCGATTTTGTACGGATTGCCGCACATTCTGTCCCGTTTCAAGCATACATATACCGGGCAATCACGTCCTTTACCTCCTGGGGCTGCATGACGCCCACGTGGCTGTCCACCAGCTGCCCGTCCTTGTAGAAATGGATGGTGGGTACAGCGGCGATGCCGTACTCCTCCGCAATTTCCGGGTTCTCGGTGGTATTGAGCTTGACGATGTTCAGAAAGGGGATTTCCGCCGCAATGTCCTCTAAAATTTTCGAGAACAGTTTGCAGGGAACGCAGGTGGTGCCATAAAAATCGGCAATCACGAAGTCCTCTCCGATCAGCTCCTTGAAATTGGTCTTGTCCGCAGTTTGAATTGCCATGGTGCGTCCTCCTAATAAAATTTTCTGATGTATTGTTTCAACACCGTATAGGCGTGTCCGGCGTATTCATTGAAAATAAAGGTTTCATAGGGATTGGCTTCCCTGGCGTTTTCCACGGAGATATGCCAGGTTGCGGCATAGTCCGCAATAAACGCGTCATAATCCGCTTCGCCGGCCTGGAAGCCATCGGTTTGAGCGTACCAGCGGCCCAGCAGGCAGCGGCAAAGGCTGTCCCAGCTGTCGTATTGGAGCATGGCCACCAGTTCGTGGTAGCTCTTCACCGGAATGCGCCCGCGGAACTGCTCCGGAGTCATCTCCTCCAAAACCATGCCTTCCTGACGGCACAGCGTCCGGCAGCGGTCCAGCTCCCGGTTCACCACGGCGGCCCAGTCCTCCTTGCAGAGGACAAACTCCGATCCAGCGATTACCTCCGCCATAAGCCGTTTCTGAGGCTCATAGAGGGCGTCCTGGAACGCGGCCTCTTTCTGCTGCGCCAGCAGATAGGCTCTGTAGTCCGCCACGGTTTCCACGCCCTCCAGGCCCAGCTTCTTCACCATCCCATCACTGGGCTCCGGGACCACGCGGTTCATCACGCCCGTCAGTGTGACAGACACCCTGCCTTCCGGCAGCTCAGCCTCCCTGGCCTCCCCCGCCTTCATGCCAATGGCCAGTGCCTCCAGCTCCTTGTGGAACATACCGCTGCCGGCTACAAACCGGACGTTCTCCTTGTTGAACCTGGGGCAGTCCGAGACCAGGCGGCACACCGCCTGATCTCCAGCGGAAACAGACTCCCCCGTTTCCCAGCGGACATACGGATTGGTCAGCCGCTTCAGCTCCGCCTCCAGCGCTGCCTCATCCGGCATGAAGGGCTTCAGCAGGGGCTTTACATCCACCTCCCGATAGTCCTTTACCTGTAGTATTCGTGATCTCATGTTACACCACCGCCTTTTTTAGATATTCCACCGCGCTGTGCAGGGCCACGTTGCCCTCGCCCACCGCTTTTGCATACTGATAGGGCCGTCCGGTGCAGTCCCCGGCGGCAAAGCAGCCTGGAAGGTTGGTCCGCTGCTGCCGGTCCACCTGAATGTGCCCGCCCTCCGCCGCCAGTCCCGGCAGCAGAGCCGCCGGGGCCACGCAGGAGCGCAGACAGAATACGCCGTCTGCTTCCACCGTCTCCCCATCGCAGACGATGCCGGACGTCCGGCCCTCCCCCAGGATTTCCGCAGGATAGCCCACTGTGTGCCGCACATTGTCCCGGCGGACGCCGCAGTCCTGATAGCTGGTAAAGAGGAGCACCTCTGCGGCCAGATCCGACAGAAATTCGACCTCCTCCTCCAGAGATGGGTCTGTGCAGACCACCGCGATCCGTTTGCCCCGGTACAGGCTCCCGTCACAGGTGGCGCAATAGCTGACGCCTCTGCCCAGCAGACGGCTCTCGCCGGGGATTTCCCGACTGCTGGACACGCCGGTGGCGAGAATGACGGCTTTCCCATCGTACATTTTTTCGTTGACCACGGCGGTATAATATCCGCCCATATTGTAAACGGCGTTCACCCGTTCCTCCAGAATAGAAATGCCCAGGCTGTCGGTCTGGCGCAGGAAGACATCGCGCATCTCCGTACCGGTGACTGCCGGAAGCCCCGGGTAATTTATGACGCGCTCGGCCTTTGTGATTTTAGGGCTCAACGCTCTGGAGCCGAACCAGAGGAAGTCCAGGTTCCGGGCCTTCGCACTCAGCGCGGCGGAAACGCCGGCAGGTCCACTGCCGATAATGAGCAGATCGTACATTCGCTGTATCCCTCCTGGTGTTTTCTGCCTTAACAATACAGGTTTTTCGGGCAAAATCAATATCAGCTGCCGATTCTGCCCTGAAAATGGTTTATTCTGTACCGATGGCGCATATCCGGCGCCGCTTCTGTCCGGGGGGAAGCCCGAGGCCGTTCCGGCCCGGCGGACACCGGCAGGCCGCGGGCAGGACAATTTAGCCCGGAATTAGACAGAATAAGCACCCCTGCTTGCGCCGGCGCAGAAAATATTTATAATATAGTCAAAACACCTGAAAAAATTTTCTCATATGAGGGGAGGCCCATTATGGAAAAGAATGATATCCTTTCAGGCTTTGTCGTTCTCGGGCGTCAAAGCGCAGATGAGCTGGATGCGGTCCTCTGGCAGATGGAACACCAGAAGTCCGGGGCGCGGCTGGTCTGGCTGGAGCGGGCGGAGGAAAATAAAACCTTCGGCATCGCGTTCCAGACCCAGCCCTGGGATGATACGGGCGTGTTTCATATTCTGGAACACTCAGTGCTGTGCGGATCAGAGCGTTATCCGGTGAAGGAGCCTTTTGTGGAGCTGATGAAAAGCTCTCTCAATACGTTCCTGAACGCCATGACATTCCCGGACAGGACCTTTTATCCGGTATCCAGCCGGAATGACCAGGATTTTATCAATCTCCTGCGGGTCTATATGGACGCGGTGCTGCATCCGCTGCTCCACTCCAGGCCGGAGATATTCGGTCAGGAAGGGTGGCATTATGAACTGGGGGAGGACGGCGCTCCCTTCTGCAAGGGCGTGGTGTTCAATGAGATGAAGGGGGCCTTTGCATCGCCGGACGCTCTCCTGGAGCGCGAAATGGCCCGCCGCCTGTTCCCGGATACCTGCTACCGATTTGTCGCCGGCGGCGACCCGGAGCATATCCCGGAGCTGACCTATGAGGCGTTCACCGCCGCCCACAGCCGCCTCTACCACCCCTCCAATTCCTACATATTCCTGGATGGCCGTTTGAACATCGGGGAAATTCTCGCGATCCTTGACGGCGAATATCTCTCCGCGTATCAGCACCGCCCCGCGCCGGGGGCAATTCCGATGCAAAAGCCTGTGGAGGGCGGCTTGTCTGTCGTCCGCTATGAGCTGTCCCATCAGGAAGCCCCGGAGGGCCGCGCCAGGCTGGCGGACGGATTTGTGGCCTGTACCTGCCGGGACCGGGAGGCGCTGACGGCGCTGCAGGCGCTGTCGGACATACTCTGCGGGGATAACCAGGCTCCGCTGAAGCGGCGGCTCCTGGAAGGCGGACTGGCGCGGGACGTCCGGCTGGAGCTTCACGATGGCATCCAGCAGCCATGGGTCACGCTGGAGGCGCGGGATATCGATGAGGGCAGGATGGACGAGGTGTCTGCCGCCCTCCATGAAGAATTGAACCGGCTGGTTCGGGAGGGATTGGATCACCGGCGCATTCTCGCCACGCTGGACAAGCTGGAGTTTGATGCCCGGCAGCGTGATTACGGGCAGACGCCGCAGGGGCTTGTGCTGGGGTTCCAGGTGCTGGAGAGCTGGCTCTACGGCGGAGATCCGGCAGCAAATCTCAGCGTGGGGACGCTTTTTGACGATCTGCGCCAGAAATGCGGAGATGGATATTTTGAAAAGCTGCTGGAGCGTATTCTGCTGAAAAATCCCCACCATTGCCGGGTACTGATGCGACCCTCCCACACAGCTGGGCAGGAGCGGCAGGCCCAGGAGAAAGCCCGTCTCAACGCCGCCCGGTCGGGCTGGAGTTCCGAGCAGGTCGCCGGCATCCGCGGAAATCAGGAGGCCATCGCCGCGTGGCAGGCCGCGCCGGATACGCCGGAGCAGCTGGCGTCCATCCCCAGGCTGCGCCTGGACCAGGTTCCAAAAGAGCCGGAAAAGCTGCCCTTCGCAGAAGAGCGGACGGCGGGCATCACACTTCTGCGCCACGAGCTGCGCACCAACGGGATCACCTATTTGAACCTCTATTTCGCATTGGATGATTTTACCCCGGATGAGCTGGCCAAAGCATCCTTTATGGCCCGGCTGTTTGGCTGTCTTGATACGGCGTCCTACGCCCTGGCGGACCTCCACCGGGAGATGCGCTCCCTGTTTGGGAGCATCCAATTCGCGGTAGAGGCATATGGGCAGCAAAACGTTCCCACCCGCTGCCGGACGTTCCTGTGCGCCGCCTGCAGCGTTCTGGACACAAAGCTGGAAAAAGCCCTGTCATTTCTGACAGAGCTCCTGATGGGGCAGCGATGGGATGATCCCGAACGGGTACTTGTGTTCCTGCGCCAGCATCGGGCAGCTATGGCGGAGCAGGCGGTGATGGCGGGGCATAACGCCGCCATGTCCAGGGTCCTCGCCTGCTCCACCGCCGAGGGAGCTGTGCAGGAGCAGGCTGGCGGCATCACCTTCCTGCGGTGGCTGGCGGATCTGGAGCGGGATTTCCCGGCCCGTTTTCCCGCTCTGGCGGAGGAGCTGAAGGGCTTGGCGCGCCGCGTCTTCTGCCGTGCGCGTATGACGGCCAGCATCACCGGCGGGAACAAGCCGGCCGCAGAGGCCGCCGTCCGCATCCTGTCCGGCAGTTTGCCGGAAGGCGTCTTTGCTCCTCCAGCCGCCGCGTCCATTCGGCCCTGGGGCCCCAGGCGGGAGGGGATTGTGATTCCCTCCGACGTTTCCTTTTCGGCTGTAGGCGGCGTTTTCCGGGGGGCTGGAAGCGGAACGGCAAAGGTCATGGGCCGCATGGTTTCTCTGGCCCATCTGTGGAATACCGTGCGGGTTCAGGGCGGGGCCTACGGCACAGGGATGATTCTGCGGGATATTGGTTTTGCGGGATTTTTCTCCTACCGGGACCCCAGCGCCGCCCGAACCCTGGACTGCTGCCGCGCCTCCGCCGATTTTCTGCGGGGCGTCGCGGAAATTGACCTGACCGGTATGATTATTGGCGCGGCAGCGGAGTCCGAGCCGCTCTTGACTGCCCGGATGAAGGGAAAAACCGCTGATGCCCGCTATTGGCGGCAGATTACGCACGACGATTTGTGCCGCGTCCGGCGCGAGATGCTCTCCGCCACGCCCGATGATTTGACCGCCCTGGCGGATTCCGTGGGGGAACTGGCGGCGCAGGGAGCTGTCTGTGTCCTTGGTCCGCGTCAGCAGGTGGATGCGTGCGCGGAATGGCTGGACAGCGTGCTGGTGCTATGATATGGTAAAGACGTATATTTCGGCGGGGCGTCTCAAAAAAGCGGCGGAGACCTGTACCGCAATTCTGGCCGGGAATATGCTGCTGGGTTTTGCCGTAGCGGCGTTCATCATTCCCAGCGGCGCGATCATGGGCGGCGCTACCGGCGTTGGAATCGTTCTGGCAAGGCTTATCCCACTGGACACCGCGGTGATCGTCCTGTGTATAAATCTCACAGCCCTGGCCCTGGGCTGGGCCGTGTTGGGGCGGCGGTTTGTTCTTGCCACAATTGCCAGCTCGCTGCTCTATCCCATGTGCCTGGGTACGGCGCAGAGAATACCGGGCATCGGCCGGCTGACGGCTGACCCGCTGCTGGCGGCCCTGCTGGGCGGCGGGCTGGTGGGGATCGCTGTGGGGCTGGTTATGCGGGTGGGCTCCTCCACCGGGGGAACAGACGTGGTCAATCTCGTGCTGCATAAATGGACGCATATCCCGGTCTCCGCCGCGGTTTACCTGACGGATATTGTAATCATGGGAGCGCAGGCCCTGTTTTCCGATTCAGAACAAATCCTGCACGGCGTTATCCTGTTGGTTGTGGAAACGATCGTATTGGACCGGGTAATGCTTCTGGGACAATCCCAGATACAGCTTTTTGTCGTCTCCAGCCAATATGAGGAAATCCGTCAGAAATGCCTGACAGATCTGCAGGCCGGAACCACGATGGTCCACATTGAGACTGGCCGGACCAGAATGTCCCAGCGGGGGGTGCTGTGCGTGATCCCGCCCCGGAAGCTGTATGCCGCGCAGGCGCTGATCCAATCTGTTGATCCCCACGCGTTCCTGACCATTACGCAGATCAAGGAGGTCCGAGGCCAGGGGTTTTCCAGTGAAAGGATCTATGTGGAGCCGCCTGAACGCCCCCTCAAGTAAAAGGAGGAAAAATTATGCTGACTGCTGAAAAGAAAACGGCGTATCTATCCATTTTAAGGGAGGAATTAATCCCCGCGACGGGCTGTACAGAGCCCATTTCCCTCGCCTATGCCTCCGCCCGCCTCCGGGACATTCTGGGCTCCAGGCCGGAACGGATCCGGGCCGAGGTTTCCGGCAATGTCATGAAAAACGTGAAAAGCGTTGTGGTCCCCAACTCCGGGGGGCTGAAGGGCATCCGTGCGGCCATAGCCGCAGGTATTGTGGCCGGTGCGGCGGAAAAAGCCTTACAGGTCATCTCATCTGTTCCGACCGGGCTGCATGAGGCCATCGCGGCTTATGCTGACGATACCCCCATCGAAATTGTCTGCGCCGATACCACCCGGATGCTGGATATCCGGTTGACCGGCTGGGCCGGGGCGCACTCCGCCTCCGTACATATCGCCAACAGCCACAGCAATATCGTGCATGAGGAACGGGACAGTGAGGTCCTGTTGGAAAAGCCGGTGACAGATTCCGCCGAGGACAGCCTGACAGACAAGAGCGTACTGAATGTAGCGGACATCCTGGATTTTGCGAATACGACTGAGCTGGAGGAGATCGCGCCGTTGCTGCGCGGGCAGATCGACTGCAACACAGCTATCGCGGAGGAAGGGCTGCAAAACGACTGGGGCGCCAATATTGGCTCCGTGCTGCTGGCAGAGTACCCCGGCGACATCAAAACGGAAGCCAGGGCGTGGGCCGCCGCCGGAAGCGACGCCCGGATGAGCGGGTGCGAGCTGCCGGTCGTGATCCTCTCCGGTTCCGGCAACCAGGGCATCACCGCTTCCGTGCCGGTGGTGCGGTACGCCAGACATCTGGGCGTCGATCAGGAAAAGCTGTACCGGGCGCTGCTGGTCAGCGACCTGGTGACGATCCATCAGAAAAGCGGCATAGGCCGGCTCTCCGCCTACTGCGGCGCGGTCAGCGCGGGGGTCGGGGCAGGGGCCGGGATTGCCTATCTGCTGGACGGCAGCTACGAAGCCATTGCGCACACCATCGTCAACGCTGTGGCTATGATCAGCGGCACCATCTGCGACGGGGCAAAGCCCTCCTGCGCCGCCAAGATCGCGGCCAGTGTGGACGCAGGGCTCCTGGGCTATTCGATGTACAAGAACCACCAGGAATTCAAGAGCGGCGACGGCATTGTCACTAAGGGCGTGGATAACACCATCGCGAATATTGGCATCTTAGCCCAGCAGGGAATGCGGCAGACAGATCAGACAATATTGTCCATCATGACCGAACGGTGCAAATGATAAAACCCGGAAGCCTGAAGCGGTATACGCCGGCAGGGCTTCCGGGTTCTGGCTTTGGAGGCAGGCGCGTCCCCGCCTTGGTTTGGGGTCAGGTAAGGGTGATAACCGCCTGGGCTTCCGTCTGCTCGATGACCGCTGGCAGATCCTCCAGCAGGCGGCACTTCCAGCTCCCGCCGCCGCTGACGTTCAGCTCGATCCGGTCCCCATGGCGGACGGCGCCGGCCCGCATCACGGTCTGGCCGTTCAGGCCGGAGATCTCGATCTCGGCGCACCCGCCGTCCTCAAAGCAGGACAGGCACAGGGTGACATCCTGGGTGTAGTCGTAATCCGGCCGGTCCCTGCGCCCCCCCATGGGGAGGATGGAGTTGGGCCGCACCATCAGGGGCAGGGCGTGGTAATCGAACACGCCCCTGTGCCAGCCCGGGCCCTCCAGGACCTGCCTGGTGAGCAGGTTCACCCACTTTCCGGCGGGGAGGTAGTATTCCACCTCGCCGTCCTCCCGGAAGATGGGGGCCGCCAGCAGGCTGTCCCCCAGCATATACTGCATATCCAGGGGCAGACAGCTCCGGTCCTCGGGAAATTCCAGGAACATGGGCCGGAGCATGGGCACGCCGCTGTCGTGGGCGATGACGGCCTGGCGGTAGAGATAGGGCATCAGGGCGCATTTCAGCTCCACCATCTCCCGCAGGACCACGCAGGCCTCCTCGTCGAAATTCCAGGGCACCCGGTAGGAGCCGGAGCCGTGGAGGCGGCTGTGGGAGCTGAGCAGGCCGAACTGGCACCAGCGCTTGTAGAGGTCGGGAGCGGCGGTCTGCTCGAAGCCGCTGATGTCGTGGCTCCAGAAGCCGAAGCCGCTGCAGGCCAGGGACAGCCCGCCCCGCAGGGTCTCCGCCATAGAGGGGTAAGACGCGGCGCAGTCGCCGCCCCAGTGGGCGGGGAACTGCTGTCCGCCCACGGTGGCGGAGCGGGCGAACAGCACCGCGCCGCCCGCGCCCTTGCGCTCCTCCAGCAGGGTGAACACCGCCTGGTTATAGAGATAGGTGTAATAGTTGTGCATATCCATGGGGTCCGCGCCGTTGAACCACTGGATACCCCGCACCGGGACGCGCTCGCCGAAATCGGTCTTAAAACAGTCCACCCCCATGTCCAGCAGCGCGGCCAGCTTGTCCTGGTACCACCTCACGGCGTCGGGGTTGGTGAAGTCCACCAGCGCCATGCCCGGCTGCCACAGGTCGGTCTGCCACACGCTGCCGTCGGTTTTCCTCACCAGATAGCCCTGCTCCATCCCCTCCCGGAACAGGTAGGACTGCTGGGCGATATAGGGATTGATCCACACGCAGATTTTCAGGCCGTTGTCGTGATACCGCCGGAGCATCCCCGCCGGATCGGGGAAGGTGTCCGGGTCCCAGATGAAATCGCACCAGTGATAGGCCCGCATCCAGAAGCAGTCGAAGTGGAACACGGTGAGGGGGATGTTCCGGTCCTTCATCCCCTGGATGAAGCTGCTGGTGGTGGCCTCGTCATAGTTGGTGGTGAAGGAGGTGGTCAGCCACAGGCCGAAGGACCAGGCCGGGGGCAGGGCGGGCTTTCCGGTGAGGCCGCAGTACCGGGACAGCGCCCCCTTGGGGTCCTCCCCGCCCACCACGTAGTAGCCCAGCCGCTCCCCGGGGACGGAGAATTGGACGCACTCCACCTTCTCGCTGGCAATCTCAAACTCCAGGTCTCCGAAGGTGTCCACCAGCACGCCGTAGCCCCGGCTGGACAGGTAGAAGGGTATGCTCTTGTAGGCCTGCTGGCTGGCGGTGCCGCCGTCCTCGTTCCAGATGCCCACGCTCTGCCCGTTCTTGACAAAGGGGGTGAACTGCTCCCCCAGGCCGTAGACATACTCGCCCACGCCCAGCTCCAGCTGCTCCACCATATAGGCCTTGCCGGTGGAGCTGTCCCGCATCTGGGCCTGGTTCCGGTATCCGGTGGCGGTCAGGCGGCGGTCCCCCTGGCAGTAGGCGATGCCCCAGCGGCTGGGCTCCTTGCAGATGACGGCCCGCAGATTGCCGGAGCGGAACACCAGCTCGGCGTCCGTCTCCGTCACCGACACCTCCGGCGCGGCATCGCGGACCTGGGGGCGGGTCAATACCTCGCTCCCGCCCTCAAAGTGGGTGAGCTCCACGTGAATGACGTCCTCCATGGGGGAGGTCAGGCGCACTGTAATCAGGCCGATATTCATGCTGTCCCCCCGCCCGGCGATGTGCTTGCCTGCGGCGTATACGGTGAGCACCCGGCCCTCCAGCCGGTGTCCGGCGTACTCCACTGCGTAGACCGGCGTGATATTCTGCTTCATGAGCCAGTATCCATTGGTAAACTTCACGGAAAAGCCCCTTTCTTGTTCAAAACTGCGCCGTTGCGCGTGTTGTCAGCCCGGGCCACGGGTCGCCTGGGCGGCGTCCTCCCTGGGCATATGCCGGTCCAGGAGGGGGTCAATCAAAAAGCTGCTGACCAGCGCGGACATACCCGGGACGATCAAAAACAGCATGGGCGCCCGCAGAAGGGCCAGATAGGAAACGGCCAGCAGCATCAGCACCAGCAGGGACACCGGAAGGTGAGGTAAAAGGACAGCTTGACGATCCACCCCACGGGCATATCGAACCGGGACAGGGCGGGGAAAGCGTAGCAGGCGGCGGTGAGGAGCACCAGCACCGCCAGGCCATAAAACAGCACGAAGAACAGCCCCGCAGGGCCGCTGGCCTTCTCCAGCAGGATGCCGGTGTTCAGCAGCAGCGCCGCCAGCGCCCCCAACGCCAGCAGCCACAGGGGGATGGACGCCTTCAGGTCCCGGCGGTAGGCGGTCCAGAACTTCTGGCTGACGGCGCCCACGTCCTGCCGCACGGACCGGGACACCGCCGCGTACAGGGCGCTGAAGGACGCCCCGGCGGTCACCACGGGCAGACAGCCCGCCAGCCAGTACAGGCTGAGCGCCATCAGGTCGAAGCATTTCGCCGTCAGGGTGTAAAAATTGCCGTCAAATTCAAATGCCTGCCGAATTTCTTTTTTCATAGGCTCCCCCCAGGCTGTACCTGTTCAGCCCCGCACCGGCAGCGCAAAGCCGTCCCGGGTGAACAGCGGGATCTGCTCGATGGGCGCGTCGGCGGTGATCCACTGCCCGCCGTCGAAGCGCTCCCCGGTCCACGCGTTGGTCCACTGGGCCCCGGCGGGCAGGTAGGCCCTCACCTGGCGGCAGTCCTTCTCGGTGACGGGGACCACCAGGACGCTGGGACCGAACATATACTCGCTTTCCACGTCCCAGGCGGCGGCGTCCTCGGGGAAGTCGTAGAACACCGGGCGCATGACGGGTGTGCCCTTCTCGTGGGCCTGCTCCATCAGCTGGGTGACATAGGGGCGCATCCGCTCCCTCAGCCGCAGATAGTCGGACAAAATCCCGGTGACCTGGTCGGTGTAACTCCACACCTCGTTGGGGGCGCCGGACACGCAGGCAGCGCCCCCGGTGGTGCCGTACTGGGGCTGGAGGGGCCAGCGGTAGCCGTGCAGGCGCATCACCGGGCAGAAGCAGCCGTACTGGAACCAGCGGATGAGCAGCTCGTGGAACTCCGGGTCGCCGATGTTGGCCCCGAAGAAGCCGCCGATGTCAGTGGTCCACCAGGGGATGCCCGCCAGGCCCATGTTCAGGCCCGCCGCCACCTGGTTCTTCATGCTGGGGAAGGAGGACTTGATGTCCCCGGACCACACCAGGGCACCGTAGCGCTGGGAACCGGCCCAGGCACAGCGCAGCAGATTGATAATGTTCTCCTGGCCCTCCGCCTTCATACCGTCAAAGAAGGTCTTGGCGTACATGACGGGATAGATGTTGCCCACCTGGACGTTGGGGCCGAGATGGTAGCGGTAGTTTTCAAAGTCATAGACGGAATACTCCGGCTCCGCCTCGTCCAGCCAGAAGACCTTGACGCCCTTGTCGTAGTAATTCCGCTTGGCCTTGGCCCAGACGTAGTCCCGGGCCTCGGGGTTGGTGGCGTCGAAGTGCAGGGTATTGCCCTGGAAGTCCATGGAGATGGGGAAGCCCTTGTCCACCCGGATGAGCAGGCCCTTGGCCTTCATCTCGTCGAAGTTCTCGCTGCGGTAGTCCACGGTGGGCCAGATGGACACCATCAGTTCAATGCCCATCTCCTTCAGCTCGGCAATCATGGCGTCGGGGTCGGGCCAGTAGGTGGGGTCGAACTTCCACTCGCCCTGGAGCGGCCAGTGGAAGAAGTCCACCACAATCACCGAGATGGGCAGGTTGCGCCGCTTGTACTCCCGGGCCACCTCCAGCAGCTCCTCCTGGGTCTGATAGCGCAGCTTGCACTGCCAGAAGCCCATGGCGTAATCGGGCATCATGGGGACCTTGCCGGTGGCGTTGGCGTAGGCCTCCTCGATTTCGGCGGGGGTGTCGCCCGCGGTCACCCAGTAGTCCAGCTTTTTGGCGGACTTGGCCTCCCAGGTGGTGATATTCTTGCCGAAGCACACCCGGCCCACGGCGGGGTTGTTCCACAAAAAGCCGTAGCCCAGGCTGGAGAGCATGAAGGGGACGCTGGCCTGGGAATTGCGGTGGGCCAGCTCCAGGTCCGCGCCCTTCAGGTCCAGGCAGGGCTGCTGGTACTGGCCCATGCCGTAGATCTTCTCATTGGGGTTGGACACAAAGCGCATGGTAATCTGGTAGTCGCCGCCGATGATGGGCTTATACTCCCGGGCCTCCACCTCGATGGACGAGCAGGTCTCGCCGTACATATCCTTGCGGTTGCGGACGTATTCGTTGAGCAGCAGCTCCCCCTTGTGGTTGTAGATCTCCAGCTTGCCGATGAGGTTCAGCACCGCGGTGATCTTGCCGTTGGTGATTGTTCCGCCGTCCTCCCGCACCTCAATGACGGGGGTCCCGGGGCGCTCCGGGGGGAGCAGGGCCCAGTCGTCTTCCGGCATCTCGGGCATTTTGCTGGCCCGGACGCGGAGGCTGTTCTCGCCCCATGGTTCGATAATCAGCCGCTCCGCCTCGTAACGGTAGCAGAGCGCGTCCCCCTTTTGCTCAAAATAACCGTATACATCCCTGACTTCTTGCTGATTGGCCATAATGATTCCATCCTTTCCCTATGGAAAAATGTCTCCTCATGCAAACTTGAATGGGAAACGCGCTCCCGCCTTTCCCATTCAAGCGGGCAGGAAGAAACCGGACGGCCCCAGCCGCCGCGCGGCGCCGGACGGACGCCGCGCGGCGGGCCGGGCTTATTCGTCGCAGGGGTCCACGTCGATCAGGACCTTCATCGTGGTTTCCCGGTTGGCGTCGATATACTCATAGGCGGCCTGATACTCGGCAAACGGGAAGTGCCTGCTCATCAGCGGCCTGAGCTGGACCTTCCCCTCGCTGACCAGGCGGATGGCGTCCACATAGTCCTCGTGGCGGTACATCATGGAGGTGTTCAGGTCCAGCTCGTGGTCGTTCAGCACCGCCAGATCCACCGAGGCCGGCTTGCTGAACACCGCCACCAGCACGATGGCGCTGCCCTTGCGGGCGTACCGGATGGCCTGCCCCATGGTGACGTCGTTCCCGGCGCAGTCGAAGATCACATCCGCCTTGTCCGGACCGAAGCACTCCGTCAGGGCCTCGCCGAAATCCCGGTCCTTTGTGTTCACGGCAAAATCGGCCCCCACCTGTCTGGCCAGGGCCAGCCGGGTGTCGGACACGTCGGTGACCAGCACCCGCGCCGCCCCCAGCGCCTTGCAGGACTGGGCCAGCAGGATGCCGATGGGCCCCGCGCCCAGGATGGCGGCCTTTGCCCCCTCCAGCTCGGGGAAGCGTTTGGCGGCGTGGACGGTGACGGCCAGGGGCTCGATCATGGCCCCCTCGTCCCAGGTCAGGTTTTCCGGCAGGGGGGTGACCTTGGAGGCGTCCGCCGCAAAATACTCGCTGGCGGCGCCGGTGGTCTGGAAGCCCATCACCTTCAGGCTCTCGCACAGGTTGTACTTGCCGTGGGTGCAGGGGTAGCACTTGCCGCAGCAGACCTGGGGCTCGATGGTCACCTTCTGGCCCACGGTGAACTGGTCCACCCCCTCGCCCAGCGCCGCCACCTGGGCGGACAGCTCGTGCCCCTGGGTGACGGGGTAGGAGGTAAACGGATGGGCGCCGTGGTAGACGTGGATGTCGCTCCCGCACACGCCGATGCGCTTGACCTTGACCAGCACCTGCCCGGGCCGGGGCTGGGGGCGGGGCACTGTCTGGAACGTAATGGTCCCGGGGGCGGTCATGACCTGCTGAAGCATTGTTTCACTCATTTTGAATCCTTCCCTTCCGTGCGCCGCTGGTCGGGGCGGAACAGCCCCGGCCAACGGCGCCGCGATTCCAAGCGCGGCACGCGGTTTGCTTACACCGCGCTCATTTTCGACATTTTTTGCACTTTTCACATAGCTTACAACTGAATAGTTCCATCTGGCAAGGGCGGCAGCATATGCGGCCACAGAGCATCAGAAATGGGATGATGTCCGCCGCCTGTGTGCAGTCCGTTCTATTACGGACAGGAGCAATGTTATGGGCGGCAAGATCCGTGACATTGAGCTGGCCAGTTTTTATCTGGCTTGGCAGCACACGGCCTGTTATAAGCCGCGGGATTCCGCTGTACCCTTCCGCATGGGCAGGAACCGGGAGCCGATAACGAAAGGCGATAACCCTTCCCCTGCCTCGCAGAATCCCATTGCGCCGCTCAATGGATTTATCCGGCCTCCGGCGGGGGAAACACGAACAGATCAGAGGTCCCTTAACATAAAGGCAGATAATCGGCTTGGGATTATCTGCCTCCTGTTATATCACTGTGCGCAAATGGTATCAACAATGGTCATGCTATGGATCCGTTTTATGGGCCCATATACCGCCAATGCTACAGAAAAGAGGAGGATCAGGAGGATGATCCCTAACTCAGACCAGGGAATGCCCCACGGCTCGCCCCACTTTTGCCCAATCAGCATGGCGAACAGGAGCCTGTTGGTGAGCAAGCCCAGTACAGTACCGGCCACGCTGCCTGACAAGGCGTAGGCCCCCGCCTCTGCAACTACCATTTTGGACAACTGCCGGGTGCTCAGTCCAATGGCCCGGAACGCGCCATATTGCTTTGTTCTGGAAGCGACACTCATGGCAATGCTGTTGACCACGTTGAAAATCGTAATCAGGGCAATCAGAACGAGAAAACCATAGACAAAAAGGTTAAAACAGTAGTAGATGCCCCGTGTGCTGCTGTTTCCAAGCCGCTCATCCGAGAAGGTGTACTGGGTTCCCACGATCCGATGGATCGCATTCACCTCACTGTCTGAGGTTCCGCTGTCCAGTTGGATATCGAGCACCGTGTAGTTGGACAGGCCCGTCATTTGCCGGAACGTATCTTCGGAGCAGATGACGATTCCTGTACCAGCGGCATTGCTGAAGGGGCAATCGGATAGGATCCCTGCGATTTTTATTTCCTGTGTCCGCCCGCCTGCTTGTACGGTGATGATATCGCCAACCTGCACTGTGCTGGCGGTCTCTTTCACCACCAGCCCTGTGCCGGGTTCCGTTTGGACCTCCTCAATGGAGCCATCCAGAAGGTAGCCCCTGGCCCAGCCGAACTGCTTTGACTCATAGGAAATTAGATCCATAGAGGATACTGTGTCGCTGCCTGTCGTTGGAAGGCCGCAGGCAAACATCCGGCCATAGGCCGCTTTGACTGCCGGTATTTCATTGAGACGTTCCAGCAGAGCGCTGTCCACAGAACAGGTCTGGTCCGGGCTGACGATGGATAAATCCGGTGTCCAGGGCTGCAGGGGTGTCAGGGCGTGGCGCATGAAGTCAACGGTGACGGAGAAGGAGAGAAAAAGAACAATGCTCAAGGCGAAGGAGCCAGTCATGAGCAGATAGTTTTTCCGGCTGGAGACGGCGTGATGGATACCCAGGGCAGTATCCACCCGTGTCAGTCTGGTGTTGGCCGCAGACCGGACAGGCCGCGTATCCCCGGCGCTTCCGGACACGGCTGCCAGCGGCGAGACCTTCGCGGCGCGTTTTGCCGGGGAGCGGGCCGCGAGCATCACGGTCAGCAGTCCCACCAGAACGCCGGCGGCCACGCTGGGCAGGCTCAGGCCGAAGGCGGGCATTGCCGCAAAGTAGCCCGGGCTGAGATATCGAAGGATGGCGCACAGGACCCATATCACAACGACACCCAAGGCCACACCGGCGGGGATCGCAAAGCGGCACCAGCCGAGCGCTTCCCTGCGCACCATCTGCATGACCTGTCTGGGTGTTGCCCCAATACAGCGCATCAGGCCGAAAAATTCCATGCGCTGCGCAACATTGCTGTTCAGGCTGCTTGCAATCATCAGGATTCCCGCTGACATGACCAGAACGAAGAGGATCCCTGCCGCCGCGTAGATGAACAGCATAAAGCTGTCCCGGCTCTGTCCCAGCAGGCCCAGCAGCTTTGTGTTTTCGGACACCTGACTGTCTGACAGCTGGAAAGCCGACTTGAGATTTTTGATGTTTCCCTGGATATCCCGGGTATGGGAGAACTGGACATAGAACATGATGTCAAAATCGGAGGGTTCCCCCTCTGCAACGCCGGGATAAATGGCGCAGTAGTCGTCCATACACAGGAAAATTCCATATGCGTCGCTGCGCATCAGGCCGGAGGAGTTCCCTGCAAATCCAGTGATCTGATAGTGGAGTGAAGTCCCATCCGGGGTGTTCAATGCTACCTCGTCCCCAACGTGGAGCCCCATCATCTCCCTGGCGTTTTCTGTGACCAGCGCGCCGCCCTCTGCCTGTGGGTAAGCGCCCTCCGTCAGCATGTCCGGAAAAATTTTTGTGACAAGGGTTTCATCGCTGCCGAAGACCACCGTCTCTTTTCCTCCCATGGTATAGCCCAGATTGGCGCCAAAATTCAAAGTGCCATAGGGGGAAATCACCGCGATGTCGGGCCGGGCCGCCATCAATGCCGCATTCTCGGCGCTGATGTTTCTCAGGCCGATATGCCAGCTGCCATCGTCCCGCTGTGCCTGTAAGATCTGGCTGCGGATAAACATATCCGCCATGCCGAAAATGGTGGTTACCAGGAATACGGACAGGATAATGCAGAGGATGGACATCCGGTTCTGTTTCCGGTGTACCTTTGCCGAGATGGGGATCAGATCAAGAAAGTGTTTCATCCGCTTCCCCTCCCAAGTCCGTCAGCACACCGTCCGCCACCTGGAAAACGCGATCCACGGAAGCGGTCAGGTTTCGGTTGTGGGTGATCATCAGAATGGTCTGCTGGTAGTGCCGGGACGCCTGGGTCAGCAGCTCCATGACATCGCGGCTGTTCTTGCTGTCCAGATTTCCTGTAGGCTCGTCGGCCAGGATCAATTTGGGTTTTGTAATCAGCGCCCGGCCGATGGCCACCCGCTGCTGCTGGCCGCCGGAGAGCTGGCTGGGCAGGTGATTCCGCCGGGAGGTCAGGCCCAGCAGCTCCAGAATCTCCTGGACAGCGGCGGGTTCCAGTTTCTTATAGTCCAAGAGCAGGGGAAAGATGATGTTTTGCTCCACATTCAGCTCGGAGACAAGCTGAAAGGACTGGAAAATGAAGCCGATATTCCGCCGCCGGAAGATGGTGCGTTTTTCTTCCCCCATGGAGAACAGGTTCTGCCCGTCCATTTGGACTTCGCCGGAAGTGGGGGTGTCCAGAGCGCCGATGCAGTTGAGCAGGGTGCTCTTGCCGGAGCCGGATTCGCCGACCACCGCGGCAAATTCTCCCTTTTCCAGGGAGAAGGACACGTTTTTCAAGGCGTCAACCTTTGCCTCGCCCTTGCCATAGGTCTTGCATAAGTTCTGCACAGTCAAAATTTTCATAGTACAAATGCCTCCTTGCGCTAGAGTATAACAGAGGCAGCTTACAATCAGGTGAATTTCAGCTTACAGTTCTGTAAGGAAGGAGAGGGTGAAGGTCGTGCCGGTTCCCGGATCGCTCTGCACGGCGATAATTCCGCCCTGCCCCTCTATGATCGACTTCGCCAGGGGGAGTCCCAGCCCGATCCCCTGGGTGTCCAGAGAGCGCTTGCTGCGGTAAAACCGCTTGAAAATGTGGTGGATGTCCTCCGGAGCGATGCCGCTGCCGTTATCTGTAATGAAAATACGCAGCATGGCAGGGGTATGCTCCCAATGGATGCGCACGGTTCCGCCTGGACCGGTGTGGTCCAGAGCGTTTTTCACGATGTTGCCGATGGCCTCGCAGGTCCAGTCCCTGTCACATACCAGTTGCTGTCTGGCATCTCCGTCAACGAGAATCTGTTTGTTTTCGCGCTCGGCCCGTGTTGTCAGTTCACGGATGGATTGGGAAATCAAGTCGGCCATGCGGAGATTCTGTTTTTCAAACGTGATGTTTCCCGTATCCAGCCGGGTGATTTTCAGCATGGCTTGAATCAGATATTCCATACGCTTCAGCGAAACGGACATTTTGGCAGAAAACTCCCGCACCGTATCGGGATGCTCCGGTTCATCCGCAATGATTTCCTGATACATGGTAAGGGCAGCCAAGGGCGTCTTGAGCTGGTGGGAGATGTCCGATATGGATTTTTTGAGGAATTCCTTCGCCTGATGCTCGGTTTCTGTTTTGGCCTGGAGCATGGTTGCCAGCTGTTCCACCTGGGCAAATATCTGATAGATTGCGCCCTCGCCGCTTCGGGGCAAGTGCTGGGAGTAATCCCCGCAAAGGTAGCCGCTGACGGCTTGGTCTGCCTGGTTGTACAAGCGTTTCCGCGCCGAAAAGAACACCCAGGTTCCGGCGAGGAGGGCAATGACCAACAGGATGGCCATGCCGGCGGCGGCAGTGAAGCTGGAGCGTTGGAGCTGCGCGTAGAAGGGCAGCAGCCCGCTTTCGGCTGTGGCATCCACCCCCGCCATGGCGAGCAGAGCCGTTCCTTCCTCGCTGATTTCTGCACTTGTGAGCGCGGCGGCAATGACCGTGCTGGGAATATCCTGCTGGAAAAGGGCGGTTGCGATAGCTGCGCTGTGAGACAGATAGCTGGCCTTTGCCAGTTCCATCTGGACCATACTCAGCAGCAGCCCCATACCGACAGTGCAGAGGGAGAAACACACCAGAAAGAGTCCATAGCCTCTGATCTGCCTGTCCTGATAAAAGCTCATGGCGAAACCTCTTTCCACTGGTAGCCGAAGCCCCGGACCGTAAGCAGATGCAGAGGGTGGGAGGGATCGGCTTCCACTTTCTCCCGCAGGCGGCGCACATAAACAGATAAGGTGTTGCCGTCTACATAATTCCCGGCGTCGTCCCACAGCTCGCTGAGGATGGTGTCCCGGGTGACAACGCGGTCTGCGTTGCGTACCAGCAGGCAGAGCAGGCGGTATTCCGCGCCGGTCAAATCCAGGGGCCTGCCGTCCAGATAGGCCCGGCTTCCCAAAAGGTCAATTCGGGTGTCCCCGCATTGGATCATCTCCGATGGCGACGGCTTGGCCACACCGGTCCGGCGCAGCAGCGCCCGGATGCGGGAACACAGCTCGCCCAGTTTGAACGGTTTGGTCATGTAGTCGTCGCCACCGCTGTCCAGGCCGCGGATGATGCTGACTTCTTCATCAGACGCAGTCAGAAAAATAATGGGGATCCGCTGATTTTGTGCCCTGACCCGTTCGCAGACTTCAAACCCCGTTCCGTCCGGCAGAGTAACATCCAGAAGCAGCAGAACATACTGGCTGAGGTCGGGCAGAAGCGCAAGCGCCTCAGCGACCGTCCGGACAACGTCCGATTCGTAACCCTGCCGCCGCAGGGAATAGGTCAGTCCATCAATCAGACTCACATCGTCTTCCAGCAATAGAATTTTCTCCATACTTGTGTCTCCTGAGCTTGTCAGCGTTAGTCCAAATGATAATTGAGCAGATATGGAAAGAGTTACAGCGGCGCGGCCTTTATTTCTGCGTTTTATGACGCTACAGCGTGTTGAACTTATGCAGATAAAGAGCCAGTTCCAGCTGCATCCGCTCTGCCGGATCGCCAAGATCCGCCTGAGTGATTTCTTGTATGCTTTTCAGGCGGTACGCCACAGTGTTGTAATGGACATACAGTTCCTGCGCCATCCGGCGCTGGTTGCCCAGGTTCCGGAAAAAGCAGTCCAATGTATCCAGCAGTTCGCCATTATGGGACGTGTTCGGATCGAGCAGCCCCTTTAAATTCTCCTGCACAAACAGGCCAATTTCCCGATGGGGATCACCGGAATACAAGAGCCGGAGGATTCCCAACTGGTCGAACTGCAGGAAACAGTTTTCACCCCTGCTCTGCGCCGCCTTCAAAGCAAGCTCGGCTTCCCAACGGCACAAGGACAAGCCGGGTATACCTGTGTGGGAGCGGCTGCATCCCCCCACCGCCGTTAAGGCTGGATAATCTAAAAATAACGTGTTAAAAATGGCGGGAAGGCACGATAAACTGGGCTCCAATGGAGTGCTTCCTTCCTGTGATTCCAGAAGAACCAAATCCATGTCGTTCTGGATCATGATGTGAGCGCTCAGCCTCAAACTATCAAATTGCCGCCGCAGCGCTTGGAAAAAGGCTGCGCGCTGAAATATCGCGGCATAGCGGCCATTTTCCCGCCGCATCTGCACCCGCAAACCCAGCAGGGCATGGGGGCGGGACAGGTTCAGGCCAAATGCGTTGGCCCGGGACTGCTCCCATTGGTCATCCATGATCCGATCTGACACAAGATGAAGGAAAAATTCAGAAAAACTCCGGCTTTCTCGCTCCCTCATGGAGTGTTCGCGAGAAATTTCAAGGGGGATAGCCTGCAATACCTGAGACAGCATCTCGCTCCCTAATGCCTGCTTCCTGCCAGTCCGGCACAAATAGAGCGCACCGAAGCTGTGGCCGTCTACGCACATCTCATAGCTGTCAGCATCCCGCAGAATTGCCTGATCCACCTCGGAGCCGTCCAGTCCTGAGAAGCGGGCGGTGTCTTGCCCACTGATGCTGCGGGCCTGGCGGCAGTTGAGACTGTCCACCAGCAGGACGCTGCTGCCAGTAATTTCGCAAACCATATCCGTAATTTGCTCCAAAGAAGCTCCTGCGGTGATGGTCTGAATGAGCATCTGATTCACGGACAGGCTGCTGCGCAGCAAGGCAGTTTGGCGGCGCAGACGTTCATCTGACACAGCCTTGGTGATGTCCGCAAAGCGAATCTGCTCCGGCAATTCGATAAGCGGAAACGACAGCTCCTTTGCGGCGGTGAGCATGGCCTCCGGCATCACACCCAAGAAGCGGGAGGGCTTGATGCAGGCGCCTGACAGCCCATGTGCAGCCAGCGTTGGGATAAAGCTGGAGATTGCGGCAGGGTCATCATGGATGGCAAAACACGTGCTGATAAGCAGTTCATGGGGATAGATCCAGCTCTGATAATCCGGGATATCGGATAGGCTGACGCCCGCCACTGGCTGGTTCAGGGATTCCCCGCCGCACAGCACCCTGCTTCCCGCAAAGACCGGAAGTTCCAGCAGCTCATGCAGGGTTGGATAATCGGAATGATCCATGGCTTTCGCCCCCAATATTCTTGTTTGTGATACTGCCACAAATTATAAAAAGAATCCTGTAAGTTGTCAACATGGAAATGGGTCATTTGCAATCGTATACTGTCCTTAGAAGCGGCAAACAAAAGGCGCCTCAAAATGAAAGGAGCATACGATTATGAACACGTTCAACCACTCCTCCGCTGCGATAGTACATTCCCCGTTTGCAGAGCGGAAAACCGTACAGGAGGCCAAGACCTCCGATAGCATTTCGGAACACATTGAAAAGCTGAGCAAGCTGGAATGTGCGATAGAAAAAAACGCGATCAGCGCCATGCGATTTTATGGGTAACGCAAAATGCCGTCCGGTACACGCGGGAGTGTACCGGACGGTTAACTTTTCGTATAGGAAATTGTAAATGAGCAAATTCAAAAATTGACGAAAGCCGCCCGGCAGATGCGGAGGCCAATGTGGAAGGGTACAATACGGTCAAGCCCGCAGAAGAAGAAAAAGTGGGCGAGAGCAAGGACAAGCAACATTTCGGCCCATCAAGCTTACAGGTGATGGAGAGCGAGCTGGATACAGAGCTGGGGTATGAAGCGGATGTCGGATCCTGACGTCGAAAACAAGCCCCGGAATTACCGCAATGGGTACTCGAAAAAGACGGTAAAAACCCAGCTTGGAGCGATACCGAACAGGGCGGCGGGATAGACAATACCTGTCACCGCTGCCCTGTTTTGGACTTTTATTAGACCGCTAAACCGGAAGTTATATACTTCAGCCCTACACGTTTGTATTTTGATGACTCGTATCTTCTTTTATTACCAAATGTACTGTCTTTTGTCCATCGCACATATTCATTACAACGAAAAATCCAACACATACTACCATCGCAATTATATTTTTTGAGGCTTCGGTAGAAAGAGTGGGCGGGTCAGCGGTTAGGGAGAGTGGGATGAAGATTGGAGCAGGAGAGCATAACCATAGCGAGAAGATTATCCACGTTGCGAAAGCCAAAAGCGGTACGGATGATGAGTTTGATT
>CAJTGJ010000008.1 GCA_910575695.1 Oscillospiraceae bacterium | reverse complement strand
TGATTTTTGTTTCGCAACTTAATCATAGTCGTTTCCCCTGTGCTGCCAAGGGCTTGTTCAGTTTTTACCACCCACTCATTCTACCGATGAGCCAAATTTCTTCGGCGTTTTCTTACAATTTCAGATTGGCGTTGACACATATTGACAGAATTGAATGGACTGAAGAAAGATGGATATGCATTTCCGGAGTATCAGGAAAATAACCGGAGAAGCAAGCGGATTTGTCTCAGCGAAGGAGGGAGCGGTCTTGCCAAAAATGCCGCATTAAGGAGGACAGAGGGACGGCTGATACAGTTGATTCGGCCAAGAGAGCATTTGTCAAGGGGGATTTCACCATAAAGATGAAATCCCCCGACAGACTGGAAGTTATTTTTGGCAGTATGAGTACATCCATTTACAAATACGATAGTAAATTTCACCCAAAAACAGACAGACTATTATGAAAACAGGCCATCTTAACAGACCAAAAACAGACGAAATTATATATCCCATCCACAAAAAAATTACAGCAATAGAAAACAGTAAAAATGTACCGATATATTTCATATTCCGCACCTCCTCAAATCCTGATCAGTCAAATAGAGTGTACCACCAATACGAACGATTTTCAACCCTCCTGATATAAGCACTGATAGCAGCAGCAAGCAATGCGCCGGTATATACCCGGTACAGCTTGCTGGTGTCCGAAGGCCCCCAGTGCATCGACGCAGCTGCGCCCGATGCACAAGCCGCCGTTGGCGTCTGCTGGCATATACCAGCAGGGAAGGGCCCGCCCCCGGAGGGCGCACGGCTGCCGTCAGGCTGTACCGCTTTTTAGTCATATAATATAATGCCGCCAACGTAAAAAAGGTGCGCACCAATTCTTTCAAAAAATCCGATGAAAATACAAAGAGGAGGCATTCTTGCACGATCGAGTTTACGATTGAAGATGTCTTAGGCGTAGTATCGTCAAAACAAACCGGCCCTGAACGCCATATTGACAGCGCTCAGAGCCGGTTTATAAACAGTTTGCCTACGATCAGGAAATCCCCGGAGCCAGACGCACGGGCAAAAAGCGTACCGCTTATCCCTTGACGGCGCCGGCCATCATGCCCTTGACCAGCTTATCCTGCATGACGATAAACAGGATAATCATCGGCAGCACCGACAATGTCAGGCAGGCCATGATCATCGCGGTGTTGGAGGCGTACTGGCCCTGATAATTCCACAGCGCCAGGGGAAGCGTCCTGTTCCCGTTGGACTGGGTCAGGGTAAACGCGAAAATAAATTCGTTCCAGATGTTCACGCCGTTGTAGATCGCCAGTGTGGACAGGCCCGGCGTGGACAGCGGGAGGATGATCTTGAAGAACCGGCGGTAAAGGCCGCAGCCGTCCACATCCGATGCCTCCTCCAGCTCCCGGGGAATGCCCTCCATAAATCCGGTGAGGATAAACACGGAAATGGGGGAGGCGAAGGCCACGGAGGTGGGCACCAGCGCCCAGATGGTGTCGTACAGCCCCATGTTGATGGTCATTTGGAAGATGGGGATCATGGTGACGTGGATGGGCACCGACATGGCCGCTACGATCAGCAGATAGACCGGCCCGCGGAGCCTGAATTTGAACCGGGAGAGGGGATACGCGGCGCAGGCGGAGATGAACAGCAGGATGGCCAGCGATACCACCAGCACGATGATGCTGTTCCGGAAATAGATCCAGAAATTGACATCCGTGATCACGTCGACGTAATTCTGAAGATACAGGGTTTCCGGCAGATGGAACGCGCCGTACAAAATGGTCTCCAGTTTCTGCTTGAAGCCGGTCAGCACCATGAACAGGAAGGGCACAAAGGCCACCAGCAGCCAGAGCAGTGCGAGTATCACCGCCACCGCCCAGGCAGCTTTTTTCTTCCGCGCCGATTTTTTCAGCTGCATATCAGTTCCGGCCATCAGTCGTTCCCCCTTCCGTTCAGAAGCCGCATGATAATGGACGCGAACAGAGTGATGAGGATGAACATACCTGCCGCGATGGTGGAGCCATAGCCCATGTTGAAGGTATCAAAGGAGTTTTTGTACATATAGGTGGCCATCAGCTCGGTGGAGGTGCCCGGACCGCCGCCGGTCATGACGTAGACCAGATCGAAGTATTTCAGCGAGCCGATCAGGGAGAGGATAATGGCGCTCTTAATGGTGGGCACCAGCAGGGGCAGCGCGATATGCCGCACGTACTGCCCCCGGGTGGAGCCGTCAATGATGGACGCCTCATAGATATCCGGGGAAATGCTGGAATACCCGGCGATGTAGTAGACCATATAGAACGGGATGAACTGCCAACAGACCACGCCGATCACCGCGTACAGCGCGGTGGCCTGATTGCCCAGCAGGTCCACCGGCCCGCCGCCGAACAGTGCCGAAATAGACGAGATCAGGCCCCCGTTGGTGGCCAGGGCGTAGCGGAACAGATAGCCCACCGCCACAGAGCTCATCAGCATGGGCAGGAACCAGATGGCCTTGAACACATTTCCCTTTTTGCCCACCGCGTCCAGGAAGGTGGCCAGCAGGATGCCGATGGGCATCTGGATCACCAGGGAGAGCACCATGATCTTGATGTTGTTGAAAAACGCCCGCCAGAAATCGCTGTCGGCGGCCAGCTTGGTCCAGTTGGCCAGTCCGATGAACTTCTTGTCCGCGGAAATGCCGTTCCACTGGTGGAGGCTGTTGAAAAAGGTGGCGATGATCGGGTAAAGCAGATAGACCGCGAGGAAAAACAGGGCTGGGAACAAAAAGACTGCGGCGCAGATCCCATAAGAGCGCCTTCTCTTTTGTGCCAGACTGACATTACTGTTCATGAAATCACACTCCCTCTGTGCACTCTATATAGAATCGGGCAGGGGGCGAACCCCTGCCCGATTCTTTTAGCAATAAAACCTCACGCGTCCGGGGGGCTTCAGCCGTTTTGTGCGAGGTATTCATCCATGGCGGCCTGCTGCTCCTCCGCAATGGCCTCCGGCGTGGCAGAGGCGTCAAAGCACTTCTGGGAGGCAGACTTGTGGACATCGGCCACCGCGGCGGGCAGATACTGGTCCCACCAGAGCTGCACGGCGGAGGCCTCGTTCAGGATGCCCAGAAGGTCCTGCCACGCGGGCTCTTCAGAGGTAGCGGCCTGCAGCGGGGGCAGGTTGCCGCTCTCGATGTCCAGCTTCATCCAGTCCTCGCTGGAGTAGTAGGCGGCCATCTTGAACGCCTCCTCCAGCTTCTCGCCGGTGCAGTTGAAGGAGATGAACACATCGCCCAGGGTGCCCACGATGGCGGTCTGGTCGGCGCTGGAGCCCTCCAGGGCCGGGAACGCGAAGCAGCCGAGATTCTCATAGAACTCAGGATTCTCGCTCTTGATGGAGCCAACCTGCCAGGAGCCCTGGAGCATCATGCCGGCGCCGGTGTAGAGCAGGGCGCGGTCATCGCCGTTATCCGGGGACAGGGAGTTGACGCCGGTGGGGAAGTAGCCCTTTTCCACCCACTCCTGGATCTTCTGGCCGGCGTAGATGGTGGAGTCGTTCACCAGGGAGCCGGAGCCGTCATAGGCCTTGGTCACGACGTCCGGACCGCCGTGGCGGGTCACCAGGTACATATAGTACATGGAACCGGTCCACTGGGGCTGGTTAGCCAGGGCGAAGGGGGTAATGCCGTCGGCCACCATCTTGTCGCACAGGGCCTCCAGCTCGGCGATGGTGGTGGGGACCTCATAGCCCTTCTCCGCCCACATGGCCTTGTCATAGAAGAAGGCGGCAATGGAGTTGTTCTTGGTGGGCAGGGCGTAGATCTTGCCGTCCACGGAGCCCTGGGCCAGGGAGGCCTCGGTGTAGAGGTCCCGCAGGCCGTATTTGTCAACCAGCGCGGTCAGGTCCTGGGCATAGCCGGAGTTCACATACTCCACCAGGTTGCCGCCGGTCCAGTGGACGTAGACGTCCGGGCACTGGCCGGCGCCCATGGCCACCGCCAGCTTGCTCTTGTACTGGTCGTTCACAGTGGAGACCTGCTCGATCGTGTAGCCGCTTTCGGCGGAGTTTTCGCTGTTGTACTTGTCAACGGCGTAGGAAAAGACCGTCGTATCGGGTTCATCGGTCGCGATGTTCCAGTAAGTAATGGTGTCGCCGCCGGAGGTGCCGGGATCGCTGGTTCCGGGATCGCTGGTTCCGGGGTCGCTGGCGTCGTCGCCGGTTCCGGGATCGCTGTTGGCGCCGGGCTCGTTCGGGGTCTTGCCGTTGCCGCATCCGGCAAGTGTCAGGCTCAGCAGCATGACAGCCGCCAAAAGCAGTGCAAGTTTCTTCTTCATACCGATTCTCCTTTACTGATTTTGATGTTCATAGTCAAAGCACCTGAAGACCGGTATCCGATTTCAAGGCAGGAAGGACCCGCCAGCCCCTGAAAGAGGCTGTGTTTTGCCTATGGAGTCCCCAGCAAAGCCGCGTACGCGGCCTTCCGCGGCAGGAATTGCCGCAGATTTCAAAAAAGTATTTCCTTGTTTTGAAGCGCTGTGACGATAAAACTGTGCTGTAATGCATTACCAAGCATGACAAAATTATATAGAAAGGCTCTTGACAAATATATCATAAATCCATTATAGTTATCACAAATCTTTGGCGTTTCGGATTTCGCACAAATTTTTTTTCCCCTGTTTTCCTTTTTTTATGAAAATAGCTTGAGAGGAGGCGTGCCGGGCCATGAAAAACCCCTATCTGCTCACCCATGTTCTGTCACATATCCACTCCATGATCCGCGTTTACGCAAGAGACCGGACGCTGCTGAAGGAAGCCGCCAGCGAGGATATTCAGCTGGGGGTGAACGACGGCGGGCTGATTTTGAACCACCCGCTGATCCGCACCTACGCCCCGTCCCAGCCCCCGCTGATGTTTTCCGTCAACGGGAAGCTGGTCTATGCCTGGATCCCCATGGGGGACGAGTTCTGCCTGCTGGGCCCCATCCAGCTCCCCGAGGAGGTTCAGTTCCAGCACAAGCTGTATATTCCCATAGACCCGGCGGACGAAGCGGCGGCGGCCTGGGAGAAGAACATTCCGTACTGCTCCATCAACGTGTTCGCGGAGGATATCCTGCTGCTGTACCATACCGAGGCCGGGGCTCCAGAGGGGGTGCCCCCTCTTAGCGGCCAGCAGCTGCTGGCCGCTAACTGCGTCTACGAACAGATCAAGCGGAAGGCCCTCAAGGAGTTTTACAAAACGGTCTTTGTCAACGTGGAAAACGGCTTTGCCCACAACCCCTATAACCACGAGGTCCGGGAGTGCGCCTGCATCCGCAGGGGGGATGTGGAGGGCCTGCGGCGGGTCCTGGACGAGCGCTTCCCCGGCCGGTACGGAAAGCTGTCCGAGGACCCGGTCCGTCAGGCCATCAACATCGGCATCGTGGCCATCACCCTGGCCAGCCGGGCGGCCATTGAGGGCGGGCTGCACTTTGAGACCAGCTTCTATTTGAGCGACGTGTTCATCCAGCAGCTGGAGGCGTGCCACGACATCATGACCATTGAGAGCCTCTACCACGGCGCCGAGCTGCAATACGCCGAACTGGTCCACGAGCTTCTGGTCAAAAAAGAGGGAAATACGCCGGTGATGGAGAACCGGCATATTTCCCACTGTAAGGACTATATTTTTGCCCACCTTCACGAAAAGCTCACCGTGCAGAGCATCGCGGACGCCATCGGCCTGGAGGCGAATTATCTGTCCGCGCTGTTCCGGAAATGCGAACAGGTATCCCTGAAGCAGTTTATCCTCCACGAGAAGGTCAAGGAGGCGAAGCACCTGCTGGCGTATACCGATTACTCCTATATCCACATCGCCGCGTGCCTGGGATTTTCCTCCCAGAGCCACATGGGCGCGGAATTTAAACGGGTAACCGGAATGACGCCCCGGGCCTACCGCATCACAAATTCCGAGGACGATTTCGTCAAGGAGAGCATGGAACTGACGGAAAACCGTTAATCAGGACTTGTTAAAATAGCGGACGCCCGCTCTGCTCCTTCCCCTCGAAGGGGCCGCAGACTGGAGCCACGCTCCGGTGGTCCCCGAAGTAATCCTGGTTGAACACGATCTCCTCGCCGTCCGGCGTTTCAAAGCGCTGTTCCGGCTCAAAGGCCATGCCCAGCGTCTCGGTGGAGACAGTTTTGCACTGGGTCTGGAGATAGGCGTACAGGTCCGTTTCCAGCCGGGGAGCGCCGTCATCGCAGGTGAGGGAGAGTGTCACGGTATGCTCGGTGTCCACAAAGGCGTCCGTCTCGCCGCTCATGGGCTTCGCGCCGTTGAAGTAGGCGTTCCCCCCGGTGTAGACGGGCAGATGGTCGTAATACCTGTCCTTGTTGTGCTCATCGTCGATTTTCCAGGGGCCGAACTGCGGGAAATACGCCTCCGCGGTGGGATAGCCCTCGTAGGGGCAGGTCCCGCACACGAAATTGTAGCCGTTCTCCTCGCCCTGCCGCTTCGCGTGGACCGGGTAGGCCTCCGGAACGGGCTGCTGGACGAAAATGTTGTTGTAGAACCGGGCGTCGCCGTGGAGGATGGTCATAAAGCCCGCCACCTCGGTGCGGTGGGGGAAGTGGTAGGGGGTATAGCGGGGGGTGGGCAGGCGGCTGCCGCCGTTGTCCGTCCCCAGGCCCACCCAGGTGAAGGAGCCGGCGATCAGGTTGTGGACGAAGGCCACCCCCTGGGTGCTGATGCGGCTGGCGCAGCGGGAGAGCAGGAGGTTGTTGTCCACCAGCGTGGGGCCGTGGGAGACCTCAATGAAAATGTCCTCCCCGATGCCCAGGATCGGGCCGCACGCCACGTCCTCCGGCGGCGTGTTGTCGTGGAACAGGTTCTGGGTCACCCGCGTGCCCTGGGCCTGCCAGTCCAGCCACAGGCCCCGGGTGCAGTGGTGGAAATGGTTCCGGCGGATGGTCACGTCGATGGCGGCGTGCATTTTGATGCCGCCGATCTCCGCCCCGGCCAGGTCCTGCTTGTTGTTGATGTGGTGGATGTGGTTGTCCTCGATGAGGGAGAATACCCCGCCCAGATGGCCTACAATGCCGGTCTGGCCGCAGTGGTGGATGTTGCAGCGGCGGATAATGTGGGAGCCGACGGCCTCCTTCGTCCAGCCCTCCAGCTGGGCCTGCATAATGTTGTCCCGCTCGGTCTGGGTGCCGTCCTTGGTGTATTTGGTGGTCCACTTGTTGTTGTTGTTGGGCTGGAGATACTTGCCCAGGGTGATGCCGGAGCACCGGGAATCGGAGATCTCGCAGTCCTCAATGATCCACCCCTTGGACCAGTGGGGGCCAACCATGCCGTCCTGGTAGGCGGTGGGGGGGGCCCACTGGGTGGCAGCCTGCTTCACCGTGAAGCCGGACAGGGTAATATAGCCTACGCCCTCCTTGGAGGGATAGAAGCAGTTCCGGCGGACGTTGATCTCCACATTCTCCTGGTTGGGGTCCGCGCCGCCGAAGTTGGCGTAGATCACGGTGCAGTCCCCCTCCTGCTCTGTGTACCACTTGCGGAGGGATGCCTCCTTTTCCCAGGAGAGCGGGAAGATTTTCGGTTCCAGCACTTCCTCCAGGGAGAGCGCCTCGTACATCGCGTTCCCGTTCAGGTAGACCTCCCCGGTGTGCACCGGGTCGGGGGCAAAGTACCAGTCCCCCTCCACCACTGTGGTGTAGGGATTGTAGCCGCCGAACACGCCGTTGCCGATTTTACACACCCAGGTATTGCCGCTGTGCTGTTTCCAGCCCTTGACGGGCTCCGCCCCGGTGATGACGGCCTGTCCCGGCGCCTCGGAACGGTAGGTGATGCGGGCGTCCGCCGTTCCACCGCGGGCCGGGTCCACATATTCCCTGTATATGCCCGGGGCCACAATGACCTCGTCCCCCGGGCGCGCGATCTTCGCCGCCTCGCCGATGGTCTTGAACGGCCTGTCCGCAACACCGGAGCCGCTTCTTGCCGCAGACGCGGATACGTAGAGTTTCATATTCCCTTTCCCCTTTCAGTTTCCAATGGATTTCATCTTGGACGGAATTTATTGCTCGATCCCTTCCTGCTCCTGGTTTTCCTCCAGCCTGCGGAAAATCGGATCGTAGAGCCTCGCGCACAGGTAGCCCGGCACAGACAGGCCGAACAGTGCAATCAAGGACCACGACAGGGTGACATTCCAG
Organism: Oscillospiraceae bacterium; assembly: GCA_910575695.1. Classification (GTDB taxonomy): domain Bacteria; phylum Bacillota; class Clostridia; order Oscillospirales; family Oscillospiraceae; genus Enterenecus. The sequence continues at coordinate 116,053 of CAJTGJ010000008.1, read as the reverse complement.
AACAACGCCACGGGGACTATCCACAAAACCGCCATGAGGACCGTCCTGGGAAGGTAGGCCACGGCAAGGATGGCGGCGGAACGCAGGATGTTCAGCGGCGTGTTTTCAAAATGCGCCTGCATGGGCATGACAAACTGGAACAGAAGGAACGCGGTAATCGCCGCCGCTGCCGCCGGGACCACCACCCAATCCGCCAGGGTGTCCGGCGCCGCCAGCAGGATCACGGTGTTGACCAGCGCGGCCGAGAAGATCAGCAGGAAGGGAAGCCACAGCAGGGTGGCTTGCTTCAGATTGCTGCGGAAGGACCGCAGGAACTGCTTGCCGACCTGGTCGTCGGTCCGGCGGAGCACCTTGAGCAGACAGTCGTGCATCGCGGTGAGCGACGCCCCCGCCGTGATCACGGGGATGCAGAAAACCAGTGTCAGGAAATTCAATGCCAGCAGTCTGACCAGAAGGTTGGAAAAGCGCTGGATCAGCTCGCTGCCCATGGAAGATTGAGGCGTCCTTTTCATGATTGGTCCCATCCATTTCCGAAATAGTTCCCGTGCCCATACTTTATCAATTTGTGCGGTTAATATATATCAGGAGACTGTTCTTTTTATCAAAAATCTTTGCGTTTCCTCCCGCGTCCCCCTAACCCATCCAGCTGCTGTCCGGTCCTGGGGGCCTGGTTATTTTTCCATCCGCAGCAAAACCTCCATTCCGCATGAAATTGAACCATGGCCCCGGCATCGCTGTTCAGCGGCGCCGGGGCTTTTCAAAGGAAGCGCGGCACTGTCAGCACAAGAGTGCCAATTTATTGTTTTCGTTTTTTAACAACTTATAAAAATATTCTATCAATCAGGCAGAAGGGACCGCCAAAATCCGGCGATCCCTTCTGCCTGATCCGTTAATCCATGGAAGAAAAATACTCCTTGCATACCTGGAGAAAGGCTTTCAGCAGCGGCTTTCCCGTTATGCTCTTGTAATATGCCCCATAGGACAGCGGCTCCACATCCTTGATTGGAATGTAGGCCAGGGCGGGGTCCCGCAGGGACGGAAAATCGGGCTGGACGGCAATCCCAAAGCCGGCTTTGGCCAGCGTGACGCAGGCATCTGCTGAACCGCACATCAGCAGATCCGAAACAGCCCTTTCTGCTGCCAAACCATGCTGGACCGCGTTCAAACGGTCGGGACATCTCTGCGGGTCCAGCAGCAGCAGCCGCTGGGTTCGGAGATCGTCCTCATCCAGCAGCTCCCTTTCTGCCAGCGCATGAGTGGCGGGCAAAACGCCGGTAATACGGACCTGCACCAGTTCCTTGTAAATGCCATCTGTTTTCTTTGAGCCCTTTTCCTGAAACGCGATGATCACATCGACCGCTTCCTCGTCCAGCAGTTGGTACAAGTGCTGGAACGGCACAACCTGAAACACAGGATACAGCATGGGGCAGAAATCTGCCATTTGCCGCAGTACCTCGGGCAGCAGGTGCAATTCATTGCTGCTGTGGCAGCCGATGGAAAAGAACTGCCGCTCATCTACAACCGGCTCCTCAAACCTTTTTTTGGCCAGCGTGATGATATTCAGTACATTTTTTGCGTCGTTCAAAAAGATCAGCCCTTCCTGGGTGATCTCTACCGACCGCGTGGTGCGTTTAAACAGCTGCGTGTTCAGCTCCTCCTCCAATGAAAATGGATAAAGACGATAATCGCAAAAAAACATATCGTTCTGACGCCCAAGGCCTATGCAGCCCAGGGGATCGTAACGGATTACATCGAAAATCTGAACGGCTGTCTTGTGCAGGAAATACCCGAACACCGTTTGGAAGGGATCGAAAGCGTCCTGAGGACGATCCTTGACAATATACAACAAAAAACTCTGAGGAGGCAACTGTAAGTGGAATATCAGATCGCGTACTTAAACGTATATGGAAACGCCGGAGTTCTGGCGGATGAAATTCAGGCCATCCTGGCCGGCGCGGAGCTTGTGGATTTGAACTGGCAGGAGATTTCGTACGATGCGGACGTATACCTGCTCGTCTTTGAAATCACGCAGGCCGCGATCCCGCTGAAGATCATGGATGTGCTGGAAAATCTGGAGGGGAAAACCATCCTCTGCTGTGTCACCTGCGGCATGGCGCTCCACGAGAGCAAGGACAGCATCGAATACAACCTACTCCCCTTCATACCGGATGAATGCGACTATCGCGGAATGTTTTTCTGCCCAGGACAGATTCCGGACAGCGTAATGGAGACAGTACAGACCGCCCTGGACGAAAACCCGGAAAACCAGCGGGCCAGGATCATGCTGGAGGCGTTCCAGCATTCGATGAATCACCCGGATACAGACGACCTCCGGGAACTGCGCCGCTTCATTTTTGTGTGCCAGTGGGGAGTCAAAGGTGCCGCTAGGGCCACCATCCTGGGGCAGATTTTGAATGCGGCCTTTTTTGCCGTCTGTCTGTTCCGGTTTAAAACCATCAAGCTGAAACGGGAATATTTTATTCCGAGGCCACAAATTGCCAGGCGGCTTGCTTCCCTGGGCGTATCCAGCCTCATCTCTCAGATCGCCTCTGTATTTGTCATTGCCGTTACCAACAATCTGCTGGTTTCCTATGGCACAACGTCCCCTTATGGTTATCTTGGAAGAAGATTTTTGGAAAAGAGGTAGCAAAACAATGAAAAAATGTATCATTACCATAGGCCGTCAGTGCGGCAGCGGAGGCCATACCATCGGGAAAACCGCGGCGGAACGGCTGGGCATTCCCTTCTATGACAAGAAGCTGGTGCAGATCGTGGCGGAGCGCAGCGGGCTGTCCGCCGAGACGGTGGGTCGGGAGGGGGAATACTCCTCCGCCAGCAGCCTGTTCACCAGCGTTTCATCCCGGGGCTACTCGGCCTATAACGCCAATCAGAGGGGGAATATGTCCCTGCCGGATCAGATCAACGCCTATCAGACCGAGCTGATCAAGGAGCTGGCAGATAAAGGTTCCTGCGTTATCGTGGGACGGTGCGCCGACTACATCCTGCAAGGGCGGGAGGACTGCTTCCACGTTTTTATCACCGGTGCGCTGCCTGACCGGGCCAGCCGTGTCATCGCGGAGCATGGGGTTGCCGTTGACGCTGCCAGAAGCCATGTGAAGGAGCGGGACAAAAAGCGTTCCAGCTATTACAGGCATATCACCGATCAGGCGTGGGGAATGGCGGCAAATTATGATCTTTGCCTGAACAGCAGCAAGCTGGGGATCGACCGCTGTGTGGAGTTGATTCTTGCATCAGTCGATATGGGGACGGACCATGTATGAGAAAGGGGAGCGCCAGCGAAGTGTAGTAAAGCGCAGCGAACTACACAAGTTTGTTGTGCTGCCGCGCCGATGGGTGGCAGAGCGCCTTTTCGGCTGATTCGACAAATTCCGCAGTCTTTGGAAAAACTGTGAGCGCAAGCTCGCTGCTTCTGCTCAGGTGCTCGCTTTTGCTCTCATTGCTCTCCTTATTTGAAGCTTTTGAACAGGCTCTCGGGGCTGTATCTGGGAAAGATCCGGCAACGGTCTGGGCTATCATGGATGATTTCATGAACGCGCTCCAGGTCGTTAGCCGCAGAGCCTATACCAATGATACGAAAATTGGACGGAACGTAAAAAGGAGGGGGTGTCCCCTCCTTTTTTATGGTTACTTACGCGTGACTGATAAACCAGAACGCACCATAAAACAAAACCCCTCAAACCGTTGTGGTTCAAGGGGTTTCGGCTGGTGGACGATACAAGACTCGAACTTGTGACCTCCCGCACGTCAAGCGGATGCTCATACCAACTGAGCTAATCGTCCGTTTCTGCTGAACGAATTATATTATAGCGGCACTGTGCCCAGTTGTCAAGGTTTTTTTCGCGCCTTTCAACAAAAAAAGGGAAAGCCCGCGCCGAGGCGCGGACTTTCTCTTGGTTCGAAACATTGGAGGAGTAGTAGATTGAGCAGCAGTTTGCTTCTGCTAACTGATACTAAGATAGCACACGCTAACTGAAATGTCAAGGTTTTTTTTGAAAGAAATCGGGCAAGTTTTCGCTCTTGCGCTGCCCGGGATTTCCTGCTATAATTGACGCGGAAAAACAAAAATGCGGCAGCCCGCAGGCGTTACCAGCACCCATGGGCCTGAGCAGGTGCTGACACCACCTACACAACGGCCATTTGGCCGCACCGCATGAAACATTATACGTCATTCCAGTCTATCACGCAAGGGGTGGGTTTTGCCGTTGTGTTTTGTGTGCACGTGTACCTGAGAGCTTTTTTGCTTCTTACGCTGTGTGGGTCTATCCTGCACAGCGTTTTTGTTTTCACCCGGCCCATGGGGACGGCTGCGGTGAAGGCATTTTTCCACTGGAGACCGGGAAAGGGGGTGTTGGATGTGGCAAGATACCGTGTAAACTACACAATCTATAAGGACCCCACGGGCAAGACCCTCAAAGGGCCTTCCTTTGTCCATTTTCTGGGGGATCTCTGCTCCGGCTTCGGCCTGTTTGGGATACTCGGCGTGATCCTCGCCTTTATGGAGGACTACGGCCCCACGGCTGTGGCGGCCAGCGCCGTTTTGGCGGTTGTGGGCTTCGCCCTGATGGCGGTGTTCCACAAGCAGGCCAAAAAAAGCGCTGAGGCCAAATGCCTCAAGGTGCTGGCCCAGCAGGAGGGGCGGTTCACCACCGAAAAGAAGGGATAATCCGGACAAAAAGGCAGGGCCTCCCGGCGGGAGGCCCTGCCTTTTGCCGTCTTTGCTCTTTCGCCGCAGCTTATATCCTTTTCCAAACCGCCCCGCCGGGCACATCCGTGACCTCGATGCCCCGGCCCTTCAGCTCTTCCCGGATACGGTCAGCCTCAGCGAAGTTTTTCGCCTTCTTGGCCTCCGCCCGCTGGAGCACCAGGGCGTCAATCTCCGGGTCGCCCCCGCCCTGGATGGTGAAGCCGTCCGCCCCGGCGGTTTTGGCCTGAGCGGCCTCCTTCTCCCGCAGGGCCGCCGCCTTTTCCAGCAGGGACAGGGATAGCACCTGGTCAAAACTGGCCAGCACCGCCCGCTTGGTCACGTCGTTCACCGGGGCCTTCAGCACGTCGTACAGGCAGGTGATGCCCTGGGCGGTGTTCAGGTCATTGCCCACCTGGGTGAGGAACCGCTCCTTGAGCTGGGCGGCGGCTTCCTCGTCCACCGCCCCGTCCAGCCTGGTGAGGGCGGCGATCCGCTTGATCAATTTGTTATACGCCCCCGCCGCGTTGTCCAGGTTCTCCCAGGAAAACACCAGCCCCTTGCGGTAGTGGCTCTGCAGGCAGAAAAAGCGGTAGGCCAGCGGGTCATATCCCTTCTCCTCCAGCAGGGAGACGGTCAGAAACTCCCCCTTGGACTTGGACATCTTGCCGGAATTGGTGTTGAGATGGTGGACATGGAACCACTGGGCGCACCAGGGATGGCCCAGATACGCCTCGGACTGGGCGATCTCGTTGGTGTGGTGGGGGAAGGCGTTGTCCACCCCGCCGCAGTGCAGGTCCAGATATTCCCCGTTGAACTTCATGGAGATGCAGGAGCACTCGATGTGCCAGCCGGGATAGCCCACCCCCCAGGGGGAATCCCATTTCAGCGCCTGGTCCTCGAACTTCGACTTGGTGAACCAGAGAACGAAGTCGTTTTTGTTCCGCTTGTTCTCGTCCTCCTCCACGCCCTCCCGGACGCCCACCGCCAGATCCTCCTCATCGTGGTCGTTGAACACGTAATAACGGTCCAGCCTGGAGGTGTCGAAATACACGTTGCCTCCGGCGAGATAGGCGTACCCCCTGTCGATGAGGGCGGACACCACCCGGATAAACTCGCCGATCAGCCCCGTGGCGGGCTGTACCACGTCGGGGGTCTTGATGTTCAGCTTGGCGCAGTCGTCAAAAAAGGCGTCGGTGTAGAACCTGGCGATATCCATCACGGACTTGTTCTCCCGCTTGGCGCCCTTGAGCATCTTGTCCTCCCCGGTGTCCGCGTCCGACGCCAGGTGGCCCACGTCGGTGATGTTCATGACGCGGTTCACGTCATACCCCTCGTACCGCAGAAATTTCTCCAGCACGTCCTCCATGATGTAGGAACGCAGGTTGCCGATGTGGGCGAAGTGGTACACCGTGGGGCCGCAGGTGTACATCTCCACCCGCCCGGGGGTGTGGGTTCGGAACTCCTCTTTTTTGTGGGTGGCGGAATTGTAAAGATACATGGTATTTCTCCTCCGTTTCAGGTTTTATCTTCCCTCGTACACGGCATACAGGCCCCCGGCCCGCGCCGTCCCTCGATGTGGCACTCATCCAGCAGCTTTTCCAGCGCCTCCAGCCGGTCAGACAGCGCCGCGATGCGCTCCTGGGTGGGGCTTTTCACGCTGGTCTGGTCCACCTCGTCGGCGAAGTGGGTGGACCGTCCGGCGATTTTCACAATCTGGGCCGGGATGCCCACGGCGGTGGCGTCGGCGGGCACCTCGCTGAGCACCACCGCGTTGGCGGCGATGCGGGCGTTGTCCCCCACCTTGAAGGGGCCCAGCACCTTGGCCCCGGTGGAGATGAGCACGTTGCTGCCGATGGTGGGGTGCCGCTTGCCCTGGTCCTTGCCGGTGCCCCCCAGGGTGACGCCGTGGTAGATGAGGCAGTCGTCCCCCACCTCGGCGGTCTCCCCGATCACGATGCCCATGCCGTGGTCGATGACCAGCCGCCGCCCGATCTTCGCGCCGGGGTGGATCTCGATGCCCGTCCAGAACCGCCCCCACTGGGACACGGCCCGGGCCAGGAATTTCAAATTGCGCCCATACAGGAAATGGGCGAACCTATAGTAAATGGTGGCGTGAACCCCGGGGTACAGCAGGAAAATTTCCAGCCTGCTCCGGGCCGCCGGGTCCCGGGCCTGATAGGCCCTCAGTGTCTCACCCAGTCGGGTCATAGAAAAAGCTCCTCCTTGTCCAAAAAAAGAACGCCCCCACGCCCTGCTTCGGGCATGAGAGGCGATGTGACTCGCGGTTCCACTCTCGTTTGTCGCTCAACGGCCGTGACGTGACCGGACGGAGGGCTCCTGCGTCCCCCTCGCTCCCGCTCGCAGTTCACCCAGACCTTCCCCGAGGGCCGCTTTCAGCCGGCGGCGGCCCCTCTCTGCCGGTTCCCGGACGGGCTACTTCACGCGTTCATCGCGATATTTGGTTTTCCCACTGCTCCAATATATTATCACGGCCTCCAAAACGTGTCAAGAAAAATCACGGCCCGTTTTTCAGCGAAAATAGGGATAGCGTTTCCCGCCGCCCTGTGATATAATATCCCCCATATTGTCTGCGGCACAGCCGCCGGCAGGATATTGCAAAAGATATGGTGATGAAAGGATATGGACAATCAGCCAATCAAAATCGGGCTTCCCCGGGCCATGCTGTATTACCGTTACCGCGTCCTCTGGCGCACGTTTTTCGCGGAGCTGGACATGGAGACGGTGGTCAGCGCCCCCACCGACCGGGAGATCCTGGAGCAGGGCACGGCGCTGGCCATCGACGAGGCGTGCCTGTCGCTGAAAATCTACCTGGGCCACGCGGCGGCGCTGATGGGGAAGTGCGACTATATTCTGGCGCCCCGGGTGAGCAGCCTCGGGCGGCACCGCAGCTTCTGCACCCGGTTTGAATCCATGCCCGACCTGGTGCGAAACGTATTCCGCGCCTCCGGGCAGAACCTCCTGACCTACGAGGTGGACGAGGGGATGCAGAGGAAGGACGAGGAATCCGCGTTCCTGGAGATGGGCCGCAGCCTGGGCTGTCCGGCCAAGGCGGTGAAGCGGGCTTACCGCCTGGCGAAAAAGGCGGACGCCGCCGCCTGGAAGGAGCGTGTGCAAAAGCACGAGCAGCGGTACAAAACGGAGGGCATGAAGGTGCTCATCGCCGCCCACAGCTATGTGGCGGAGGACCCGTACATGGGCAGGCCGGTGACGGACTACCTGAAGCAGGCGGGGGTGATCCCCGTCCGGGCGGACATCGTGGACCGGGACGCCGCCCTGAAGCACAGCCGGGAGCTGTCCCCCACCTGCAAGTGGGAGATCAGCCGGGAGATCTTAGGCGGCATCGTCCAGCACAAGGACGATGTGAACGGCATCATCCTGCTCAGCGCCTTCCCCTGCGGTCCGGACGCCATGGTCAACGAGCTGATCACCCGCCGGGTGGAGGGAGTGCCCATCCTGAACCTGGTGCTGGACAGCCAGAGCGGCACCGCCGGGGTGGAGACCCGGCTGGAGAGCTTTATCGACATCATCCGCTTTAAGGAGGGGACGCTGTAATGGCCGAGACAAAAAAGAGAAGCGTTTCCTTCCCCCGGTACGCGGAATACAACTGCGCCTTCAAGTATATTGTGGAACAGGCGCTGGACTGCAAATACGTGATGCCCCCGGCGCTGACCAAGCGCACCATGGAGCTGGGCACCAAGTACAGCCCGGACTTCGTCTGCACCCCCTTCAAGACTATGCTGGGCAGCATGATCGAATCCCTGGAGGCCGGGGCGGACACCCTGCTCATGACCCACGGGCTGTGCCGCCTGGGGTACTACGGGGAGCTGCTGGAGCAGATTTTGCGGGACCTGGGCTACCAGTTTGACTTCATCAACCTGTCGGATTACGACATGGACAAAAAGAAGGAGTACATCCGCATCGTCCGGCGGTTCAACCCCAAGGTGAACCCCGCCCGGTTCCTGGCCCAGTTCATGGAGGGCGTCCGCATGGTGGAATACCTGGACGAGATCACCGCCGAATACTACAAAGGCTGCGGCTTCGACGCCGCCGGCCGGTATAAGCAGGCGTACCAGGACTTTTTGACCGCCATGTACACCGCCCAGGCCAGGAACGACGTGGAGGCGGGCTACCGCGCCGCCAAGCGGGCCATGCAGTCCGTGCCTCTGGACAAGCCCCAGCGGCCTCTGCGCGTGGGCATCGTGGGCGAGTTCTACACCGCCATGGACGCCTTCTCCAACCTGGAGCTGGAGCAGAAGCTGGCGGACATGGGGGTGGAGGTCCACCGCTGGATGAACGTGTCCAACCAGTTCCTGCACTACGGCGGCGGACAGAAGAATCTGCGGGTGAAGATCCAGGACCTGTGCCGGTACGACATGGGCCCCACCTCCACCGCCAACATCTGGTACGCCCGGGAGTGCGCGGAGCGGGGCTTCGACGGGCTGGTACACATCAAATCCGCCGCCTGCACCCCGGAGATCGACGTGATGCCGGTGCTGCAAAACATCAGCGCAGACTATAAAATTCCCGTGCTCTACCTGACCTATGACGCCCAGACCAGCGACGTGGGCCTGATGACCCGGCTGGAGGCGTTTTACGATATGATCGACATGAGGAAAAAGGTGCTTTGAATTCAAACGGCCGTCCGCCGGGAAACGGGAGGGCCGCAGGCGGGGCCCTTACCCCCGCCGTACGACAAGAAAGAAGGTTTTTCAACATTGGAACACGCGTATTTAGGCATCGACGTGGGGTCCATCTCCACCAAGGGCGTTATCATTGACAAAAAGAACAACATCCTGTCCAGCCAGTATATCTGGACCCAGGGCGACCCCATCGGCGCGGTGAAGAAGCTGGTTGGTCTGCTGGAGGAACAGTTTGACAAGGAGAACTGCAAAATCGTGGCCACCGGCGCCACCGGCTCGGCCCGGAAGCTGGTGGGGGCCATTTTGGGGGCCACCATCGTAAAGAACGAGATCACCGCCCACGCTGTGGGCACCACCACCTTCTACCCCGACGTGCGCACCATTCTGGAGATCGGCGGGCAGGATTCCAAGATCATCCTGGTGGAAAACGGGGTGGCCGTGGATTACGCCATGAACACCCTGTGCGCGGCGGGCACCGGGGCCTTCCTGTCCAGCCAGGCCAAGCGGCTGGGCATTGAGGTGGAGGAGATCGGAGACTACGCCCTGCGCTCCGCCCATCCCACCCAGATCGCCGCCCGGTGCACCGTCTTCGCGGAATCCGACCTGGTCCACAAGATCCAGATGGGCCACCCCCGGGAGGACATCATCGCGGGCGTATGCAACGCGGTGGCGGCAAACTACCTGAACAACGTGGGCAAGGGCAAGAAGATCGCCTCCCCGGTGGTGTTCCAGGGGGGCGTCAGCAAGAACAAGGGCGTGGTGGCCGCGTTCGAGCGCACCCTGGGCTGTCCGGTGATCGTGGACAGCAACGGCCACCTGATGGGCGCGCTGGGCGCGGCCATCCTGGCCAGAAGGGGCAGCGGACGCCGGGACTTCGATTTCTCCATCGAGAATATGGAGTTCCGCACCCGGGAGGCCGGGTGCGGCGGCTGCTCCAACCACTGCGAGATCATCTGCGTGTACCGGGGGAACGAGCTCATCGACTCCTGGGGCAACCGCTGTGAGCGGGGCGCGGGCGTGCGTTGACAGGGTATTGTTTTTGCCGCCGGAATTTGGTATAATAGCTTTCAGTCAACTCACTTCAAGGGAATTTCAGGTCATGAATGACTGGGTATTTCCCCGGCGGCAGACGGAAAGAGGTGTGCGGTTGTGTATCATAAGCTGACGCGGATGCTGGCCCCCCGGATCGGGCTGTACTTTGCGGTGATGCTGGCCTTTTGCTGCGTCACCGCCCTGCTGGGCAGGCTGGAGGCCGCTGTGGCGGAGCTTGTGGTGACGGCTGCGCTGCTGGCGGGCTATCTCGCCGACCGCCTGCGCCGGCAGAAGGAGGCCGCGAAATACCTCAAGGATATCCTGGACAGCATGGATCAGGCCACCCGGGACAGCACCCTCAACTGCCCCCTGCCCCTGGTGATGTTCCGCCCGGACACCGACGAGGTGGTCTGGTCCAATGACCGCTTCCTGCGCCTCACCGGCGACCAGGAGGGGATGTTCGACACCCGCCTGTCCGACCTGGCCCCCGCCTTTGACACCCGCTGGCTGCTGGAGGGCAAGGACGAGTGCCCCCAGGAGGTGGAGCTGAACGGGCGGCGGTACCGGGTGTTCGGCGATTTGGCCCGCCCCGCCGCCGGGAGCGAGGAATCGGTGCTGGCCACCACCTACTGGCTGGACGTCACCGAGCTGGCGGACACGCGGGATATCTACCACGCCACCAGGCCGGCGCTGGCCCTGCTGCTGCTGGACAACTACGAGGACGCCATCAAGAGCCTGGACGAGGGCGTGCGCTCCGCCATGCTCAGCGATATCAGCCAGCGGATGTCCCACTGGGTGGAGGAATCCGGCGGCGTGTTCCTCCGGCTGGACCGGGACCGGTTCCTGTTCTTGTTTGAGGAACAGTATCTGGCCGGGTTCAAGGCGGAAAAGTTCTCCCTGCTGGACAGCGTCCGGGAGGTGGTGGGCCCCGCGGGCATACCCGCCACCATGTCCATCGGCGTGGGGGTGGACGGGGACACCTTCGAGGAGCTGTACCGCTTCGCCAACCTGTCTGTCGAGATGGCCCTCTCCCGGGGGGGCGACCAGGCGGTGGTGAAAAACCGCTTCACTTTCGAGTTCTTCGGCGGGCGGGGCAAGGAAACCGAGCGGCGCACCAAGGTGAAAAGCCGGGTGATGGCCTCCGCCATGGGCGAGCTGGTGGCGGACGCCTCCTGCGTCATGGTCATGGGCCACAAGGCTCCGGACATGGACGCGGTGGGCGCGGCGGTGGGGGTATGCGCCATCGCCCGGATGAAGGGCGTCCCCCATTATATCGTCCGGGACAGCGTGTCCACCCCCGCCGACGGCCTGTACGAGCGGGTGGCCGGACTGCCCCAGTACGAGGGCGTGTTTCTGGACAGCCAGGAGGCCATGCTCCGGGCGGATTCCCGCTCCCTGCTGGTGGTGGTGGACACCAACCGGCCCGAGCAGGTGCAGAACCAGGAGCTTCTGGCCTCCTGCAATAAAGTGGCGGTCATCGACCACCACCGCCGCGCGGCCACCTACATCGAGGGGGCTGCGCTGAATTTCCACGAACCCTACGCCTCCTCCGCCTGCGAGCTGGTGGCGGAGCTCATCGCCTATCTGATGGAGCCCACCGACCTGCTGCCCGGGGAGGCCCAGGCCATGATGGCGGGGCTGATGCTGGACACCAAGAACTTCACCATGCGCACCGGCGGGCGCACCTTTGAGGCGGCGGCCATGCTCCGCCGGGCGGGGGGCGACACCGGAGAGGTGCGCAGGCTGTTCCAGACCGACCTGGCCGACGCGGTTTCCAAATACAGCATCATCCAGACGGCGAAGCTGTACCGGCAGGACATCGCCATCGCGGCGGTGGACCGCACCGTGGGCCGGGTGACCGCCGCCCAGGCGGCGGACGAGCTGCTGAACATCGCGGGGATCAGCGCGTCCTTCGTGCTCTACCCGGACGCCGACGGGCGGGTGATCGTGTCCGCCCGGAGCATCGGCAGCACCAACGTGCAGGTGATTGTGGAGGCCCTGGGCGGCGGCGGCAACGCGGCGGCGGCGGGGGCCCAGATCCCAGGCCGGACGGTAGACGAGGTGAAGCGGGAGCTGAACGCCGTTTTGGACAGCTATTTTGGCAGCGATAAAGGGGAAAACGAGGAATCGTAAATTTTATACCGGGCGTTCGCCCGGAATTCGACAGGAGGCAGCCAATCATGAAGGTAATTTTACAGCAGGACGTAAAGGGCCAGGGCAAGAAGGGCCAGATGGTGGAGGTGTCCGACGGCTACGGCCGGAACTTCCTCCTGCCCCGGAAGCTGGCGGTGGAGGCCACCGCCGAGAACATCAACACCATGAAGATGCAGGACAAGGCCAAGGCCGCCCGCATGGCCGAGGAAAAGGCGGCGGCGGAAGCGGCGGCGGAGCGTCTCAAGAGCTGTCAGGTGAAGATCAGGGCCCGGGCGGGCCAGGGGGGGCGCCTGTTCGGCTCCATCACCAGCAAGGAGATCTCCGAGGAGCTGAAGGCCCAGCACGGCATCGACGTGAACAAGAGCAAGATCATCCTCAGCGAGCCCATCAAATCCTTCGGCTCCTTCGAGGTGAAGTGCAAGCTGGGCAGCGAGGTCACAGGCACCATCTACGTGCTGGCGGCTGAGGACAAGTGATGGCGGACCGGAAGGCAAAGCCCCAGCGCCCCCGCCGCTGGACCCCAATGCAGGCCCAGGGGGTGATCGGGCGGATGGTGGTGCCCGCCATGCTGCTGACCATGGCCGCCATCTACCTGGAATGGCTCTGGCTGCTGGTCCCCGCCGGGGTGCTGTGGGTCATCATGCTGATCATCCTGTTTCTCTACTGGCGCTGTCCCGCCTGCGGCAAGACCCTGCCCAAAATGGGCAGGGTCCACGAGTGCCCCGGCTGCGGGACAAAAATTGACTGATATCCCCCTGGACACAGAAAGGAGCCGCGCCCATGCCTGTCGATGTGGAAGATCTGATGGAATTGCAGATGCCCCATTCCGTCTCCGCGGAGCAGGCGGTGCTGGGGGCCATGCTTGTCAACGAGCAGTGCATCCCCCAGGTCATGGAACGCCTGCGCCCTGAGGATTTTTATATGCGCCAGAACCGGGAGCTGTACCAGGTGATGTTCACCATGTTCAACCGGTTCGAGACCATCGACGTTGTAACGGTGCCCGACCGGATGAAGCAGGCCGGGGTGTACGACGAGGGCGCCACCCTGCCCTATCTGGCCCAGCTGATGGGCGTCACCCTCACCGCCGCCAGCGTCATGGACTATGTGGAGATGGTGGCGGACAAGGCCATGCTCCGCCGGGTGGGGGAGACCGCCGGGGAGCTGATGGACATGGTGCGCTCGGAGAGCGGCACCGCTTCCCAGGTGCTGGAGATGGCGGAACAGCGCATCTACGCCCTGCGCCAGGGCAATGCCGCCCGGGGGATGAGCCACATCTCCGCCGTGATGAACGAGGTGTGGGAATCCATCAAGGAGCGGCAGGCCCAGGGGGACGAGTTCCCGGGCATCTCTACAGGGCTGGTGGACCTGGACCGCCGGATCTCCGGGCTGAACAACTCCGACCTCATCATCCTCGCCGCCCGACCCGGCGTGGGCAAGTCCTCCCTGGCCATGAACATCGGCGTGGAGGCGGCCAAGCACTCGGGCAAAAGCGTGGCGGTGTTCTCGCTGGAAATGAGCAAGGCCCAGCTTGGTATGCGTCTGGTGTCCACCGAGGCGCTGATGGACAATAAGAAGCTGTCCAACGGCCGCATCGCGGGGGAGGAGGAATGGGGCCGGGTGGCCATGGCGGTGGCGTCGCTGAGCCAGGCCCAGCTGTTTATCGACGACGACGCCTCCCTGTCGGTGGCGGAGATCAACGCCAAGTGCCGCCGGCTGGAAAACCTGGGGCTGGTGATCATCGACTACCTCCAGCTGATGACCTCCGCCGGGGGGCCGGCCCGGGCCAGCGACAACCGCCAGCAAATCGTGTCCGATATGTCCCGCTCCCTGAAGCTGATGGCAAAGGAGCTGAACGTACCGGTGATCTGCCTGTCCCAGCTGTCCCGTGCCAACGAGAGCCGGGGCGCCACCCAGCGCCGGCCCATGCTGTCCGACCTGCGTGATTCCGGCGCCATCGAGCAGGACGCGGACATCGTGCTGTTCCTGTACCGGGAGAGCTACTACGAGGACGACGCGGAAAACCCCAACGTGGCCGAGTGCATCGTGGCCAAAAACCGCCACGGCGAGACGGGCACCGTCATGCTGGAATGGCGTCCCGAGTTCACCACCTTCCGCAACCTGGCCTACCAGTACGACGATGAGGATATGTGATATGGGGGACGGCTTCCGGTTCGACCTGATCCCCCCCGGTTCCGGCGTGCTGTGCGCGCTGTCCGGCGGGGCGGATTCCATGTATCTGCTGTGCCGCCTGCTGGAGGGCCGGGCGCGGTACGGCTGGACGGTGCAGGCCGCCCATCTGAACCACGGCCTGCGCGCCACAGCCAGACGGGACGAGGACTTTGTCCGGAGCTGGTGCGAAACGTGGGACGTGCCTCTGACGGTGGGCCATGGGGACGTGTCCGGGTATGCCGGACGGGAAAGCCTGTCCATTGAGGAGGCGGGCCGGGTGCTGCGGTACGCCCTGCTGGAGGAGACGGCGGCGCGGGAGGGCCTGTCCCTCATCGCCACCGGCCACCACGCCGGGGACAACGCGGAGACGGTGCTGATGAACCTGATCCGGGGGTGCGGCCTCAACGGCCTGACGGGCATCCCGGAGCGCCGGGGGAATATCGTCCGGCCCATGCTCCAGGTGGAGCGGAGGGAAATTGAAGGGTATCTGACGAAACGGAGCATCCCCCACATGGAGGATGAGACCAACGCCGATCTGGCCTACACCCGGAACCGGGTGCGCCGCCAGCTCCTGCCCCTGCTGGAGGAGCTGAATCCCAGAGCCGCCGCCCACATCGCCTCCGCCGCCCGCCGCCTGCGGGAGGACGAGGACGAGCTGTCCCGGCAGGCGGAACGGCTTGCCGCCCAGGGGCTGGACATCCCGGAGGGGGCGGCTGTCCCCGTCCGGGTTCTGCGGGAGGCCCCCCGGCCTCTGGCCCTGCGGGCCTGCGCCATCCTGCTGGAGCAGGCGGGGCTGGGCGGCGGGGCGGTCCATCTGGACGGGATGCTGGCCCTGGCCCTGGGGGACGACCCTTCGGCACGCATGGATATACCGGGGGGGAGCGTCCGGCGGCAGTATGATCTGCTGGCGCTGTCCCGGGGGCCCGAATCCCCGCCGCCCGGGGCCATGGAGCTGGGCGCGGGGGAACAGCGCTGGGGGAGCTGGAGGATCATATGCGCCCCGGCCCAGTGCCCTGTGAAGGCCTATCTCAATCCCGGGGAATTTTACCTGAAGCCCGGGGCCTACTCCGTCCGCCCCCGGCAGGAGGGGGATAAGATCACCCTGGGCAGGCGTCCGGAAAAGGCCGTGAAAAAACTGATGATCGAGGGGCGTGTCCCCGCCGGCCGGCGGGACCGCGTCCCGGTGCTGGCTCTGGGGGAGCTGGTAGCCGCCGTGGGCGGCTTCGGCCCCGGAAGGGAATGTCTGGCCGAGCCTGGGAGGCCGGCTTTGCATATCATTTTAAAAGCAGAGGAGAATGGGTCATGAGTATACACCAGGACATCGAGCAGGTCTTGTACACCGAGGAGGAGCTCCGCCGCCGGGTGAAGGAGCTGGGGCGCCAAATCACCGCCGACTACGCGGGGCGGGAGCCGATGCTCGTTTCCGTACTGCGGGGGTCGTACATCTTCATGGCGGACCTCACCCGGGCCATCAGCCTGGACGTGACGGTGGACTTCATGGCGGTGTCATCCTACGGCGCGGGCACCGTCAGCTCCGGGCAGGTGGAGATCAAGAAGGATCTGTCCGACAGCATTGAGGGAAAGGACCTCATCGTCGTGGAGGACATCCTGGATTCCGGAAATACTCTGTATTACATGATGGACGTGCTCCGGGCCAGGCAGCCCGCCTCCATCCGCATCTGCACCCTGATGGATAAGCCGGAGCGCCGCACCAAGCCCATCACCGCCGACTATGTAGGCTTCACCATCCCCGACGCGTTCATTGTGGGCTACGGGCTGGACTATGCCGAGAAGTACCGCAACCTGCCCTACGTGGGCGTGCTGAAGCCGTCGGTATACGATCACAAGTAACGGGGGAAGAATATTCCGCCCGCAAAGGAGAACAACTGTTTTGAAGCAGCCAAACAAACCGAGAAGTATTATCATCTATCTGCTGATCATTGCCGCCCTGTTTTTGGGGCTGGGGCTGTTCAACCGCAGCCTGCAGCGCAGCAGCGTGTCCTACTCCGCCGTAGCCTCCTGCTTCCGTGGGGAGCGGGTGGCCCGGTTCACCGTGGACAGCAGCGACGTGCTCACCATGGAGCTGACGGACGGCTCCGTGGTCCGCCACGCCCTGGCGGACGCGGAGGCGTTCCGGCAGGAATTCGGGGCCTTGTTCCAGGAGCAGTACGCCAAGGGCGTCCTGAAAAGCTACGATTTCAAGCAGGGCTTTGAAATGCCCCTGTGGCTGGTGGCCGTTTTGTGCTGCGGGCTGTCCGTCCTGCTGGCGGTGGTGGTGTGGACGGTGCTGAGCGCCCGCCAGCAGTCCGTCCAGGGCGGCGGGCAGGGCGGCATGAGCCGCTTCGGCCAGGCCCGGGCCGTGGAGGCCGGCAGGGACAGCGCCGTCACCTTCGCCGACGTGGCCGGGGCGGACGAGGAAAAGCAGGAGCTCCAGGAGCTGGTGGATTTCCTCAAGGAGCCCCAGAAGTTCATCGACCTGGGGGCGCGCATTCCCAAGGGCGTGCTGCTGGTGGGCCCGCCGGGCACCGGCAAGACCCTGCTGGCCAAGGCCGTGGCGGGGGAGGCCGGGGTGAAATTCCTGTCCATCTCCGGCTCCGATTTTGTGGAGCTGTACGTGGGCGTGGGCGCGTCCCGCGTCCGGGACCTGTTCGACCAGGCCAAGAAGGAGTGCCCCGCCATTGTGTTCATCGACGAGATCGACGCCGTGGGCCGTCAGCGTGGCGCGGGCCTGGGCGGCGGGCACGACGAACGGGAACAGACCCTGAACCAGCTGCTGGTGGAGATGGACGGCTTTGCCGCCAACGAGGGCGTCATTGTGCTGGCCGCCACAAACCGGCAGGACATCCTGGACCCCGCCCTGCTCCGCCCCGGCCGGTTCGACCGGCAGGTGTACGTGGGCCGTCCGGACATGAAGGGCCGGGAGGAGATCCTGCGGGTCCACACCCGGAAGAAGCCCCTGGCGGAGGACGTGGATCTGAAGGAAATTGCCCGGGAGACCACCGGCTTCACCGGGGCGGATCTGGAAAACCTGATGAACGAATCCGCCCTGCTGGCGGCGCGGAAGGACCAGCCCTATATCACCCTGGCGGACGTGCAGGCGTCGGTCATCAAGGTCATCGCCGGACCGGAGAAAAAGAGCCGGGTGAAGCTGGCGGAGGACAAGCGCATCACCGCCTACCACGAGGCGGGGCACGCCGTGGTCAGCCGCGCCCTGCCCACTCAGGACCCGGTGCAGCAGATCACCATCGTCCCCCGGGGGGACGCGGCAGGCATGACCATCAACCGTCCCGAGGAGGACCGGGACCACGTGTCCCGGCAGCGGCTGGTGGAGACGCTGGCCACCCTGCTGGGCGGGCGGTGCGCCGAGGAGACGGCTTTGGGCTTCGTGTGCACCGGGGCGGTGAGCGACCTCCAGCGGGCCACCCAGATCGCCCGGGACATGGTGACGAAATACGGCATGAGCGAAAAGCTGGGCCACGCCACCTTCACCAGCGGCCACGACGAGGTGTTCATCGGCCGCTCCATGGCCCAGGCCAAGCCCTACTCCGAGCAGACCGCCGCGCTGATCGACCAGGAGGTCAAATCCCTGCTGGACGGGGCCTATGACCGGTGCAGGGAGATCCTGGCCCGGGACCGGGACAAGCTGGAGGCGGTGGCCCAGTTCCTGCTGGAGCATGAGACCATGGACGCCGCCCAGTTCCGGCTGGTGTATGAAGACCCGGCGGCGCTCAGCGCCACCGAAGAACCTCAGCAGTGCTGAGCCGCATGGAAAGGTGGGAAGCGGACATGGATGATGATAAGCTGGAAGAACAGCTCCCGGACCAGCCCGAGGGGGACGAGAAAGAGAAAAAAGAGTCCCCCCCCGGGCGGGATATGTATATGAACGTGCGGATTTTGGTGAGCATGATGGCGGTGTTTGTGCTTCTGTTCACCTTTGCGGCCCGGGTGATCGTGGTCAGCGGGCCGTCCATGGAAAACACCCTGCAAAACGGCGATCTGATCCTGGTGTGGTCCATCGGCTACAAGCCGAAGCAGGGGGACATCGTGGTGCTCACCCAGGAGAGCTACCAGGAGGATTCCATCGTCAAGCGGGTCATCGCCACCGAGGGCCAGCAGGTGGACATCGACTACGGCGCCGGGACCGTCTATGTGGACGGAACCGCCCTGGTGGAGGATTATATCAAGGAACAGATGCTTGTCCCCCGGTACGGGGAGGGCATCAACCATGTGACGGTGCCCGAGGGGTGCATATTTGTCATGGGGGATAACCGGAACAACTCCGCGGACAGCCGGTATCCCGACATCGGCATTGTGGATACGCGGTGCGTCATTGGGCGCGGGGCGGCAGTCCTGTTCCCCTTCACCCGCTGGAAGGGGCTGGAGCTATGAGACAAAACAAAAAGCATTTATCCGGGCGGACGCCCTGGCTGGCGGGCACGGCCATTGCCGCCCTGGCCGCCGTCGGCCTGCGCTGCTGGCAGCTTCATTCCGCCTTTGAGCCGGACACCGGATTCATCATTCCCGGGTCCCAGGCCAGCGTGATTCTGGTGTGCGCCGCGGTGATGGCGGCGGCATGGTTCGTAATTCTGTCCATCTACCAGCCGGTGTGCCCCAAGCCGCCAGAGGGAGAGGAGGACCACCGCTGGGACGTGATCTTCCTGGACGCCGGGGACCGGGTCTACCCCATGCTGGAGGT
This sequence comes from Oscillospiraceae bacterium, assembly GCA_910575695.1. Lineage (GTDB taxonomy): Bacteria > Bacillota > Clostridia > Oscillospirales > Oscillospiraceae > Enterenecus. The sequence goes on along the minus strand of CAJTGJ010000008.1, from coordinate 96,636 downwards.
GGCGGCGGCATTTCTGGCCATCCTGGCCGTCCCCGTACTGTTTGTGGTGGGGATGGGCCAGTTCCGGCTGTATCAGGATCTGCTTGCCGCGCAGCTTCAGATCCCCTCCAACAACGGCCTCCTCACCCTGGCCGCGGCGGCGGGGGCGTTCCTGGCGGCGATAGGCCTGCTGCAAACCGCCCGGGAGGGCCTGCGCCCCGGCAGGCCGGACAAGGCGAGGCTTGCCGCCGCTCTGCCCGGGGTGGCCGGATGCATCTGGCTGATGGAGACCTTCCGGACCCACGCCGCCAACCCGGTGCTGTGGGACTACGCCCCCCACCTGCTGGCCATTGTGCTGGGGATGGAATTTTATCTGGATTTCGCCGGGATGTCCGTGGGAGCGGCCCATCCCAGGCGGCTGCTGTGGATGGCGGCCATGACGGTGGTGGTTTCCGCCGCGGCCCTGGCGTCCACGGCAGCGGAGGTGTTCGCTCTGGCCGGTCAGGGCGGCTCCCTGTGCACCGCCCAGCTGGGGGACCTGTGCCTGCTCCTGTCCCAGCTCCTGGCGGCGGCGGGGGTGCTGTGGCGTCTGCCGCCCAACCTGGAACACCCGCCGGAGCGCCCCGAGGCCGGTCCGGATCCAATACAAGAGATACAGGAGGAAACCCGCGATGAATGACAAGAAGTTTTATATCACCACGCCCATCTACTACCCCTCGGGCAAGCTGCACATCGGCCACGCCTACTGCACCGTGGCTACCGACGCCATGGCCCGGTACAAGCGGCTGTGCGGGTACGACGTGATGTTCCTCACCGGCACCGACGAGCACGGCCAGAAGATCGAGGACAAGGCCCGGGAGGCCGGGGTCACCCCCCAGCAGTTTGTGGACGATATCGTCACCGCCCCCGGCGGGGTGCTGGATTTGTGGAAGCTGATGAACATTAAGTACGACCGGTTCATCCGCACCACCGATGCGTACCATGTGTCTGCCATCCAGAAGATTTTCAAGCAGATGCATGACAACGGGGACATCTACAAGGGGGCGTACAAGGGCAAATACTGCAAGCCCTGCGAGTCCTTCTGGACGGAATCCCAGCTGGTGGACGGCAAATGCCCCGACTGCGGCCGGGAGGTGGTAGACGCGGAGGAGGAAGCCTATTTCTTCCGTGCGTCCAAGTACGCGGACCGGGTCCGGGACCTGCTGATGAACACCGATTTCCTGGAGCCGAAAAGCCGGGTGAACGAGATGGTGAACAACTTCATCGACTGCGAGGGCGGCTTGCAGGACCTGTGCGTGTCCCGCACCAGCTTCACCTGGGGCGTGCCCGTGGACTTCGACCCAGGCCATGTGGTCTATGTGTGGCTGGACGCGCTGTTCAACTATATGACCGCGCTGGGTTATCAAAATGATAAATATAACGATGTGGAAAAGTTCTGGCCTGCCGACGTCCACTTTATGGGCAAGGAGATCGTCCGGTTCCACTCTATCTACTGGCCCGCGTTCCTCATGAGCCTGAATCTGCCCCTGCCCAAGAAGGTATACGGCTCCGGGTGGCTGCTGCTGGACGGCGGCAAGATGGGCAAGAGCACCGGAAACGTGGTGGACCCCTACCTGCTGGCGGAGCGCTACGGCGTGGATGCCCTGCGGTTCTTCCTGATGCGCTCCTTCCCCTTCGGCTCCGACGGAAATTTCTCCAATGAGCTGCTGATCCAGACCATCAATACCGACCTGGCCAACGACCTGGGCAACCTGGTCAGCCGCACCACCGCCATGGCGGAGAAATATTTCGGCGGCAAACTGCCCGAGGCCCGTCAGGCTGACCACGAGCTGGACGGCAGCCTGATCTCCCTGGCCTCCGGCCTGCGGGGGCGCTATGAGGAGCAGATGGAGAAATTCCAGTTCCACAACGCCCTGGAGGAGATTTTCAAGGTCATCCAGCGGGCCAACAAGTATATCGACGAGAACGCCCCCTGGGCGCTGGCCAAGGACATGGACGCCAACGGCGCCCGCCTTGCCGCCGTCCTCTACAATCTGCTGGAGGCCGTCCGGGTATGCACCGTGCTGCTGATCCCCTTCATGCCCGAGAGCTGTGACAAAATTTTCGCCCAGATCGGCGCGGATGAAGCCGCCCGCACCTGGGACAGCGCCGCCCAGTGGGGCGTCCTCCCCGCAGCTGTGTCCGTGACCAAAGGCGAAAACCTGTTCCCCCGCATCGACATGAGCAAGGAGCTGGCTGAGCTGGAGAAGCTCCAGGAGGCGGCAAAAAAAGCCGCCCTGCCCGCCGTCGAAATCGAGCCCCAGCTGGAGGAGCAGGTGGATTTCGACACCTTCTGCAAGTCCGATTTCCGGGCGGTGAAGGTCAAGTCCTGCGAGAACGTGAAGAAGTCCGACAAGCTGCTGAAGTTCATTCTGGATGACGGCACCGGGGTGGACAGGCAGATTTTGTCCGGCATCGCCAAGTGGTACAAGCCGGAGGAGCTGGTGGGCAAGACGCTGGTGGCCATCGTCAATCTGCCCCCCCGGAAGATGATGGGCCGGGAGAGCCAGGGTATGCTGATCTCCGCCGTCCACACGGAAAAGGGCGAGGAATGCCTCCACCTGCTGATGGTGGACGACGCCATCCCCGCCGGGGCAAAATTGTGCTGAATCCGCCGGGCCTTGAAAAAACGGTGGACAGGGCCGACGAAATGTGTTAGACTGTTTTCGCCCTGACAAGCAGGGCGGACTATGTTTGAAATTTGAAAAGGTGTGTGTCTCATGAAACGGTTTTCTTCCTTTCTTCTGGCGCTGATGCTGCTGTTTTCCCTCTCCGCCTGCGGCGAGGGCGGTTTGAACCTCAACCCGGGCGAGAATAACGAGGATAGCGACGCCCGATTCGGCTACGTGGGGGACACCCTGTCCACCGAGTGGTTCGACTTCACGGTGGATGATGCCTACAGCTGCTCTGAGTACCAGGGCTACACCCCCGAGGACGGCAACAAGCTGGTGGTGGTCACCATCACGCTGAAAAACGACTGGGGGGCTTCGGTGGATATGTGGATCGAGGACTTTGTCATCATGTGGGATGATCCGGACGAGGACAGTGGTGTGGAATTCCCCATCGCCCCCGGTCTCAGCGACGACCAGTTCCCCAGCGAGTATACGCTGGGCATCAACGCCACCAAGACCGGCGTATCGGTCTACGAGGTGCCCCAGGAATATCGGGATTTCTCCATCGGCTTCATGGAGGTGTTTGAATCCAACACCAATCCCGACGGTGATGAGGGTAATACCTATTTCGTCGATTTTACCCCGGAGGAAAGATAATAGTTCTCAAAAAAGGGCCATTTGGCCCTTTTTTGTCCCCGCGAAAGGAGATATTCCCATGCTTTTTGATACCCATGCCCACTACGACTCCCGCCAGTTCGACGCCGACCGGGACGCGGTGCTGTCCGCCCTCCCCGGCCAGGGGGTGGAGCTGGTGGTCAACCCCGGGTGCGACCTGGAAAGCTCCCGAAAGGCCGTGGCGCTGGCGGAGCAGTACCCCTTCGTCTACGCCGCCGTGGGGGTCCACCCGGAGGACTGCGGCGATTGGCAGGACGGCCATGTGGACGAGCTTCGCAGGCTGGCCGGGACGCCCAAGGTGGTGGCCATCGGCGAAATCGGGCTGGACTACTACTGGAAGGACAACCCCAGGGAGCTCCAGCAGAAGGTATTCCGCGCCCAGATGGCGCTGGCGGAGGAGCTGGGGCTGCCAGTGATCGTCCACGACCGGGAGGCCCACGGGGACAGCCTCGCCATCGTGAAGGAGTTCCCCCTGGTGCGGGGCGTGTTCCACTGTTTTTCCGGCAGCGTGGAGATGGCCCGGGAGCTGGTGGATCTGGGATGGATGCTGTCCTTCACCGGGGTGCTTACCTACAAAAACGCCCGCAAGGCGGTGGAAGCCGCTCAGGCCGTACCGCTGGACCGGCTGATGATCGAGACGGACAGCCCCTACATGGCCCCCGTCCCCCACCGGGGGGTGCGGTGCCACTCGGGGCTTGTGGCCCACACCTGCGCCCGGCTGGCGGAGATCAAGGGCATATCCGCCGAAGAATGCGCCCGGGCCACCCTGGAGAACGGAAAGCGATTTTTCCAAATATCGGTTTAAAATGGCATAAAATTTAAATCACGGCAGTCAGATGCCTCTTTCGGGGCTGAATTTGTCAAAAAATGGTGAAAAATTTTTTCGCGAAATTTATTTTGTCAGATTTTTTTGAAAATTCCCTTGACAATCTAATTACCAGATGTTATACTGATTACAGTTTTGATGTATGAACTGATCTGTGTCCTCCCTTTCGTACATACGAAAGGGGGGACTTTTCTCATCTGCTTTCAAAACAATCATTTACAAATAAGGAGGAAAAAGGGAAATGACAGGTACTGTGAAATGGTTCAACGCAGAAAAGGGCTACGGCTTCATCACCCCCGATGATGGCACTGAGGACGTGTTCGTCCACTTCTCCGCCATTGTGGCCGACGGCTACAAGAAGCTGCTGGAGGGTCAGAAGGTGACCTTCGAGACCGAGCCTGATCCCCGCGGCGCCAAGGGCGTGCGCGCCACCAACGTGGTCGCCCAGCCGGAGGACTGATTCCCGCAAACACAAAGAAATGCCTGCCGCACAGCGGCGGGCATTTTTTTATGCTCCCAGGAAAAGGGCGCGTCCGGCTTCAGTTCTATGTCTTGCCCGGAAAACCTTTTGTGCCGCGGTGCAGGTCTGAGCGGCTGTGGCGAATGGATCGTCCATATTCGACCAGATCCTTTTGTTATTCTGCTTTTTTTGTCGATTTTCTTCCGGTACGTCTTGTATTTTCCCGCTTGACATGATACCATATACTCAGTTACCTTCCAAAAGTTTACAGCATTTTTTGAAAAAAACTTTTTTTGCTGGAAACGGCCCGTTTCACAGGCAAAAAAGGGGGTGCATAGAGACAGATAACTCACCCAGGCAAATAAAAACAAGGAGGTAACAAATGAGGCAGCGAATCCTGTCAGCGCTTCTGGCACTGGCAATGCTTCTGGCGCTGATCCCTGCGTATGCCCTCGCGGCGGCACGGACCGGCTCCAGCCACAATTTCAGTTCGGACTGGAGGTGTGACGCGGACAACCACTGGCACTTCTGCAAGGACTCTGACTGTGACGAGGTCTCTGACAAAGCCGCCCACAGCTGGGATGAGGGCCAAATCATCGTTGAGCCCACCTATGACAAAACCGGGTTAAAAATCTATACCTGCGCGGTATGTGGACAGATAACGGAGGAGGCCATTCCCAAACTGGAGCACAATTTCAGTTTGAACTGGAGCTGTGACGCAGACAACCACTGGCACTTCTGCACAGATCCCGACTATACCAGCTTAAGAGGGGACGAAGCGCCCCACGAGTGGAGTAAGGGCCAAATCGTCGTTGAGCCCACCTATGACAAAGACGGGTTAAGAATCTATGCCTGCGCGGTATGTAAACTGACAATGGAGGAGGTCATTCCCAGGCTGGAGCACAATTTCAGTTTGAACTGGAGCTGTGACGCAGACAACCACTGGCACTTCTGCACAGATCCCGACTATACCAGCTTAAGAGGGGACGAAGCGCCCCACGAGTGGAGTGAGGGCCCAATCGTCGTTGAGCCCACCTATGACAAAGACGGGTTAAGAATCTATGCCTGCGCGGTATGTGGACAGACAATGGAGGAGGTCATTCCCAGGCTGGAGCACAATTTCAGTTTGAATTGGAGCTGTGACGCAGACAACCACTGGCACATCTGCATGGACGCGGACTGCACGGCGGTTTCCGAAAAGGCCGCGCACGTCTATGACGAAGACGAGGATGCCGATTGTAATATCTGCGGCTATACCCGGACAATCGCGCCCCCTGCAAGGGGATTCATCGTCACCTTTGACGCAAATGGCGGCGCTGTACATACGGCGTCCCTGACCACCGGGGAAGACGGAAGGCTGGCCTCCCTGCCCACGCCGGTCCGCAGCGGCTATACCTTTAACGGCTGGTATACCGCGCTCAGCGACGGCGCCCAAGTCACAACGAACACCGTATTCACCGGGGACGCCATGGTCTACGCGCTGTGGAGTCAAAATCCCAGCGGGAACGGCAGTTCCAGCGGAAACACCGGCTCCAGCGGCGGAGGAACCAGCTCCAATCCCACCCCGCCCGGCAGTTCCGGCCTGGACGTCGCCACCAGCGCCGGCTCAACCACCGGCAAGCCCGCCGCCAGCATTTCCGGCGGCGCCGCTGTGGTTTCCGTCAGCGCCGCCATGGGCGGCGAGATCGTGAAGCAGGCCGTGGACAACGGGAGCACATACATCACCATCACACCCGACGGCATCACCAGCGGCGTGGACAAGGTAGAGGTCGCCATCCCAGCTTCTACCGCGGCACAAATCGGCAGCCGCACCAACGCCAGTCTGATCATCAGTACGCCCCTGGCCGATGTGTCCATTCCCAACAGCGCGCTGTACGGCCTGTCCAACGCGGGCGGAGCTGTGGCCGTCACCACGGAAAAATCAGGCAATGCCGTGACGGTGGCAGTCACGGCAAACGGCAGCTCCATCACCAGCGTTGACGGCGGCATCACCCTGACCGTGCCCACATCCGACTCTGCCGGCCCCGGCACCGTGGCCATACTGATTCACGAGGACGGCGTCCGGGAGACCGTGCGAAAATCCGTGGCGGGCAGCGGCAGTATCACCATCCCTCTGGACGGTCCTGCCACCGTAGAGATCGCGGACAACAGCAAGCCCTTTGCCGACGTCCCCGCCGGCAGCTGGATGGCTGACGCGGTGGCCTTCGTCAGCGCTCACGAACTGTTTCAGGGCACCGGCGGGAACCTGTTCAGCCCCAGCCTGCCCATGAGCCGGGGAATGCTGGCAGTCGTGCTCCACAACCTGGAAAGCAACCCGCACCAACCCCTCAGCGCCGATTTCTCCGACGTCGGCAGCGAAACGTGGTACGCCGAAGGGGTGGCCTGGGCCGCGGCCAATGGCATCGTGGTCGGCTGCGGCAGCGGGCGGTTCGGCCCCGGCGACAGCATCACCCGCGAACAGCTCGCGGTCATGCTGTGGCGGTACACCGGTAAACCCGAGGCCGCGAATCAGACGCCGAACTTTGCCGACGCGGATCAGGCAAGCTCCTGGGCAGTGAATGCTTTGCTGTGGGCCGCCGAGGCGGGCATCCTCAACGGCAAGGGCAACGGCATCCTGGACCCAGCGGGCTCCGCCACCCGTGCGGAAACGGCGCAGATGCTGAAAAACTTCATGGAAGCTGGCTTTACAAGGTCATGATCACAGGAGGGTCGGTGGATTAAGGCCGGCCCGCCGGAGGACTGATTCCCCGCAAACGCAAAAAAAATGCCTGCCGCAAAGCGGCGGGCATTTTTTGCGCTCCCTTGAAAAGTGGGCGTCAGGCTATGGCGCCGTTTTTGACGCAGGCCAGCGTCAGGCTGGCGGTGCGGGTCCGGCGGACATTCCTGTATCAGGCGGGCCGTGCCGAAATTGTCGGCCAGCTCCGCCTCGCCCGCCTCCGGAACGTCATCCAGGCAGGCCGAACCGCGTGTTCCGACCGGGACACCAGGCGCTCCCGCTCCCCGGCGGGCAGTCCACCAGAACGCGCACGGAACGCAGATACAGCTCTGTCATTGGCTGACGTCACCTTCCCCAGCGGAAACCGCGCGGGCCACTAGCTGGTTCACACCGGAAGCAAACGTATGATAGACCGTCCAAATCTGCTGAAAGTAGCCCCGGCCCGCCTCGGTAATCCCGAAATACTGCCGCCTGCGCCCGTCTGGGGCGGTACGCTTGGGCAGCTCCTGAATATACTGCTGTTCGATCATGCGGTACAGGATGGAATAGGGAAAGGTGATGGAGATTATACCGCCGCTGTATTCCGAAATCGCGGGGGCAAGCTCCAGCGCATAGTACTCCCTCTCGTGGAGCAGGGCCAGCACCATCAGCTCGGACAGGGCCTTTTTCAGATTTTCCTCCATTCTATCACCCCTTTTCTGGAAATTTTCTTAAAAATCCAAGTCAGTTTATATGATATCACAGATTCTCAAAATGCGCAATAGCCTTTTATCTCAAATTTGCCCGGGGTCTAACCTATTCTTATTGACGAATATTTTACGTCGTGATATAATGAACTTGCTGGAGGAGGACAGTGCGCATGGCCCCACCCGGCAGGCCGCATCCGCGATGCCTTTTCATTTGCGCAGGATCATGAAAGGAGTACGACAAATGAAAAAAATCAGAAAGCTCATGTCCGCCCTGCTGGCGATGTCCCTGGTGTTCTCTCTGCTTGCCGTAAGCGCCAGCGCCGCCGGAGCGGAGGAAACGGGGATGTTGCCCTTCAACCTCCAGGCCCTGGCGGACCAGGACCTGGAGACTGCCTCCCCTGAGATGAAGGAGGCCATCATGCTGGCCCGGCGGTTGCTGGCGTCCGGTAGCTGGGTCGGCGGCGGCGAGGCCCAGGAGGGCGTTTTTTCCACAAAGGACCTGGCCGCGATGGACACCAAGACCGCCTCCCCCGAGCTGAGAAATGCCATCATGCTGGCCCGGCGGCTCATCGTATACGGGTCCCAGGGCTGGACGGTGGGCGGCGCGGTTTCCGAGTTTGACAAGGAGACCGGCGAAGTAACGCCCCTGCCGGAGTTCTCCGATCTATGGCCTGAATGGGACCTGAACGAGCTCAGTCTGAGCAAGGACCCGATGTACTACACAGACACCTTCTGGACCGGCGCCAGCGGCGTGAATTATCCGGTGAAGCTCCATGTGCTGACGGAAAAGGAGCGCCCCAGCTACAACTATGAATGGAACTATTATGCCCACACAGTGTCCACGGCGTATCTGTCCAAAAACAATGCCGCAGGCACCAACGGGGGCGTCTGCTCGCCCTTTACGGCCCGCCGCACCAGCGCGGTATTCCTGCTCACCAGCGCGCCCGGCGCGACAGATTATAATGTACAGCTCTACCGCGGCCTGCCGGGCCAGGGGGAGCGGGTGTCGGACTACGCCAAGGTGGCCGTCAATAACGGCGTGTACTTCCTGGGGCTCACCGTTGGGGAGAACTACTATTTGAAAATCAGCTCCGGTACGCTGAAAACCGACGCCTGTACCGCCGCATATTCACTTTTTTATTGACAATACTTTAAATGTTGATGAGAACAATGAGGTCGAATACAGGAGAGAACTATCTTCAGCTGGAACCCAGTCATTTAGCCGCACATTCTTTTATCCAGAAGGCAAGGATATACAGTCTGACTATTATTTTATAGGAATTACGGGAGGATGTTATTACATCTCAAGCTTAGGTGTACATTTGGGTAATCTATTTGGGACGTATGTATCTTTCAATAACTGATTTCTACGGGAGGTATGGCTAATGAATATTTCAAAGCCTTACACGATCTATACTCCCGGTGCCGGATACACCGGCTATCTTCCGGGCTGTGACCGGCCCGCGCTGCGCTCGGGCAAGGAATTTTTGGCACAGGAGACAGAGTGCCGCAGGCAAATCGCCGCAAATAAAGCGGAGACGGCCTCCAGATCCTATAAACCCGGAGTGTTTGATCCAGATAAGCTGGAGGACTTTGAGCGCAAGGAGCCAACCGAAGCCGATATCGCGGAACTCGTGGGCAAATATGACCCTGAGAAAATGACCCAAGAGGAATATGACGCGTTTCTGGAAGACCTGGTGGATGCCGGCATTTTGAGCGAATATGAGCTGGGCGTACTTGGTTATGATGGTCTTGTGGTCGTGGGCTCCATGAAGGATGACGGGACTGTCGAGTGGTCCTTCGCAGGGGGTTATACGCCGGATACGAAAAACCCTGAATGGGACGACTATTTCGGTCGTTACGGACTGGCGTTCTCCCTTGAGGAGACCAAGGGGAACGCATTGGCCTATGCAAAGCTGATGACTTTATGGAAGCCAGCCCCCGAGTGCAGTGGGAACCACGAGGATAAGAGGTACGACGCCTTCACAGCCTTGGCGAATGTCCTGGAGACCATGCAGGCCCAGCGCAAATAAGACAGCATGAATTTGTCCTGAACAGAAAGGAGGAAAACTTGAAAGTATTTTACTAAAAATTTTTCGTGCTCCTGCTGACTATTTGTATGGTCACACCACTCTTGAGCCAGCCAACATTAGCATTAGACAGCCTGGGGGAAGATGACCCTGGCAGCATTGTAGTTGTGCCGGGATTTGACATGGGTTCCGATACAATGGAAATCATGGATGTGGACCCTGGCTTGATTGATGCCGACGTTCCGACGCCCCATGCGTGGACTGAGGGCAATAGGGTTATGAGCATCAGAGCCTATCCCCTTGCAGTATCCCCTGATATGAGTGAGACAGTCTATTTTACAAATGTCTATGTTGGGGTTAATTATTCCGTTTCATATCCATCATTGGCTGGCTTTTATCTTTCAAAAAATCAAACAACTAACGTCATGCAGTGGATGCTGAGTGCATTGAAGGCAACCAGCCCGTATGAAAATTACTTATTGGTTGGTTGGCATATTGAAGCGGATATTTCGTTTTACTATAGCAAACCCGAATACGTGATTTATAAGTTTAAAACATCGACAATGGTCGGCGAAGAAACGAAAACAGATATCAATAATACAAACTTTGTTGGCACATTCAAGAATGATTTTGCATATCCTGCAACAGATAATATCGATCCTCTGAATGATTATTACTATATGGGCGTTGAAGGCGCATTCTATTCCAAAAACAGTTCCGGGAACTCTGTTGGCAGAGCTTTCTCGGCAAGTGTGGGCTTCAACAGCCCATATCCCACAAATCCTGATTAAGCAGAATGGAGGAAGATGAAATGTATCCTATCTCTGTATCTTATACCCCCGGCTCCGGCTATACGGGGACGATACCAAACTGTTCCGCCAAGATTCGCTGGGGCAAAGAATTTTTGGAGGAAATAAACACCAAAGTGAAGCAGCCGTCCGCCGGAGATGCGGCGAATACGGCCCCTGCCTCCCGGAAGGAACTGAGCGACGACGAGATCGCCGACCTTGCGGACAAATATAATGCCGGGTATATGTCTCAGGAAGAATTTGACGCGTTCCTGGACGAGCTGGTGGAGCGGGGATATCTGACTAAGAATGAAATCGGGGGGCTTGGCTATGGAGGGGCCGTCACCAGACCCATTGTGGGCGGGAATATCTTTGGCGACGGGTCGCTCTCGATCACTGACATGAGCAAGCTGCCCGGGGGAAACCCTGCGTCCCTCAGCTACTCCCTGTCGGACGCCAATGGGGATATCCTCTCCTGGGTGAGGGTACGGGCAATTATGGAGCCAATCAGCGCCGACACCGAGGCGTTGCTTCAATATGAGAAGGAAACCAACGACGCGTTCAAGGCGCTGGTTGCGCTTTTAGACGCCATGCAGGCCCAACGCAAATAAGACAGCAAAAAAAGCAGCCGCAGGGCGTGAAAACGCCCTGCGGCTGTCTTTATTTCCGTTTGGGGAGTCTGCGCTTCGTCCCGTCCGGCCCGATGATATAGGTGTTGTCCAGCTGTCCGGTAAGGCTGGCCTTCACGCTGTCGATATACTCCCGCCGCAGGGCGTCCCGCTCCGCAAGCTCCTCCGCCGTCAGCGTTTCCCCGGCCTTCACCCGGCGGGCAAATTCGTTGATGCGGTCGATCTTCTTTTGGTCCATTACAGATACCTCTCGATTTCGATGATGATACGGCCCTTCCGGGACCGCCCGCCCACGGACTTCACCACGCACTTGCCCAGCCCCCGGCAGGTGAGCACGTCCCCCTGCTCCACCGGCTTGTCGGGCTTGACGCACTCCCGGTGGTTGACGGACACCCGGCCCCCGGCGACGGCGTCCGCCGCCTTGCCCCGGGCCAGGGAGAAGCCGGAGGCCAGCACCGCGTCCAGCCGCAGGGCGGATACAGTGTCGTGGACCACCTTCACCTGGGCGGGAGCGGGGGCCAGCTCCGTGAGGGGGATCTCCCGCAATTTCAGCCGGTACCGCCCCGCCTGTCCGAACTGGGACAGGATGATGGGGGCGGCGTCCTTGAGGCAGACGATCTGGGCGGCTGTTTCGCCCACTAAAATGTCCCCCACCTTCTCCCGGGTCAGGCCGATGCCCATCAGCCCGCCCAGCAAATCCCGGTGGGTCAGGTCCGCTCCCGTGGGCGGGTAGGCGCACTGGATGGCGGCAAGCGCATCCGATGCGTCCCAGTCCTCCGGCTCCTGCCAGTCGGGGAGAAACACGCACACGGTGCGCTCCGCGTCCTCGAACCCGCCGTGGAACAAATGCTTGGGATGGCCCGACGCGGCCAGCAGCGGCTCCAGCGCCGCCCGCTGGGCCGGGGACAGGAACTGGGTGGCGCAGGGGATGGAGCGGTTTGCCGCCCGGTCCATCTGGTCCAGGGCCCGGGCCAGCGCCACCCGCTCCTCGGGGTCTTTGGAAAATTTGTTGAGCAGCTCGGTCTTGTTCATAGTATCCCTCTAAACCGGCAGTTTAATGTGGTGTGGGCGGGGGGCCGGAATTGCTGCCAAAGCCGATGATCAGCCACACCAGGAACAGCAGATACAAAACAGACAGGACAAGCAGAACGATCAGGACAGCTTTCCAGCCGCCGGACAGGGCATTCCGCCGGAACGCCAAAAGGCCGCCGCTCACCAAAAAGCATACAAGCCCGATGACTGCGGCCGCAGGCGTTACCAAAATACCAGCCAGGGATGAAAACATACGCAGGACTCCTTTCTTCCGGACGCCCCGATCCTCAGCGGGACACCCAAGGTAAGGTCAAAGTGCACAGGCATATTATACTGCAATCCAGGGAAGATATATGGATTTTTTGTGAGGAATCGCCAGCTCAATCCCACTCGATTTCATCGCCGTGCTCCCGCACCAGGCGGCACGCCTCCTCCTCATTCTCCACCAGTGCGCGGATGAGCTCCACCACCTTCGCCGCCTTCGCCTCATTTTCCGGCGTGAGGTGGTAATAGCCCGCATAGGAACCCGCCTCCGGGTCGTGTTCCAGCCCCTCCAGCAGGGCGGGCTCCCGCTGGGCCAGATACCAGTCCAGCAGGGCCGCCCAGTTATAGCCGTTCATGTAGGCCATCTCGTGGGCGGCGTTCATCTGCTCCCCCACATGGAAGGGCTTTTCCGCCCCCACGTCGAAGGAGATCCCCACGTTGTCCTTGTACTGAAACACCGACACATAATCGCTCATTGCAGACACTCCTTTCCTATACCACCCGCTTCTGGGCGTTGTAGAGCTGGGCGTACTCCCCACCCTTTTCCAGCAGCTCCTGATGGGTGCCCTCCTCCAAAATGTGGTTCTCGTCCACCACGATGATCCGGTTGGCGGAGCGGATGGTGGACAGACGGTGGGCGATGATCAGGGTGGTGCGGCCCTTTGCCAGCTCGTCAAAGGCGGACTGGATCCGGGCCTCGGTGACGGAATCCAGGGCGGAGGTGGCCTCGTCCAGGATCAAAATGGGCGGGTTTTTCAGGAAAATCCGGGCGATGGACACCCGCTGCTTCTGTCCGCCGGACAGCATGACCCCCCGCTCCCCCACATAGGTCTGGAAGCCGCTGGGCATAGCCATGATATCGTCATAAATTTCGGCCCGGCGGGCGGCGGCGATGACCTCCTCCTCGGAGGCGTCCGGCCTGCCGTACCGGATGTTGTCCATGATGGTGCCCGCGAACAGGAACACATCCTGCTGGACGATGCCGATATTGTGCCGCAGGGACCGCTGGGTGACCGCCCGCACGTCCTGGCCGTCCACCAGAATCCGGCCCCCGTTCACGTCGTAGAACCGGGGTATGAGCTGGCACAGGGTGGACTTGCCGCCGCCGGAGGGGCCCACCACCGCCACCGTCTCCCCCTGGGGGATGTGGATGGACACGTGGTCCAGCACCGCCGGGCCGTCCTCGTAGTGGAAGGACACGTCGTCAATGAGGATATCCCCCTGGGCCGCGTCCATGGGGACGGCGTCCGGGGCGTCCTGGACGGCGGGCTCCACCCGCATCAGCTCCACAAAGCGCTTGAAGCCCGCCATGCCGTTGAGGAACTGCTCCACAAAGGCCGCCAGCTTGCGCACCGGGGTGAGGAAGGTGGAGATGTACAGCGTGAAGGTGACCAGATCCACGAAGTCCATCTCGCCCCGCATGATGAAATAGCCGCCCGCCGCCACGGTGAGCACATTCATGACGGGCAGGGCGAACTCCAGCCCGCCGTGATAGGTGGCCATGGCCTTGTAATACTCCCGCTTGGCCTCCTTGAATTCCTCGTTGGTGGCCTGGAACTTCTGGTTTTCCTGGCCCTCGTTGGCGAATGCCTTGGCGGTGCGCATCCCGGAAATGGATGATTCCAGCTGGCCGTTGATGCCCGCCATGGTCTGCTTCTGCCGGACGGAGGCCCGCATCATCCGCCGCCGCTGGATGACGGTGAACACCACAAAGATGGGCACCACCGCAAACACGATGAGGGCCAGCTTCCACTGGATGGTCACCATCAGGCAGAACGCGCCGATGAGGGTCACGGTGGAGATAAACAAATCCTCCGGACCGTGGTGGGCCAGCTCGGTGATTTCAAACAAATCGCTGGTGGCCCGGCTCATCAGCTGTCCGGTGCGGTTTTTGTCGTAGAAGGAGAAGGACAGGTCCTGCATATGGTGGAACAGGTCCCGGCGGATATCCGCCTCAATGCGCACCCCCATCATGTGGCCCCAGTAGGTGACGATGAAGTACATCAGCGAGCGCAGGGCGTAGGCCCCCAGCAGGACGGCCATGACGGCGAAGAAGGCGGCGTACATATCCTGGGGAAGCAGGCGGTTCAGCGCCTCCCGGGAGAAGGCGGGAAAGGCCAGATCCACCAGAGCGATGCCCAGGGCACAGCACATATCCAGAATAAACAGGCCGAGATGGGGCTTATAATAGGACAGGAATATGGGGACGTAGCCCCGGTGAAAACGGTTTTGTTCCATGGTCGGGACGCTCCTTTTCGGTTTTCTCAGTGATTCACTAGTATATCCAAAACATTTGCACTTGTCAATGCGGGAAAGCTGGCCTATAATATACGATTGATATGTCATTTTTATAAGAGAGGAAAGATCCGGATGGTGCAAGCGCTTATGGTGGTGGGCGGCAGCGTGCTCACCCTGTTTCTGCTCATGGCGGTGGGCTTTTGGTTCGGACGCATGGGCCTGCTGTCCGATGCCACCCTGTCCCAGGTATCCCGCATCCTGCTCTACATCGTCACCCCGTCCATCATGATCACCTCCTTTGAGGTGGAGCGCACCCCGGCCAGCCAGAGCCAGCTCCTCACCACCCTGGCGGTGATGGCGGGGGTGTACGCGGTGTACATGGTGCTGTCCCAGTTCCTGTTCCCCCGGGCGGGGGAGGAGCACCAGGGCATTATGCGCTTTGCCGCGGTGTACGGCAACACCGGATTCATGGGCCTGCCCCTGATCCAGTCGGTCATGGGGGACGAGGCCATGATGATCGCGGTGGTGGGCCTGGCCATCTTCAACATTGCCACCTGGACCCACGGCCGGGCCCTCATCGGCGGGCGGTCCGAGCTGGCGGTGAAAAAGGTGGCGCTGAACCCCGGTGTGATCGGCTTCGCGGTGGGGCTGGCGCTGTTTTTCACCGGCTGGCGCCTGCCCGGCCCGGTGGACAGCGCCGTGGGCTATCTGGGCAGTCTGAACACGCCGCTGGCCATGGTGGTCATCGGCGGGCAGATGGCCCAGGCCAACCTGACGGAGGTATTTTCCTCCAAAAAGCTCTATCTGGTGTCGGCGGTGAAGCTGCTGGGCATCCCCCTGCTGACGGCGGTGATCTTACTGCCCTTCCGGCTGGACTGGATGGTATACGTGGCGGCGGTGATATTGTCGGGCTGTCCCACCGCCGGGGCCACCAGCCTGTTCGCTCAGGGCATGGGCAAGGACGCCGCCTTTGCCGCCCGGCAGGTCACCCTGTCCACCCTGCTGTGCATCGTCACGCTGCCCCTGGCGGCGGTGGCGGCACAGCTGCTGGCGGCGGGTTAAACGACAAAGGAGGAACTTGTATGGACAATTCGCCCCTTGCCCGGGGGGACCGGGCACAGCTCTGGCTGAGGCTGACCCTTCGGGGCGTGCTGGCCCTGGGGGGCGCGGCGCTGGTGATCTGGGTGGGCCTGCCCCTCCTGTCCCTGCTCAGCCCCTTTGTGCTGGCGCTGATCTTCGCCTGGATGCTCAACCCGGGGGTGCGCTGGATCCAGCGGCGGACCGGCATCTCCCGGAAGGCCGTCTCCCTGGTACTGGTGGTGCTGGTGTTTGCCGTCATCGGCGGCGTGCTGTTCGGGCTGGGCTGGATCGCGGTGGACCAGGTGCGCTCCCTGTTCGACAACCAGCAGTCCGTGCTGGACGACCTGCTGGACGGCATCGTGCGGGTGGTCAACAGCCTGGAGGGCTGGCTCACCGGCCTGGGCGGCATCGTCCCCAAGGGGGTGCTCACCACCAGCGGGGATCTGATCAACGCCATTATGGACTGGGTGCAGGGGCTGGACCTGCCCGGCTGGCTTACCGAGATGGCGGGGCAGGCCCCGTCCATGGCGGCCAACCTGTCCGGCTTCGCGGTGGCCCTGGTGGTGTTCATGATGGCCAGCTACTTCATCACCGGGGACTATCCCCGGCTGCGCTTTGAGCTCACCGAACGGGTGCCCCTGGTGGCCCGGGATTTCTGCCGCTCGGTGAAGGACATTTTCATGAGCGCCTTCGGCGGCTACATCAAG
Source organism: Oscillospiraceae bacterium (assembly GCA_910575695.1). Taxonomy (GTDB): domain Bacteria; phylum Bacillota; class Clostridia; order Oscillospirales; family Oscillospiraceae; genus Enterenecus. The sequence continues at coordinate 79,872 of CAJTGJ010000008.1, read as the reverse complement.
AGCCAGCTGATTTTGTCCACCGGGGTGTTTTTGATTCTCGCCGTGGGCTTCCTGCTGATGCGGCAGCCCTACGGCCTGCTGCTGGCCCTGGGCCTGGCGGTGCTGGACTTCATCCCCATCATCGGCGCCGGCACCGTCATGGTGCCCTGGGCGGTGGTGGACATGGTGCTGGGCCAGTACAGCGAGGCCGCCGCGCTGATGACGGTCTGGGGCGTGATCGTGCTGTTCCGCCGCTTCGCCGAGCCGAAGGTGCTGGGCGACCAGACCGGGCTGTCCCCCATCCTGTCCCTGGTGGGCATCTACCTGGGCATGAAGGCGGGGGGCGTGCTGGGCATGGTGGTGGGGCCGCTGCTGCTGCTGGTGTGCATCAACCTGGCCAAGCTGGGCATTTTCCGCCCGGTGCTCAACGATTTGTCCCTGGCGGCCTCCGACATCCACGCCATCCTGCGCTCGGGCCGGAAGCCCAGCGAGACGCGGGAGGAATAAGGGCTTCCCCCACGGGGAAGCCTTTTTTCAGCTTCTTTTCAGCGTAAATTCAAAATCATTTCCGCTTTATGACATACTCTGGACACATTTATGGGGTATCTTATGTTCAGCGGCAGGGGAAAAGCAAAACCCAAAGCTGAAACCGCCCCCGCAGTTCAAAAATCCATATGTGAACCGGAAAGGAGCGCATTTTCCATGTACAATAACGACCAATTCAACGACAGCACTTACCATTACAGCTACACCCGCCCCCAGGGCGGCGACCCCTGGGATCAGCCCCGGCAGTCCCCCGTCCCGCCCCAGCCCCCCAAGAAGAAAAAGAGCGGCGCGGGCAAGGCGGTGGCCCTGGTGCTGTGCTGTGCCCTGGCGGGCGGCGGCGCGGGCGTGGGCGGCGCGGCGGCGTTCAGCGCACTGAACCACGCCCCCCAGAGCGAGACCACCATTTACCGCAACGACACCGACCCCACCGCAGTGGATGTGAAGCACGTGGACGGCCTCACCCCCATGAGCCTGTCCGAGATCAACGCCGCTTACGCCGACTCCTGCGTGTGCATCACGGTGCAGGGGATGACCCAGCAGGGCTGGTACCAGCAGCCCACCTCCGGCGCGGGCTCCGGCTTCATCATCAGTGAGGACGGCTACATCGTCACCAACTACCACGTCATCGACGGGGCCAACTCCATCAAGGTGACCCTGAACAACGGCGAGACCTATGACGCCAAGCTCATCGGCGGCGAGGAACTGAACGATGTGGCGGTGCTGAAGATTGACGGCGTGTCCGGCCTGAAGCCGGTGGTCCTGGGCGACTCCGACGACCTGGTGGTGGGCGAGACGGTGTGTACCATCGGCAACGCCCTGGGCTCCCTGTCCTTCTCCCTGACCTCCGGGGCGGTGTCCGCCACCGGGCGGTCCGTCACCATGAGCGACGGCACCGTGATGAACATGATCCAGACCGAGTGTACCATCAACTCCGGCAACTCCGGCGGTCCTCTGTTTGACAGCTACGGCCGGGTGGTGGGCATCACCTCCGCCAAGCTCAGCAACAACGGCGACACCAGCAACGCCACCATTGAGGGCATCGGCTTCGCCATCCCCATCAATGACGTGATCGACATCATCACAGACTATATGCGGGTGGGCTACGTCACCGGGCGGCCCAGCATGGGCATTGAGGTGCGGGCGGTGAGCGACGAGTGGCAGCAGGTATTCGGCTGGCCCGCCGGGCTGCTGGTGAACTCCGTCGAGGCCGGCTCCTGTGCTGAGACCGCCGGGCTGAGGCAGAATGACATCATCACCAAGCTGGGGGACACCGAGGTATCCACCATCCAGGAGCTGACCGCCGCCAAGAACCGCTACAAGGCGGGCGAGACCGCCCAGCTGTCTGTATTCCGCGCCGGGGAGGAACTCACCCTGTCCATCACCTTTGACGAGCAGGACAACACCGCCCAGAACTCCAACGGCCAGGGCCAGCCCCAGGACCCCGCCGCCCAGCCCACCGCCAGCGGCGGGTACAATGAGGGCTACCCCGGCAACGGGTACGGCTACGGGTACGGCGGCAATAACGGCGGCAATGAGGACTATTTCAACAGCTTTCCCTGGAGCTACTTCTTCGGGCGTTAACACAGCCCGTTTTATATAGATTGCAGAACGTCCCGCCGGACATTCCGGCGGGGCGTTTCCCCTTTACGCGGTCATGAGGGCGATTTCGGCCTCCGCTTCCCCCCGGGTGTCGGCGGAAAAGCAGAACGCGCCGTCCAAAAAAACCTCCACATGGCCTCTCACAAACTCGATCTCATACATTGCGGTATGCTCCTTTCCCTGGGGGGCGTCTGCCCTCCCCTGTTTTCTGAGTACAGCATACCACAAATACAGTCCCATAAACCGGCATCATATAGGAAAATGACAAGATTTTTGGCGGTCCGCCCTCGCCAGTTTTGAATACCGCCATAACAAAGGCCCCCTCCCAAACACGGAGGGGGCCTTTGCTTACAGATGGATCACGGGTATATGATGCTCCCCGGCCCACTCCGCCTCCCGGCTGTGGCAGGAGAACAGCAGGATCTGCCTGTCCCCGGCGGCTTCCCGCAGGTAGTCCAGCGCCAGGGCGCACCGCCCGTCGTCAAAAGCCGCGAGGGCGTCGTCCAGCACCACGGGGGCGTCCGGCACCGTGAGGGCGCAGACCGCCAGCCGGACGGACAGGTACAGCTGGTCCGCCGTCCCCGCCGACAGCGCCAGCCAGGAACGGGGCAGGAGGCCGTCCTCCTGGGACGCCTGGGCGGTGAAGTCCCGGGCCAGGGTCAGCTTGTCCCAGCGCCCCCCGGTGAGGGCAGCAAAGATCTGCCCCGCCTCCCGGTTCAGCGCCGGGGAAAAACGCTCCCGCAGGGCGGCGTTGGCGGCGTCCAGGGCGTCCAAGGCGGCGGTGAGGGCGTCGTATTCCTCCATCCGCCGGGCCAGCTGCTGGTCCAGCAGGGCGCGGCGGGCCTCGGTGTCCTCCGCCCCGCCCATGTGGGCCAGCTCCCCCTCGGTCCGGGCCAGCTCGCCCCGCACCCGGGCAAGCTCCCCCTCCACCGCGGCAAGCTGGGCGGCGGCAGCGGCCTTGGACCGGACGGGCGGGTGGAGCATCTCCAGGGTATCCGCCAGCTGTCCCCCCTGGGCGGCAAGGTCGCTCACCCGGCGGCGGGCAGCGGCCTCCAGCTCCTTGGCCTGCTGGATCTGGGCCAGCGTCTCCCGATACTGGACGGCCTGGGCCAGCCAGTCCTCCCCTTCCGGGACACGGGCAAAACGGATCTCCGCCAGCTTCCGCTGGCTGTTCCTCCGCCGAAGCGCGAAAACCACGGCGGCGGCAAGCGCGGCCAACGCAATCGCGCCCATGCGGGCAAGGGATACGGCCCATTTCCCGCTCCACAGGGCCAGCCCAAGCCCGATCAAAAGGGAGATCACGGCCAGACAGGCACACAGAAGTATCTCTTTCCGCCCTCTGCGGCAGGCCCGCCCCAGCTCCTCCCGCTGTGCGTTCCGGCGGCGGTTTTCCTCCAGGGCCCCGTCCCGCTCCGCCTGCTTCTCCTGGGCCCAGGCCCACGCCTCGTCCCCGGTCATAGTCCCGAATACCGGGTGGGGCCGGTCCGCCAGGATGGCGGCTTTGGCCTGGGCCCATTCCGTGTACGCCTCGGTGTAGCGGCGGTTCACCTCGTGCTTTTCCAGCCGCTCCCAGACCTCCAGATCGGTTTGAAGCTCCCGCCGCTTCTGCTGGAAGCTGGCCAGCTCCTGCTCCGCCTCCGCGCGGCGGCGGCGGGCCTCGGCCATCTCCTCCAGGGCGGCGTCCACTTCGGCCCGGTCCTCCTCCAGCTGGGGGATCAGCCCGTTAGCCCGGTTGGCCCGGCGGCGGTTGCGCCAGTCCTTCAGGGTGCGCTCCACGTCGGAATAGGCGGTGTCCTCCTGCCCCGACGTGGCCAGGGCGGATATGCGGGCCTCCAGCTCGCCGCTGGCCCCGATAGCCGCGCCCCCCTGCCCCACAAAGGCGGAGCGCAGGTATACTTCCCTGCTCACCCCGGTGAGCTGTTCCCCCACATTGGCGGCGGTGAGGTCCGGGACCGGGTCGCCGGAGGCGGCGTACACCGCCTCGAACCCGCCGAAGGGGTTGGTGCGGGTGGGGAAGCGGCGGAGGAGGATGTCCTTCCCCTGCCACTCCACCAGCATCTCCCCCGCCATGGGCGCCCCGGACCAGGGGAGATAGCGGGCCTTATCCGACAGAAAGCCGGTCTTGTTCCGCTTCCCGGTGTCGATGCCGTAGAGCATGGCCTTCAAAAAGCCCGCCCAGGTGGACTTGCCCGCCTCGTTGGGGGCGGCGACCACCGTCAGGCCGTCCCCCGGCTCCAGCACGGCGTTGTCCAGACTGCCGAAGGTGGCGGTCATTTTTTTGATCTTCATGGCCGGATGTCCTCCCCTCCCTCCAGCGCCGCCAGCCCGAACCGGGCGGCCAGCAGGAGCTTGTCCCGTTCCCCCTCCCCGGCGCTGTCCAGGCGGGAGCGCATCTCCCGGAGGAACAGGCCGGTGAGGGAATCCTCCTCCGCCCTGGCCCACAGCTCGGTGGGCAGGGTGGTCTGGTCCCGCAGCTCCACATGGAAGAAGCGGGGCGCGGCCTGGGCGGTGAGGGCGGTCAGATTCGGGGGGAAGCGGCTCTCCCCGGTGAGCAGGAAGCGCACCAGGTCGGGGCACTCCTCCCGGGGCAGGGCGGCGGCAAATTCGTCCACGCCCACGGATTCAACGCGGTACTGCCGCTGGCACACCGGGACGAATTTCCCGGCGGGCTGGACGCCCCCGTCAAAGGACACGACGAGCACGCCCTTGGGCCCCAGCTCGTCAAAGCCCCGGCCCTCGGGACAGCCGGGGTAGGCCCAGAGGGTGTTTCCCGCCTTGCCGCTGTCCACGGCGTGGACGTGGCCCAGGGCCGCGTAGGCCGCGCCGCTGCGCTCCAGGGATTTTGGGTCGATGGGGGCGTAATTCCCGGTCAAGCCCACCTCGCCGTGGACGCAAAGCAGGTGGAGCCTGCCGTCCTCCGGGGCGGCAAAGCCCGCCAGGGGATCGTCCTCCCGGTGGGGGGCGTCGAAGGCGCAGCCGTGTACCACGCAGTTCAGCCCCGGCAGCTCCACCGATTCCAGCCCAGGGGCTGTAAAGATATGTACATTGTCAGGCCAGCCCCTGGCGGCGTAGGGGGAACGGCTGTGGTAATAATCGTGGTTCCCCGGCGCGATGAACACGGGGACGGCCATATCCTCCAGGGCCCGCGCCAGGGCCCGGACCGTCTCCGGGTACACCCGCTCCCCGTCGAACAGGTCGCCGGGGAGGAGCGCCAGATCCACCCCCTCGGCCTGGGCCAGCGCCGCCAGCCGGGCGGGGATCTCCCGCAGCTCCCGGCGGCGCTGAACGCTTTTCTCCGGGGCCAGCCCGGCCAGCGGGGAATCCAGGTGGAAATCCGACCCGTGAAGCAGCTTCATCCTCCATCCCCCCTCAACAGATGTCGACGCGTTGGACACCCGCACACCGTCTGGAGGCGGCGTCCAGCTCAAACAATACCGCGTTCAGCCTGCATGGCCCCGGCGCGGCCTCCAGCCGCTGGGGCAGGCCGCCCAGAAAGAGGTTCACAGCCTGTTCCGGCCTGGCCCCGATGACGGAATGGACGGGGCCGGTCATGCCCAGGTCGGTGACGAAGCCCAGCCCCTGGGGCAGGATCTGGCAGTCGGCGGTGGGCACGTGGGTATGGGTGCCCCACACAGCCTGCGCCCGCCCGTCCAGATACCAGGCCATGGCCCCCTTTTCGCTGGTGGCCTCGGCGTGGAAGTCCACCAGGGTGAAGTCGGCGTCCTCCTCCTTCAGGATCTCGTCCATCCTGGCAAAGGGGCTGTCTGTGTTGGGGCCGATCCCCATCCTGCCGATCAAATCCACCACCCGGATGCGCAGGCCCCGGGGGCCGTCAAACACTCCCCAGCCCCGGCCCGGGACGCGGCTGGTGTAGTTGGCGGGGCGGATAATATAGGGATTATCCTCCATATACTTAACGATCTGGCGTTTATCCCAGGTGTGATTGCCCATAGTAATCACATCCGCCCCGGCGGAAAAAATGGCGTCCGCCTGGGCGGGGAGCAGGCCGTGAAAGGCGGCGTTCTCCCCGCACACCACGGTGAAGTGGACGTCCCGCTCCTTCCGCAGGGCGGGCAGACGGCGGCACAGGAAATCCACTCCCGCATCCCCCACCACGTCTCCCACGGCCAGTACGTGAATGTTCATCAAAACTGTCCCCCTTAACAACACAGGGCAAACGGCTTGCCGTCCGCCCTGTGGGGGAGGGGCCCGCCCCTCCCGCTCGTATCGGTTTTGGCCGGTACCGCCCTGAGCGGCAGGCCCGGCCCCTGCAAATCCCGGCTCAGGCCTCCTCCACCAGCATCAGGCATCCGTCCTGGTCGTACTTCAAAAGCCGGATGTCCGCCTTGGTGTTCCGGGCGATGTCCCGCATTTTCACCGACTCCGTCACCGAGGCCATCAGCGTATAGGACACGCCATGCTTTTTCGCCCGCCCGGTGCGGCCGATGCGGTGGATATAGTATTCCTGCTCGTCGGGTACGTCGTAGTTGAATACGGCGTCCACGTCGTCGATGTCCAGCCCCCGGGCCGCCACGTCGGTGGCCACCAGCACCTGGAGCTTCCCCTCCTTGAACTTCCGGAGGGTGCGCTCCCGCTCCTTCTGGGGGATGTCGCCGTGGATGGCCTCGCAGGAGAAGCCCCGCATTTTCAGCAGGCCCGCCAGACGGTCGGTCATGTTCTTGGTATTGCAGAAAGCGATGGCCCGCTCGTAGCCGCCGTTGGTCAGCAGAGCCGACATGGTGTCCAGCTTCTGCTCCCGGCCCATGAGCTCGATGGCGTACTGTTGGATGTCCGGGCGGTTTTCCTCCACCGGGCGGACGGTGATCTCCGCCGGGTCCCGCTGGTACACCCAGGAAATATCCATAACTTCCCGTGATATGGTCGCGGAAAATAACCCCAGGTTTCTGCGGTGGGGCATTTTGTCCAGAATCCGGGTGACGTCCTGGATGAAGCCCATGTCCAGCATCCGGTCGGCCTCGTCCAGCACCACGGTCTGCACCTTGTCCAGCTTCACGGTGCGCCGCTTCATGTGGTCCATCAGCCGCCCCGGGGTGGCTACCACAATCTGGGGGCGGCTCTTGAGCTGGGTGATCTGCTTGTCGATGGGCTGGCCGCCGTACAGGCAAACCACTCTCACCCCCTCCCGGAAGGCGCACAGGTCCCTCAGCTCATCCCGAATTTGAATGGCAAGCTCCCGGGTGGGGGCCAGCACCAGCCCCTGCACCGTGTCGGACGCCGGGTCGATGTGCTCCACCATGGGTATGCCGAAGGCGAAGGTCTTGCCGGTGCCGGTGGGGGCCTTGGCCACCACGTCCTTCCATTCCATGAAGCAGGGGATGGCCCCGCCCTGGATGGGGGTGGCCTGGGTGAAGCCCTTTTTGTCCAGCGCCTTCATGGTGGCGTCGGACAGGCCCATATCCTTATAATAATATACCTCTTGTACTTGTGTGCCGTTGATCTCCATAGGTCCGTTTCCTCTCGTGTAAAAAATCAGGGGCAGGCGGACGGCTCCCCTTTACAGCGGCGGGCCCGCTGGCGCTCCACCAGGTCGGCCAGGGTGGTGCCGTCCACCACGGCGGACACCGCCCGGTGGATGTCCTGCCACAGCTCCACCGTCACGCAGTCGCAGCTGTGCTCGCAGAAGCCGTCGTCGGTGGCGCACTCCACCGGGGCCAAATCGCCCTCCAGGGGGCGGAGGATGTCGCCCACAGAGTATTCCTCCGGCGTCCGGGTGAGGAGATAGCCGCCGCTGGCCCCCCGCACCGAGCGGACCAGCCCCGCCCTGGCCAGGGGGGTGACGATCTGCTCCAGGTACTTGTCGCTGAGCTGCTCCCGCCGGGCGATATCCCGCAGGGACACCGGGGCGCCTTCCCCATGCTGGGCGATGTCCACCATCAGGCGGAGGGCGTAGCGGCCCTTTGTGGAAATTTTCATACGTGTCCCTCCAGTCGAATGCAGGCGTATGGTACGCTGCCTTTTAAAATACCACATAACTGATAGGATTTCAAGTGGGGATGTCCGGCAGGGCAGGGCTTATAGCCCGAACGCTTCCAATGTCTCCGTTCCACAGGTGTCACAGCCCCGTCAGATCAAAGGCCGGGATAAATTTTTCCCCGGCAGAGCCCAGCTCCTGCACGTACCCCGGCAGGCCCAGGCCCTCCATATACTCCCTTGCGGCCCGCAGCTCGGACGCCCGCAGGGGACGGCGCAGCTCCGGGAAGCCCTCCAGCGCCCCCACCGGGGTATACTGGGCCATGAGGGAGAACAGGACGGAGCCCGGCGGGAAGCTCTCCGCCGCCCAGTCCATCACCCGCTTGGCCTCCGCCACGCGCCCCGGCAGAATCAGGTGCCGGATGAGCACGCCGCTTTTCAGCAGGCCGTCCTCCAGCCGCACCGGGCCACGCTGGCGGTACATCTCCAGGATGGCGGCTTTTGCGGCGTCCGGATAGTCCGCCGCGCCGGAATATTGGGCGGCAAGCTCCGGCGTGACGTATTTCAAATCGGGCAAGTATACGTCCACTCTTCCCTCCAGCGTCCGGAGGGTCTCCACCCGCTCATACCCGCCGCTGTTCCACACCACGGGGAGGTTTCCGGGCACAGGCCGCTCCAGCACCCGGGCCAGCACATGGGAGAACTGGGTGGGGGTGACCAGCTCGATACAGGACGCGCCCTGCTCCGCCAGCCGCGCAAAGGCGGCGTACAGCTCATCCTCCGTGAGCGCTTTCCCGAAGTCCTCCCGGCTGATGGAGGCGTTCTGGCAGAACACACAGCCCAGGGTACAGCCGGAAAAAAACACCGCCCCCGCCCCGTTCCCGCCGGACAGGCAGGGCTCCTCCCAGCGGTGGAGGGCCGCCCGGGCGCACACCGGCAGGGACGGCATCCGGCAGAAGCCCTCCCCACGGGCCTCGTCCCGCAGGGCCCCGCACTGCCGGGGGCACAGGGTGCAGATCATAGCTTCACCGGGCCCGGACAGCCCTGTTTCCCATGCTTCCGGCCCGGACCGGCGCGGTGCGTCATCCGCGCGTTGGCGGACTTGCCGGAGCCTATCACGCCATAGCAGAAATACAGCTTTGCCATCTATTCTCCCCCGTTCAATCTTACTCTTGCCTGCCACAGCGCCCCTTCAAAGGCACTGGGAATCGCATATTTCTTCTCCAGCTCGTCCGCGCCTGCCCACACCCAGCCGGACGGCAGGACATCCGTTTTGGCCTCCGCACACAGGATCGTCATGTGCCACTCTATGTGGGTAAAAATGTGCTTGGCCTGTGCCGCGCACTCCTGAACTACAGCCTTGATTCCCCAATGCTCCGGAGCCAGCACCACCCCCGCCTCGTTGGGAAACTCCCACAGCCCCGCCAGCAGCCCCTTGTCCGGACGGCGGCGCAGGGCCACGCTGTCCTCCCAAAAGATGAGCCAAACCGTGCGTTTCTCCACCCGCCGGGCCTTTTTCGGGGCCTTCACCGGCAGCTCCCCGATGCGTCCCTGGACCAAGGCGGCGCAGAACCCCCGGGCGGGGCACTGTTCACACAGCGGCGCGCCGTTGGGCAGGCAGACCGTGGCCCCCAGCTCCATCAGCGCCTGGTTGAACGTCCCCGCCCAGCTCACAGGGATAATCCCCTCCAGCGCCCGTGTCACTTTTTTCTTCATTTGAGGGGTGGTAATGTCCCCGCCATCCCCCGTGATCCGGGCATATACCCGCAGTACGTTGCCGTCCACGGCGGGGACGGCCTGCCCAAAGGCAATGGAGCAGACGGCCCCGGCGGTGTAATCCCCCACCCCGGGCAGGGCGCGGACAGCGGCGTAATCCGCCGGGAACTGCCCGCCGTACCGCTCCACGATGACCTTCGCGGCCTTTTGCAGGTTCCGGGCCCGGGAGTAGTAGCCCAGGCCCTGCCACAGCTTCATCAGCCGGTCCTCCGGGAGCGCCGCCAGGGCGGGCACGTCCGGAGCTTCCTCCAAAAACCGCTTATAGTAGTCCAGCACCGCCGCCACCCGGGTCTGCTGAAGCATGATCTCCGACAGCCACACGTGATAGGGAGTGGGGTCGTCCCGCCAGGGAAGCCGCCGGGCATTGTCCCGGAACCACTCCAGCAGGGGGATGGGCAAGCGCTCCAATCCGTCCACGGCGCACCTCCTGTATCCATATAATATATGCAGTTTATCATATTCCGCCGGGACTTTCAACAGGGGACTGCCCCGGCCTTTCTTGACAAACCGCCGGACGCCGCCTTATAATGAGGGGCAGCGTCCGGCACATATCCGGATCGGACGCCGAAGGGGGAAACCGCCATGCAATCCGAACAAAAGCAATGGGACAAGCTGATCCCCCTCCTGTTCGCCGTCTTTCTGGCGGTGGGCATCGGGGCCAGGGTGTGGCGGTTCGGGGCCGTCCCCGGCGGCATCAACCAGGACGAGGCCTTTGCCGCCTACGAGGCATACTCCATCCTGCGCACCGGGCTGGACACCAGCGGCTACCCCTTCCCGGTGTACCTCACCGCCTGGGGGAGCGGCATGAACGCCCTGGAGAGCTATCTCATGATCCCCTTTATCGCCCTGTTCGGACTGGAGGCATGGGCGGTGCGCCTGCCCCAGCTCATTGTGGCGGTTTTGTCGCTGATCGCGGCCTATGGCGTGATGAAGCGCCTGATCGACCGGTGGGCGGCGCTGTGCGGACTGTTCCTGCTGGCGGTGTGCCCGTGGCACATCCTGCTGTCCCGGTGGGGGCTGGAGTCCAACCTGGCCCCCGGCTTCCTGCTGTTCGGGCTGTGCTTTTTCCTGCGGGGGCTGGAGGACCACCGGTTTTTCCTCCTGTCCGCGCTGATGTATGGGCTTTCCCTGTACTGCTACGCCACCATCTGGCCCTTTGTCCCCCTCATCCTGGCGCTCCAGGCGGGGTATGCCCTGTGGTGCGGGCGGCTGCGCTTCCGGGGGCGGGACGGGCTCTGCGTCGGGCTGTCCGTCGGCGTACTGTTTTTGCTGGCCCTGCCGCTGATGCTGTTTTTGCTGGTGAACTGGGGCTGGATAGACGAAATCCGCCTGCCTTTCCTGTCCATACCAAAGCTGGTTGTCATGCGGGGCGGGGAGATCTCCCTGTCCCGGATGCCGGAAAACGGGGCCAACCTGTGGAGCATCTTCCTCCACCAGTGGGACGGCCTGCTGTGGAACGGGACAAAGCCCTTCGGCCTGTTTTACCACGGCACGCTGGTTTTTTTCTTTGTGGGCCTGTACTATGCCGTCCGGGAGACGGCGGCGGGGCTGCGGCGGCGTGAGCTGCGTCCTGCGGGCCTCCTGCTGGTCCAGCTTCTGGCGGGTGTGCTTCAGGGGCTGATGATCGACGTCAACGTGAACCGGGTGAACAGTCTGTGGATGCCGGCGGTGCTGCTGTCCGCGGCGGGAATCTGGTTTGTGTGCAGCCGGTTCGATATCCGCGCCCTGGCCGTGCCGCTGGTGGTTTACGCCGCGCTGTTCATCGGGTTTGAGCGGTATTATTTCACCGATTACGCCCAGGAAATTGCCCTGCACTTCGGCAGCGGCCTGGAGGAGGCGGTGGACGCAGCGCTGGCTCATGAGGGGGACATCCTGGTTGACCGGGACGCCAATTATGCCCGCGTCCTCTTTTACAGCGGGCAGGACCCGGACGAGTACCGGGCCACGGTGAAATACGCCAACTACCCCAGCGCGTTCCTGGATGTGGATGGGTTTGGGCGGTTCCGGTTCGGCTCTGCCGCCGCCCAGCCCGACAAATCGCTGATCTACGTGACGGGGAACTGCACCGATCTGAACGCTCTGCGGGAGGCGGGGTTCACCATAGAGCAGTACGGGAGCTATGCCGCGGCATATTATGAATGAGGACCCTGCCGCTGGCGGAGGCTCTGGAACAACGGAAAACGCGGAAAAGGCCCCCGCCAGCGGCGGGGGCCTTTTCTCAATCCTGATGGATGTGAATGTGGTTGTTGATGTGGTTGGCGCAGTAGCAGTAGTACCCGTCGCACTTGGAGCAGTAGCGGAACTCCATATCGGGGGCGTCCTGGTCCGTCAGGCCGCACACCGCGCACTTGTGGAGATAGCCCCCCGTCTCCCGGGCCTTTTTCTCCGCCTGCCGCTTGGCCCGCTTGAAGTTGATGACCTGGGGATCCGCCTGCCGCCTGACAATGCCCAGCTTCATGGACCAGAAGGGCCAGGTGAAAATGAAATAGTTGATAAAGCTGGCCAGAGGGGCCAGGGCGGCAAACCACAGCCGCGCCTGGGCGGACTGCACCACGTCCACCAGAATCAGCACCACGTCGATGAGGGCCAGCCACTTCATCTTGATGGGGATGACGAACATGAACAACACCTGCATCTCACTGTACAGGGTGGCGATCACCAGGAAGATGGACAGGTTGATGTAATAGATGTCGGCATAGTCGATCAGCAGCCCCAGCAGGTCGGACAGCACCACGCCCGACAGGTAGAACAGGTTGAATCTGGCGGCGCCCCACTCCCGCTCCAGCATCTGCCCCGTCCAGAAAATCACATAGCAGCTCAGCAGCAGATAGAAGGGGTTGGTGATCTTGGGCACAAACACGAAGGTGGCCAGCCGCCAGACCTCCCCGTGGAGGACGGCGGGGCCGCTGAACATGAACAGGCGGGTGAACAGGCTCTGGCTGAACAGGTCGAGCAGGCCCACTGCCGCCTGCCCGATGGCGACATACAGCATCAGGTTGGACAGGCCGAAGCCGGGGTGCCTGCCGCAGAACCTGTCGATGGGGCCATAAGAATCATTTCGATAGATCAAGGAAATACCTCCTTAACAGGCCAATTGGCTGGTTTTGGATATTATAGCCCTACCCAGCGGAAAAATAATCAATAAACTGTGAATCATTGGGCATACAGCGCCGTAATGTGGAGCAGGATCTCCACCGCCGCGTCCATCTCCTCCACACAGCACAGCTCCAGCGGGCCGTGGAAGTTGTAGCCGCCGGTGCCCAGGTTGGGGCAGGGCAGGCCCATGAAGGACAGCCGCGCCCCGTCGGTGCCCCCCCGGATGGCCTCGGAGGACGGGGTAAGCCCCGCCAGCTCCGCCGCCCGGTTGGCGTTGTCCACCAGATGCATACAGTCCTCCAGCTGTTCCCTCATGTTGTAATAGGTGTCCGTCAGGGTCAGCTCGATTTTGGCGGCGGGGTGGGCATCCTGGACCTGGGCGGCGGCCATCTTCATCAGCCCCTGTTTGACGGTGAACTCCCCTTTGTCATGGTCCCGGATGATATACTCCATCCGGGCGGAGGCGGCGGTGCCGTTCAGCGCGTCCAGGTGGAAGAACCCCTGATACCCCTGGGTCCTGGCGGGGACGGCGTCGGGAGGCAGGAGGGCATTGAACTCCTGGGCGATGAGCAGGGCGTTTTCCATGATGCCCTTGGCCTCGCCGGGGTGGACGGACACGCCGGTGATGTCCACAATCGCGGACGCGGCGTTGAAGTTCTCATAGGCGATGACGCCGGGGGCGGAGCCGTCCACGGTGTAGGCGTATTTCGCCCCGAAGGCGGGGACGTCGAAGTGGTCGGGCCCCTCGCCGATCTCCTCGTCGGGGGTGAAGGCGATGCACAGCCGCCCGTGGGGGCGGTTTTCGGCAATCAGCCGCTCACACAGGGTCATGATCTCCGCCACGCCCGCCTTGTCGTCCGCCCCCAGCAGGGTGGAGCCGTCGGCGGTGATGAGGGTCTTTCCCTTCATCCGGGCCAGCCAGGGGAAATCAGCGGCGCGGATGACCCGGCCCTCCTTGGGCAGGACGATGTCGCCGCCGTCGTAGTTCTCGTGGAGGATGGGGCTGACGTCCTTCCCGGAAAAGGCGGGGGCGGTGTCCATGTGGGCCAGGAAGCCCAGGGCGGGCACGTGCTCCAGCCCCGGGGCGGCGGGGAGCCAGGCGGTGACGATGCAGTGCTCGTTGACAGACGGGTTTTCCAGCCCCAGCTCCTTCAGCTCGTCCACCAGCAGACGGGCCAGGTCCCACTGGCCGGGGGTGGAGGGGGCGGCCCCCGTTTCCGGGGAGGACTCGGTGTTGATCTTCACGTACTTCAGCAGGCGTTCATAGGCTCTCATGGCTGTGACTTCCTTTCCTCACTTCGGCCCACCAGGTAGTCCAGAGACACCTGGAAATAATCGGCCGGAATTAACAGGCCCTCAAAATAGGGGCGGTGTTCGCCGGTCTCGTAAAAACGGATATTGCGGTCGCTGACGCCCAGGACTTCCCCCAGCGCCTTTTGGGATACCTTCTTTTCTGCCCGCAGTTCGCGGAGCACTTCACTGAAATCCCGCATTATATTCCCCTTAAAGCATCACCGGGTTCATCGTCCACTCCAGCCCGCAGGGGCCGGGGGCTTCCCGGCAGAGCTGGTACAGGTCGGTGCACCGGGCCTCCAGCTCCAGCAGGGGGATGCCTTTTCCGTGGGCGGGCTTGGTGACGACGGGCAGGCGGGCCCTGGCCTTCATCTCCCGCAGGAGGGCGCGGCCCCGTTCGTTGGCCCCCAGCACCCGGAGGCAGGGCGGGGAACCGGGCCGGTCCGCCTCGGTCAGCCCCAGGAAGGCCCACAGCGCCAGCCGCCGGATGCGGGCATGGGCATACCGCCTGGTCTTGGCCAGCGCGTAGAACTGATCCAGGCTCACCGCCTCTGCCGCCGCCCGGACCAGGCGCTGGGGCAGGCCCTCCCCCCCGCCGGAGTCGGGCAGGGCGGTCCAGTCTCTGACGGTCATGCCCCGCAGGCGGGCCAGCACCGCCCGCCCACAGTATGCCAAACTGGCCGGGTTTGCGGCCTCCAGCGCCCCTGACAGCATTTTTTCCCGCACAGCGGAGGCGGAAGGGTAAGCCGGGTGGTCCCCGCCGTCATGCCCCGCCCCAATGCGGGGGACTGTGATAGGCTGGATGCCGCTTCCTGCGGCGTTCAGCGCCCGGATATACTCAACGCCCAAATTGTTGTTGGGCTGGGAGAGCAGCTCTGCCAGCTCCTCCCCCAGCAGGCCCCGCACCACCGACTGGCGGCAGGCGGCAAAGGGCATCCCCTCATCCAAAAAGCGGCGCAGACCCGCCCGGTAAGCCTCGCTGTCCAGGCAGGCCGCCACCCGCTGGAGCTTGTCCACATCGCCGCACTCGCTGCCGAAGGAGAGGTGGGTCGCCACCCCAGCTGCGGCCAGGAGATCCACCGCCCCCCGGGCAAAGCATTCCGCCGACGACGCCGCCCACACCGTGGGCAGTTCCAGCACCAGGTCCGCGCCGCCCTCCAGCGCGGCGCGGGCCCTTGTCCACTTGTCCAGGATGGCGCATTCCCCCCGCTGGACAAAATTGCCGCTCATCACCGCCGCCACGGCGCACTCCCCCAGCCGCCGCCGGGTCCCGGCAATGTGATAGGCGTGTCCGGCGTGAAAAGGGTTATATTCCGCCACAATTCCAACCACGTCCACAGTCCGCCCTCCTCTGTCCGGCCGATGCGCTTCTTTTTGTGAAAAATGGGAAAAATACTTGCGGTACGGCTATTTCCGTAGTATAATGTGTCTGCCGCCAGACGGCCCCGCCGCTGGCTCCCGCTTTGGCTGACCACCATTATAATACCAAAGCCGGGTCGAAGTAAAGGCAAACCGTATCATGAAATGGTAAAAACGGAAGAATTTTAAAGGGGCCCTTGAAAGGCCCCGCATAAAGGAGTGCGGAACAACATGAAAGTTCTTGTAATCAACGCCGGCAGCTCGTCCCTGAAATACCAGCTGCTGGACACCGACAGCCAGGACGTACTGGCCAAGGGCCTGTGCGAGCGCATCGGCATTGACGGCAAATTCACCTACAAGGCCCCCGGCAAGGAGACCATCGACGCCAGGGACGTGGCCATGCCCACCCACGCCGAAGCCATCCAGGCCGTGCTGGACGCCCTGGTGGACCCGGCCAACGGCGTGGTGGGCTCCATGAAGGAGATCGAGGCGGTGGGCCACCGGGTGGTCCACGGCGGCGAGACCTTCGCCTCCTCCGTGAAGATCGACGGCAAGGTGATGGCCGCGCTGGAGGAATGCATCCCCCTGGCCCCCCTCCACAACCCCGCCAACATCACCGGCATCAAGGCCTGCACCGCCGTCATGGGTCCCGACGTGCCCCAGGTGGCCGTGTTCGACACCGCCTTCCACCAGACCATGCCCCCCGTGGCCTACACCTATGCCCTGCCCTATGAGTATTACCAGCAGGACAAGGTCCGCCGCTATGGCTTCCACGGCACCAGCCACAAATATGTCACCCAGCGGGCGGCGGATATGCTGGGCAAGCCCATCGAGTCCCTGAAGCTCATCTCCTGCCACCTGGGCAACGGCTCCTCCATCGCCGCCGTGAACCATGGCAAGAGCGTGGACACCTCCATGGGCTTCACCCCTCTGGCGGGCCTGCCCATGGGCACCCGTTCCGGCGACCTGGACGCGGGCATTTTGGAGTTCCTGATGAACAAGTACGGCATGGACATCAAGGAGATGCTCAACGTGCTGAACAAGAAGTCCGGCGTACAGGGCGTGTCCGGCGTGTCGTCGGATTTCCGCGACCTGGGCGCCGCCGCTGACAACGGCAATTCCCGGGCGGCGCTGGCCCTGGATATGTTCGCCTACAGTGTGAAGAAGTACATCGGCTCCTACGCCGCCGCCATGGGCGGGGCGGACGCCATCATCTTCACCGCCGGCGTGGGCGAGAACGACGGCCCCTGCCGCATGGCCATCGCCTCCGGGCTGGAGTTCATGGGCGTGAAGATGGACGCCGACGCCAACAACGTCCGGGGCAAGGAGGCCATCATCTCCGCCATCGACTCCAAGGTAAAGGTACTGCTCATCCCCACCAACGAGGAACTGATGATCGCGCTGGATACGGCGGCGCTGGCGTAAGCCTTCGGCGACTTCCTTTTTTCTTTGAAAAGAAAAAAGGAAGCGAAAAAAGAAACTTTAAGCTGGCTCTCTGTTTTTGCCGGCAAGAAACACCGGCGGGGCAATGCCCCGCCGGTGTTTTGCTTCTGCATACAAACCTTTTAGGACAATTCCACCCTAATTTTGACCGCTCGATTTGATATATTTTCTGTGGGTGATAAATATGTCAAGATTAAAAAGGCTTCGGATAAAACGCGGTTATACACAGGAAAAAATGCAGCTGCTCACCGGCATTGACCAGAGTACATATTCCGAACTTGAACGCGGTCTGCGGCCTATGTCTACGGGACAATGCATCCAGCTTGCGCTGGCCCTGGATACCAGCACAGACTACTTGCTGGGGCTCACCGACCAAATTACCCCCCATCCCCGATGTCCCGGCAAAACAGGCAGGCATGAATAAATTCTTGCCAATCCAGGCGCGGCAGAACAGCGCAGACTGTCAAGGATACCCATAAATGGAGGCCGCCGAAGGCCGAAGCACAACGCTGGAGACCATTCGTTACGCAGAAGCCGGTCACCGACAAAAGCAGGAACGATGAACACCCCCGGGGATACCCAAGGGGCCGCAGCCCCTTGGGCGCGTTTTTGGTTACTTTTGTCGCGTGACAAAAGTAACCCCCTGCGGAGCGGCGTCCCCCCGCCCAGAGGGGTCAGGGGCTTCGACCCTTCCAGGTGAGGTAACCCTCCAAAATGAGGCTTGCCGCCACGGCATCCACGTTCTTTTTGTGGGCTTTCTCCCGTTTCCCGGCGGCGTGGAGGATCTGATGCGCCTCAATGGTGGTGCGCCGCTCGTCCCACAGGCGGACGGTCCTCCCGGCCTTTTCCTCCAGCAAGGCGGCAAAATCCCGGTACAGCTCCGCCCGGGGCCCTTCGGTGCCGTCCATGTTCCGGGGAAAGCCCATCACCAGCTCGTCCACCTGGCGCTCCGCCGCCAGCTTGGCGATTTCCTCCGCCGCCAGCTCAGGGCGGCGGCTCTGGATCACCGTGGTATATCCCGCCAGCAGTCCCGCCGGGTCGGATATGGCGACTCCCGTGCGGGCGTCGCCGTAGTCAATGGCCATCACGCGCATTTTTATGCTCTCCTTTGAAAAAATTGATCCGGGCTTTCCGCCGGACCTGAAATACATCTGGGCACGGCCCACGGCTTATTCTTCCCATGGGAAATCCCCTTCCCGCCAATCCCGGCGCTCCGCGTACCAGCGGATGGTCCTCCTGATTCCGTCCTGGAAACCCGTCTCCGGCGTCCAACCCAACTCGTTCTGAATCCTGGACGGGTCAATGGCATAGCGCAGGTCATGGCCCTTGCGGTCCTCCACATAGGCAATCAGGCTGTCCGGCTTGCCCAGCTCCCGGCAGATCAGCTTCACGATATCGATGTTCCGCATTTCACAGCGGCCGCCCACGTTGTAGACCCCGCCCGGTTTCCCCCGGCGCAGGATCAGGTCGATGGCCCGGCAGTGGTCCTCCACATACAGCCAGTCCCGCACGTTCAGCCCCTGCCCATAGACCGGCAGAGGCCGGTCCTCCAGGGCGCGGGAGATCATCAGCGGGATCAGCTTTTCCGCGAACTGATACGGGCCGTAGTTATTGGAGCACCGGGAAATGGTCACCGGCAGGCCGTAGGTACGGTGGTAGGCCAGCGCCAGCAAGTCCCCAGAGGCCTTGGAGGCGCTGTACGGCGAGCTGGCGCGGAGGGGGCTTGCCTCCGTAAAGAGCAGATCGGGCCTGTCAAGAGGCAGGTCGCCGTAGACCTCGTCGGTGGAGACCTGGTGGAAGCGGGCCAGCCCATGCGTCCGGCAGGCGTCCATCAGCACCGCCGTCCCCAGGACATTCGTTTGCAGGAACACCTCCGGGGCGTCAATGGAGCGGTCCACATGGCTTTCCGCCGCAAAATTCACCACGGCGTCAGGACGCTCCTCCTCAAACAGCCGGTTTACCGCCCCCCGGTCGCAGATATCCGCCTGCACGAAGCGGAAACCGGGCCGCTCCATCACCGCCGCCAAGGTATCCCTGCGGCCCGCGTAGGTCAGCTTATCCAGGCAGACGACCCGGTATTCCGGGCGCCGTTCCAGGATATAAAAGATGAAGTTTGAGCCGATAAATCCGGCCCCGCCGGTCACAAGCAGCGTCATATCCCTGCCCCCTCCAATGAGAACGGACGAAAGCCACAGTGATTCCCATCACTGTGGCTTCAACCTTTCACACAGCGCCTGTCCCCGGCGGGGCCCGGACCGTCCGACGGCGCAAAAACCGCCAAGGGCCTATGGCCCCTGCTCCAGGCGCACCATGTATTCTATCAATTCATCTGATTCCTTCTGCCGATGTTCATAGTGCCATCCTGCATATCATTCACCCAGTCCAGGCTGCGCCCGGTGCCGTTTGCCACGCAGGAGATGGCGTCGTCCGCCACATAGGTCTCAATCCCGGTGTGGGATTCGATCAGCTTGTCAAAGCCCCACACCAGCGAACCGCCGCCGGTCATAATAATGCCGTTGCTGGAGATATCGGCCACCAGCTCGGGGGGCGTGCGCTCCAGTACGCCGTGCACGGCTTCCAGAATCCGGGAGCAGGGCTCCTCAAAGGCCTCGATCATCTCGCTGGAGGTGACGGAGAACACCCGGGGCAGGCCGGTCATGAGGCAGCGGCCCTTGACCTCCATGGAGATCTCCTCCGGCCGGGGGAACACACAGCCGATGGTCATTTTCAGTTCCTCCGCCGTGCGGTCGCCGATGAGGACGTTGTGCCGCTTGCGGATGTATTTCACCACCGCCTCGCTGAACGCGTCCCCCGCCACCTTGATGGAGGCGGATTCCACAATGCCGGACAGGGAGATCACGGCGATATCGGCGGTGCCGCCGCCGATATCCACCACCATGTGGCCGTCAGGCTGGGTGATGTCCACCCCCGCGCCGATGGCGGCGGCCAAGGGCTCCTCGATCAAGTACACCCGCCGGGCTCCCGCCTGGATGCCGGCGTCGATGACGGCGCGCTCCTCCACCTCGGTGATGCCGGAGGGCACACAGATTACCACCCGGGGCTTGAACACCCGCACCGGGGCCACCTTACGGATAAACTCCCGGAGCATCCGCTCGGTCATATCATAATCGGAGATCACGCCGTCCCGCAAGGGGCGGATGGCCACAATATTGCCGGGGGTTTTACCCAGCATCTGCTGCGCGTCGGTGCCCACCTTCAGCAGCTTGCCTGTATTTTTATCCAGCGCCACCACAGACGGCTCCCGCAGAACGATCCCCTTATCCTTGATAAAAACCAATACGCTGGCGGTACCCAAATCGATGCCGATATCTTTTGACATAGTTTTCACTCCTGTAATCTATATAATGCGCCTGGAAATACCTCCCAAAAACGCTTTGGAATTGTCATTGTCATTCCCTCTCACACCATGATACTAAACTATTCCCCATTTTGCAAGCTTTTTTCCCTTCTGCGCCCTTTAATTTTTCATAAACATATTGTTATCTCCATCCGGACCTGACTGCCCTTGAAAATTACCCCATTAACGACACCAAGCCCCCAGCCGTCCTACATCCGCGACTGGGGGCTTACTTCTGGTTTTGATTGTCCAAGGGCCTCTACCTTCGCTTTCTTCCGATCTCGCTCGGATGGAATTGTGTTGGGGTTACGCCTGAAACCGGTGTCTCTGTGTTTCCTCAAACAATGGTGAGCTTCAGACTGAATCTGGCTTCCGCCGCTTATGTAAGCGTGTTTGGAACAAGCCGAGGCTTCGTTTCACTTTGCGCTTCCCAATCACGAAAAGAGGTGGTGCGTTCTTTGTTAGTACATTGGACTCACCTTTTCCTTTCTGGGTATAATATACTATATATTCCGGCGTTTGTCAACCCCTTTTTGTGAAATTCTCAAAAAAATCTGACGGCCCCGCGCCATGCGGGGCCGTCAGCGCTATGCCGGGTCCTCCAGCCAGCCGTCGTTCTCAATGGCAAGGCCGTACCAGCTCAGGCCCGCAGCCCAGGCATCCCCAAATGTGGGGTGCCGCCGCGCCACCATGTTCCAGGTATTGTACCAGAACACATAAGTCACATCCACATGGCTGGGCAGGATCTCCTCAATGATGCGGCGCAGCTCGTCAAAGCCCTCGGGAATCCCCGCCACATCGGGGAAATACACCTTGACATACCCGGGCCGGCCCCCTTCCTCCGCCCGGACGTTGAGGCCGCACCCCCGCAGGGTGTCGTTGATGGCCTCGGGGGTAAAGCTGTCCCCGCCGATGCGCAGCAGGGCCGCCAGCGCCGCCCGGCGCTGGGCCGCTGTCTCGCACACCGGACGGTAGGGCAGCAGGGCCTCGATCATCTCCAGCCCGAAATCCTGGGCGGTGGTCAGGTTCATCTCCCGGGCGGTGCCGTCCAGCTCCGCCTCCCTGCTGTCCAGCTGTACGCCGTAAGCGGCCAGCTCCCCCCGGTTGATGGTGCCCTCACGCAGGTCATAGACCCCCAGGGGCCGCAGCAGGGCTACCAGATATTCCTCAAAGCTCACCGCCGCCCGCCTCCTCTGTCTCATCCGGCGCGTCCGGCTCCTGGTCGAAGCCCTCTCCCGCCGCGCCGTCGGCAATGCTCAGTTCCCCCAGCACCGGAAGCGTCACCCGGTCCAGGGGCAGGTCCTCCGCCGGGCTGACAAACACGCAGTTTGCCACCCCGTCCACCCCGAACACCAGGCTGGTGAGCTGGGCCCGCAGCAGCGGCTGTCCCAGCCGCTCCCCGTTGAACCAGTCCTTCAGCGTCCGCTCCACCGCCTGGGCCACCGCGTCAAAGCTCCGTCCCTCTTTTGCCCACAGCTTTACCTTCAGATCCACCGTCTCCACTGTGGGCGGGAGCACCTTCACCTCACAGGCAATTTCCCGCACCCGGTCAAAATATGCCTGCATCTCGTCCAGCAGCCCCTGGCTGGGCACGCCCCCCCGGGCGGCGGGCACGATATCCACCGTACCCACGCCCCGGTTCTTGGGCAGCACTGTCACCGCCGCCACCTCGTCAAAGGCCATAGCCGCCTGATGGTAAAAAGCGTTGTTGGCCCCGTTGGCCAGCCGCTGATAGGTGGCCAGCACCCGCGCGCGGAGCTCCTCGTCCCCCTCCTGGTCCAGTCCGCTGGACAGCGGCTCCACATTGACGCAGGCCACAATCCTCACCGGCGGCACAGCCATAAACACGATAGCGCCCGCGCCCACGTTTCCCGCCGCCCCCGCCTCGCCGGCCACCACCGGCACATCGGCATACATGGCCCCCGCCTCCACCGCCGCAGGGCAGGTGGTGAGGAACCGCACCCCGGAGGCGGTCATGCACACCGTCCCCTCCGGGATCTCCACCGCCATCTCCTGGGGCTGGTCCACAAAAAAGCGCACCGTTCCCGCGGCCCTCGCGGCCTGCCGCCGGGTGACGCCCCTCAGGCTGGCGTGCTTGTCCAGATTCTCCCCCTGGGCTGTCTGGGGGAAGCACTGCCGCCGGGTCCACTCCCCCTGGACATACAGGCTGTAGATCTGGGACGCCACGGCGTAAAACCGCACCGCCAGCTCGCTGCTGCTTCCGGCGGTCTTGCCGGTCTGGGCCTGGAACTCCGCCGCCAGCCCCTGATAAATTTCCTCTAATGTGATCAAACGCTCATCCCTCCAACTGGGCCGTCACGGCCAACCGCGTGCCCTGCCACAAAAGCTCCACGCTCACCCAAAGCGCGCCGCCCTCCTGGCGCACCGAGGCCCCGGCGGCCACCACATCTGTCAGCTCCTCCAGCGCCTCCACCGCGTATTGCAGCGCCAGGCTCTCCCGTTCCGACGGCTTCACCCGCCGGAGCTGATCCATCCTGCTGCCAAGGCCAGGCAGAAACGGGAAGCTGTCCCGCCGTGCCGTCAGCCGGAACAGCACCTCGCTGAGCAGCTCCTCCCCGTCCTGCACCACGGTGACGCCGCCGCTGCCGTCGGCCACATAATCTCTATCCTTCAAAAGCAGGCTCATCCCAGCACACCTCCTCCCAGCATTGCCGCCACAATCCTGGCGATCAGACTCTCCAGGGTTTCGCCGTTGACGAACACCTGGCCCTGCAATTCCACCGACTGTCCCCCCACGGCGGCGGAACCCGCTGCCTGGATGGACACGCTCTGTCCGCCCACCGAGACGGAATCGGCGCTGATGCCCACCGAATCGGGCTGTGCCGTCCCCTGCCGGACGCCCACGATGCAGGGGACCTCTCCGTCCCCCTGGATCACCAGCACCCGCTGGCCCGGCTGGGGGGTCCAGTGGTAGCCCGCCGGGGCGTACACCTCCAGCCCCCGCCGTTCGGTTTCCAGCAGCACCGCCGTCTCGCCCTCGCTCATGGTGACGATGCCGGTCTGGCCTTCGCCGCTCTGGCTGGGCTGTTTCTGCTGTCCACTCAGCCACATAAGTAAATACCTCCTCTATTCCTCCCCCCTCCGCCCCCGGCAGGGGGGAGGGGGGAGCAGCGCCCTTAAATCATGGCATCGGGCTCCCCCAGCACCAGAGTAGTCGCCAGCCCCCCGCCGCCGCAGGACACCACCGTCTGCGCCGCCCGGTACCTCCCGTTGGCTCCAAAATCCTCCAGCTCCACATCCACCAGATCCCCCGGCCACGCCAGAAACGCCCCAGCGGCGGTAATACGCATCCGCACCCGCTCCCGCCGGGCTGCGCGGAGCTGGTAATCCGCCGTATACCGCATGGCGGTAGTGCCGGTGGTGTTGGGCACCGTGATCACCCGCCGGGCACAGCCTCCCTGCGCGATAAAGCTCTGGTCGGACACCCACTGGGTCCCCCAGGTGGTGCGCCGCCGCACCGCCACCTGGCTGAGCACTCCGTGGCGCTCCTCCCGGTACTCCCATCCGGTCACCTTGTCCTTGTCCCCGACGCGCACCGCCGTCCGGTCCCCATGGGGGTCCAGCACCAGCCGTCCCATCCGGTCAAACCTGGGCGGCACCCCGCCGTAATAGCAGGCGTACCGCCGCACCACGCTCCACTCGCTCTCGCCGCTGCTCACCAAAAACCCGGTAATGGCAGGCAGGCCCGTGCCGCCCACCGTCTGCACGCCGTAAGGGGCCACGTGGTTGGCAATGATATCCGCCCGGGTGGCCCGCTGGTACTCGGCGGGCATGGCCTCGTTGTCCAGCAGCAGCGCCGCCATCCCCCGCCCCGCCATTTCCAGGTACAGCCCATCCTTTCCGCACAGCACGGCGAACTCGTCCACCACCCCGGTGAACACCCGTTCCCCCTCCCACTCGGCGTAAAACCGGCAGGCGCCGGACAGCACCTTTTCCTGCCCCCGTTCCCACAGGCACCGCAGGGAAAAACTGTCGCAGGGCGTATCGGTGCCGTAGCACATCTCCCAGCTCATCAGAGTGGGCAGTTTCCACTCCTGTCCGCCGCCCAGCCTCACCCAGCACTGCATCATCGGATCCTCACCTTCTGCCCCACAAAAATCAGGTTAGGGTTCCGGATATTCGGATTCAGGGCGATGATCTGGCTCAGCGGCACCCCACACCGCCGGGACAGCCCCCACAGGGTATCCCCCCTCACCACGGTGTACCACTCCCCCTGCTGGGCGGCGGCGCCCGATGTCCCGCCGGAGCCGGCCGTCACCGTGGTCAGCTCCGTGGTATTGCCGTCCGACATGACCTCCCAGAACTCAAAAGAGTAGGCCGCATAGTCCCGCCTCGGCTCCTGCCGCAGCTCCAGCCCCGCGAACCACGCCGTCGTGGTCATCCAGACCGGGTGGACCAGCACCCCAGGCGTCTCCTCATAGAACACATTGGCCAGCGCCTTGAAGGTATTGTAGGCCTCGTCCCCCACAAACTCCCCTTCCCCCTTCAGCACCCGCCGGGTCTGCCCCAGGCTCTGCAAATAGTGCCGGCCGAAGGGGATCTTATGCACCGCGATATTCCGTTCATAGATAATAGTGTACGTCCTGGGGTTATGGGGCCACACAAAATTTTTAAACCGCATCGGAGAAAGAATCATATCCCCGCGCCCCTTTCCTTAATTGTAGTCGCCGCAGGGGCCGCGAAGCGGCCTGCGGTAGACGCCACAGGCAAAACACAGCCCATTAAAATGGGCTGGCGGGCAAAGCCCGCCTTGAAAATCGGGTACCGATGTTCAAGTGTTTTGACCATATTACGCTTCCTTAAAATATACTCAAACCGCCGTCATATCTGCGGCTGTCCCGGCGCACGGCCCGGTCCAGCTCATCCACCGCCAAAGACGCGGCGCTCCCCGGCTCCTGAGCCCGGATGGTCCTCCCCGCCTGTCCCGGGGCCAGGGCGGGGGCGGCAGGCCGCGCGGCCTGCACGGTCTGCCGGTACAGCCCCTCCAGCCCGCTACCGACCGCCGGAGCCTGCCGCGCCCCATCCGGCGCGGTCTCCGCCGCCCGCATCCGCAGCCCCCGCTCCAGCCCATCCGCCGTCCGCTGTACGAACACCCTCCCGCCAATCTCACTGTCCTGATCCGTTCTCACCGCGTCCGCCCGTTCTGTCCGCCCGGTCAGCGCCAGCCTCTGGACGGCGGCGGCCTCAACCGCCCCGCTCTCCACCGTCCAAACCGGCCCATCCTTCCAAAGCGCCCCGGCCCGCTCATCCGCCCCGGCCTCATCCGCCGCCTCGGGACGCTCCCGCAAAATATCTCCTGCGGACCTTCCGCCGCCCCGTTCACCCAGCTTCACCGGGGCAGGCGTCTCCTCCCCGCTCCCGGTCTCCAAACTCCCATCCTCTTTCTCCGCCGTCTCCCCGGCCTCTCCCCCGTCCCTGCGGGGGGAGGCCAAAGCCGCCGGCACATCCATCAGGGCGAAAACGTCCTCCTGTCCCTCTCCGTCCGCTTCCTCCGTCATTTCCAACAACAGCTCCTCAATGCGGTCAACCAGCGTCCCCGCCCCCTTTCAGCTCCTGATACCGCGCCCAGTCAAACCCGGCGTTGACTGACCAGCCCTCTCTGGGCGCGCCGCACACCGGGCACGGCTCGTCCAGCGCCGTCTGGCGGCAGTCGGGGCACAGCCGCGCCAGCTCCTCCTCCTGGTCCAACGCCAGATTGAGGGCGCACCACAGGTAATCCCGGTCGGTCATCCGTTTCGCCCGCTCCTCGGTGGGCAGAGCGCCGAACAGCCGGAGCACGCGCCACTGAAGGCGCTCATAATGCGCGTGCTCCAGGCTTTTTTTCGCCGTTCGATCTCCCCCGCCCCGTCCAGCGGAGAGGGGTTGCACCCCCGGTTGAACTCCGCCCAGGCATCCGCCAGCCGGGCGATATCCTCCACCCGCAGTCCGTCCAGCACCGCCTGACCGCTCTCAAACACCGGCTTTCCCTTCCGCTCCAGCGCTCTGGCAATGAGGCACGCATTCCGGCACAGCGCCCGTTCCCGGCCATCCCGGGCCAGCGCGTCGCCCTCCCGCCGGGCCTCCAGCACCTCCCGGGCGGACAACAGCCGCAGTTCGCCTCCGTTCACCTTCACCCGCTCGGGGCCGGCCAAAAACCCGCCGTCCATTTATGCCGCCACTTCCATACGGCTCTTGGCCACCAGGGTGAGCTTCTCCACCACCATCCTGCCCAGCTGGGCGTCCTCCTGGATATCACTCCACTGGCAATCGGAGTAAATCACCTTCCGGTCGGGCTTGCAGATGACCAGGGAAAAATTTTTCAAGCTGTAGAAATCCAACTTATCAGCGATGGCCTGGTCGGTGGCGTACAGCCGGGTGAGCTGGATCACATAATTCTGGGGCCCCTGCACCGTAGCCACCGGCTCATCCTCCCCGAATGCCTCCACCGTCAGGGAGCTGCGGGTGGTCTTGCAGTTATAGCTCTGCACCACCGCCACCTTCTGCCCGTCCAGCTCCAGCCAGATATCGGAGCTGGTGGGAAAGCCCGCATCCCGCAGGCCCGCATTGATACTCACGCTCATTCAAATCCCTCCTCAAACCGTAATGTGGGCGTTCAGCCACACCTGATTCAGCCCGTGGGCCACCGTAAACGCGAACTCCACCAGGCACACAGTGGGGTCGTCCTCCATAGCGGACACCGTCACATCCTCATAGCCGTCGATGATCTCCCGGCTGACCCGCTTCTCCAGCTCCATCACGGTCTGGGAGCGGATGGCCCCCCTGGTCTGCGCGGTATTTTTGGCCCGGCTGAACTTGGCCCGCAGGGCGTCTCTCAGCCCGGGGATCACCTCGTCCACCACCAGAATAGTGGTCAGCTCCCGCCAGGTGGTATCCGCCGCGCCGCCGGTGGTGGTCCGGGTGGTGACGCCCCGCACCACATAATAGGAACCCGCCAGCATCTCCAGCGCGGTGACGCCTCCCTGCACCAGCAAGTCGATCTCGCTGTCGTCGTAGCTGCACTCCAGCCCCGCCAGCCCGTAAAGCTGCGCGCCGCCCAGGGGCAGGGCAGGGTCGGTGCTTCCCGCGATGGCGCCCGCCACAGCGGCGGCGCACATGGCCCCGCCGGAGCCGTCCCCCATGCCGGGGGCCGTCAGCACCACCCGCTCGCAGTTCAGGCCCGCGGCCCGCTCCACCAGCTGGCTCACACTCTCCCCGGCCATGCCGCCCACCACGGCGATGCGCTCCCGCCTGGCGCCGGAGCACTCCTGCACCATGGTTTTCAGCGCCTGCTGTACCGTCAGGTCCGTGCTGTCGCACACCACCACAGCCACGTCCTCCAGCGCTGCCGCCAGGGCAAAGGCCGCGTCATAGTCCTCCCCGGCAGGCACGCCGTACACCGTTCCCGCGCCGTTGCGGATAGCCAGCTGGGCCATCTGGCTCAGGACGCAGTCCCCCACGTCCGCCGCCGCTTTGCTGTAGCTGGTCCACTGGTAGACGGTTTCCCCGTCCGCCCCGTCCGCCTTGGCCACCACGGCCACCTTACTGCCGCCCGCGGCGGCGGCGGTCAGGCTGGACGTCTCATAGGAGGAATACACCCCCGGCCTCTCATGCTTCACTGTTGTGCTCATCTCAATCTCCCCTTCACCTCAAAGTCCACATAGGCCCCGCCGCCGTCATCCAACCGGGCGGTCAGCCACGCCTTGCACCGGCAGCTGATTTTCTGCCGGTAAAGCCCCTCCTGCTCCAGAAATTCCACCTGTCCCGCCTGGAGCTCCAGGGCGTTCAGCCCCGCCGCCCCATGGCAGACCAGGTTTTCTGCCAACGTCTCCGCCGCCTCCTGGCAGGCCGACGCCCCGGCGTCTCTGGGGGCGAATATGTCCAGCGACAGCGTCAGCTCCGCCTCGCGGCCGTAGAGCTCCCGCTCCACACCGTCCCCGTCCCGGACCACGCCCAAATAGTCCTTGAACCCGCCCGGCGCGCACACCACCTTGCTGAGG
The DNA here is from genome assembly GCA_910575695.1 of Oscillospiraceae bacterium. GTDB lineage: Bacteria > Bacillota > Clostridia > Oscillospirales > Oscillospiraceae > Enterenecus. The sequence goes on along the minus strand of CAJTGJ010000008.1, from coordinate 51,495 downwards.
GACACAGCCGCCACCGCCTCCCGCCACCGGAAGGCCCGTGTGCTCTCCATGGCGGTAACTGCGTTCACTCCCGCCTGCCGGAACTGTTCCGCCACCGCCTGCCGCAGGCCGTTCAGCGCCCCGTTCACGGCGCGTTCTCCGGGCAGGGCCGCAGGGCCAGCCACAAATGGGTGACCTGTCCGCCCACCCAGACGGGCCGCACGGTCATCACCTCATACCGGCCGCCGCCCCATTCCAGCCAGCCTCCCGGCCCCAGCTTGTCCAGCGGAAGCCCCGGCTCCGACAATCCCAGGAACCGGTCCTGGGAATAGCGGCCCAGCGCTCCGGCTGCATACTGCCACTCCGCCTCAGTCATGGGCTGTACAATGGCCATGCCCCGGCCCACCTCGCCGCCGTCCTCCCGGCGGCACACCATCTCCTGCCCATAGGCCTGGATCACCCAGGAAAATGCCTCGATCAACCCTTCACCCCCTGAAATGCAAACCCGTCGTCCTGTAAATACGGGGCCATGATCTCCAGCGCCCGCTGGGACAGGCTCCCATTGTCCCCGCCGCCTTCCCGGCGCACGGTCAGATCCCCGGCGGACAGATAGGTGACGCCGTCCATCCCCTGACTGCCTCTCAGCCAGTCCATGGCCATCCACGCCGCCGCCAGGGGATAGGCCCCGCCGCAGTCCTCCGCCGTCAAACCGTCTTTCAGACGCCAGTCCAGCGCCCTGCAGGCGCCCTCGCACAGCGTGTACAGCACCGCCTCACTCTGTCCCGGCCCGCACAGCGCCCGCACCAGCTCCATCACCTGTTCGGTCATACCCTCACGCTCCTAAATCAGGAAGGCCCCGTCGGCAATTTCCCGCGGCACGTCCTCCCCGCCGTAGCTCAGCTGCACCCTGGGCTTCAGCAGCCTGTCCGCCTTCCCCTGGTACAGCTTGATCAGCCCCAGCAGCTCCCCCTCGTCCAGCTTAGCCGCCACCTGCTCCAGCAGGCGGCGGTCCGCCTCCGGCTCAGCGATCTTGGCCGTCCGCACCATCTCCCGCCGCAGGCTTTTGAGGTACTTCCGACCCAGCCGGGCCTCGTCCTCCATCCGCCGTCCGGCGCTTTTGATCACGCCCGCCTTCCTCTGGGCGGGCACCGCCACAAAGGACCACTCATACACGTCCCTGGCCCCGGTGAGCACGCCGCAGCAGATCTGCCCGTCGTACTCCTCCCCTTTCTCATGGATGCACTCGCCCAGCTCCTGGCCGCACACGGAGCAGACCACCCGCTCCACCGCGCACCCCACGCTGACCTCCCGCTTGATGCCGCCGTCGATCTCGGCGATCAGCGCGGCATTCTCGTCGGTGCGCATCATGTAGGCCCACCCCTTCAAAAAGCGGTAGGGCCGTCCGTCCCCGGTGAGGGTCCCGTCGCCGCCCACCACCTGGGTGCGGTAGATCCGGGCCGTCTGCCCCCGGGCGGACCACTGGTGGTCAAACACCCCGGACACCCCCACGAACATAGGCGCCAGCTCATCCAGGGTCTCATCGTCGAACCGCTCAAAGTCCCGGTCCACATCATTGTCGCACAGCCGCAGGGCGAAGGTATACACCTCGTCCGCCCCCAGCTCCCGCCGGGAGAGCCCATTGATGAGCGCCAGCTCATCCTCATCCGGCGTACCGATGGCCTTTACCACTGCGTCCTTACAGATCTCCATCCGCATCCTCCTTATCCACAGCCCTGGCCTGGGCCCGGTACAGCTCCGCCCTGGCCTCCGACTCCTCATCCTGGAGGTTCACATCCAGCCAATCCACTGCCACCTGGTCATCGAACCCCCGCAGTCTCAGCCACAGCTCACAGATCCGCTCCACCACCGGCTCCAGGCTGCGCCGGATGGCGGCGATCTCGCTGGTCATGATATCGGCCTGCTGGCCGCTCATCCGCTCGGTGGACGACCAGCTCAGCCCCAGCATACACGGCGGAATTCCGGTTTTGGCCACCAGCTGTTCCAGGATCTGCCGCACAGGCACCTCGGAATCCAAAATCTGGTTGTCCGCCCCGATGGTCCGTATCTCCACATCTCCGGCGCACACGAAGTCCCTTACCGCGCCGTCCCGGCCCGCCTGCATGGCGTTGGACCACTCCCTGGCCACCTGGCCGCACCGCTCCCTGGCGGGCATACCGTCCTCGCCCTTGCACACCACGGCAAAGCGCACATTGCCCATGCGCTCCCAGTTTTTCCCCATGGCGTCAAAGATCTTCATCAGGATGCCGGTCAGGAAGGGCATAGACCTCAGCATGGACACCCCATAGGGCGCTCCCGCCTCCGGCTGGAAGGGGGTGAACAGGAGCAGCTCCTGCCGCTCCGGCTCCGCCACCGTCCCGTCAGCCCTGCGCACACACAGGGTAAAGTCCAGGGGGCTGTCCCCCTCTTTAATCTCCACCCGGCTCACATCAGCGCACAGCAGAGCGGCAATCCCCCGGCCATCCTCCCGGGGCACGATCTCGCCCACCGCCCTGCCGCAGGTGAGCATGGAATCCAGGTACTGGTCCAGAAACGTCTGGATGCCTCTCTGCCCGTGTCCCACGTCCACAATCCGCAGGAACTGGTCCAGCTCCTCCTGGGCCTGCCCATCCCGGCAGGTGACCGTCACCCCGCCGCACAGCCGCACCAGCTTGCCCACGGCGGCGTCCACCACGGGCACCGCCTCCCGGATGGCCCGGTACAGCCCGATCTCCCCGTGGTTCAGGGGCACATACCCGTCCAGCAGTGTGAACGGGTGCCGGCCCGCGTCCCGGAGCTGGGCGGCGGCCGCCGCCGTCCCCCGCTCCGTGTTCCGCTTTTTTCCGCTCATCAGACCTTCAGCACCCTGCCGGCATCCTCAAAGATCTTGGCATAGCCGGAAATGGTGGTGATCGCGGCCCGCTCCAGCTGGCGGTCGATGATCTTGTCGTACTCCACCATCACGTCCCCGGCCTTGACCATCTCCAGGGCGTAATTCTTGTCCAGGCCGATAATCGTACTCTCAGGCACCGCCGAAGACCGGAGCACCTTAGCGCCCATAGGGGTAATCAGCTTTCCGGTGCCGTGGAAATCCAGCCCGGCGGCGGCGTCCTGCATCTGCTGCATCCCCAGCAGCACGGGCATGGTATCCGCGCCCACCAGCAAAGTATTGAGCTGATAGGGCTCGAAGCTGTTCCAGAACGCCAGCAGGTCCTTATAACTCAGCGTCCCCGCCGTCTCCACCTCGCTGACCTGGGCGGCGTTGCCGTTGCCGTCGCCATTCACGATCACATCAATGGCGTCCTCCAGATGCATCCGCCCGATCTGTGCGCCGATCTGCCGCAGGGTGACGGAGAACAGGTCCAGCTTCTGGAACCGGATGGCCTCATAGGATGCCACCAGCATCCGCCCCCGCTTGTGGAGCTTCACCAGGCTGTCCCGGGTGCGCACGGTGGTCTGGGGGATGGAGGCCCCCTCGGCCACCTGCTTGAGCTGCTTCTCGTCCTCGGGCACGGAGGTGATGGAGCGGTAATCCATACCCTCGATCAGCGTTTCAGTGGCGGTGATATCGGGCAGGATATTGGCCTCCTCCATGCCCACTCTGACAGCCCGGGCGATATACTCGGGAAACAGCACCGCCGACTGGCTGGTGGAGAAAAACTTATCCACCAGATCGGAGCCCGCGCCCTTCACCCGGATATCGAACCGCTTCAGCTGGCGCTGGTAAGCGTCCAGCCCCTCCAGAGCGGTGCCCCGGTACTGCTCGCTGGGGTCCATCTTTTCCAGCACCTGGGTAAAGGACTTCCCCGCCTCGTGGTACATCCCCTTTTCCAGCCTCACATTGTCAAATCTCTGTGCCATACCGATCTCCTCCCTTTCTGTTTAGAGCTTCACCACAACGGACTTCTCGCCCTCGTCCGCCGCCAGCACCAGGCACTTCAGCCCGCCCTCAGCAGTCTTGACGCCGCCCTGGCCGTCGCAGGCCAGCTCCTGCCAGCCCGCCTTGGGGACCGCGCCGGAATAGCCCACCTGGGCCACCCCGCCGATCTGGACTGCGGCCGCGCCGCCCCGGACGCCGCCCAGCACCACGCCGCACAGGGCGTCGCCGTCGGCGCCCGGGCCGACGGCGCCGTAGCCGGTGAGGCACACCGCCATACCGGGCCGCACCTCGCCGCCGTCCGCCTTGAAGGTAGCGGCCACCTGGCCGACGCCCTCGAAACAGATCTCCATGTTTCATTCTCCTCTCGTCGATAAAATATTTATAGAAATCCCCTTTCGGGGCATTTCCCTGAATTGCGGGGGCCGCCCCCGGCACGGTCAGAATACACTGCGCTCCACAAACCTTGCCGCGCTCTCCCCGCCGTCCCCCAGGCTCATCACAAAGTACCGGATATCGTCCATCGCGTGGTCGAACTCCTTGCGCACCCGGTCTCCAGAGCTGTCATCCTCCCAACAGTACATGGAAAACTCCCGCGCCGCCGCCTCGCACCCCTTGCAGATGACGATCCTCCGGGATTTCAGCGCCTCCGCCGTCCGCCGGATCCCCTCCAGCACCCGGTTGTCGGCCTTGCGCACCGTCCATCCCTCCCGCCGCAGCGCCTCGATAAAGCTGGCCGCAGACGGGTCTGCAATGACCATTTCGACGCGGCGGCCCCCGGCCAATTTCTCCAGATCGTCCACATATTCCCCATCGGTTTTCTGCCGTCCCCTGGCCCGCGCATCATAGTAAAATTCCTTCACCCGGTACCATACCCCATCCATCTCCCCCCAAAGTCCAAAGGAAGCCGGATTGCGCGTCCCATAGTCGCAGGAGATCCTCCACCGCTCAAACGTCCCTTCCGGCGCCTCCGGCATCATGTCCCTGTCGAAGAAGTCATACACCAGCCCCTCCGCCGCCGTCCATTCCCCCAGCACATACCGCCGGTAGAACGCCCCCTGGAACATCCGCTCATACCGCTGCCGCACCTGCTCCGACAGCCCGGGATTATCCACCATGGCAAAGCGCAGGTAAAGCGCGTTTTTCTCCTCCGCTCTGGCCACCCACTCCTTGTAAAACCAATGCTCCGGCCCGCCCGCCGGGTTGCAGGACAGCCATACCCGCCCGCCCCGCACGGAGCACCGGGCGCAGGCCTGGTCCACAAAGGACTGGGGCATCAGCGCCGCCTCGTCCAGCAGCACCCCCGCCAGCGTCACCCCCTGGATGGAGGTGAAGCTTCCCTCGTCCCTGCCGCCGTACAGGTAAAATACGTTCTCCCGTCCCCCGCCCCGCACGACGACTTCGTTTTTGCTGGCCTTCTCCTCCCACCGGAAGCCCAGCCCCTGGATTACCGGCTTCGCCTGGGCCAGCAGATTCCGCCGCACCCCGTTGATGGACGCGGCGCACAGCCCGAACCTCTGCCGCTGAAAGCAGGCCATGGCCCACAGGAAGAAGGACACGCTCAGCGCGAAGGTTTTCCCCGACCGCACCGCCCCGTCGCAGATAATGGCGTCCCGGTCCCCCTCCCGCCACCACTCCAAAACCTGTCTTTGTTTGGGGGAAAACAGCAGTTTTTTCACCTTTCACCACCATCCAGCCCATACAGCCCATCCAAAAACTCACCCAGCTCCCCGTCCCGGCGCTCCTCCATCAGCTCCCGGATCATGCCCAGCACCCGCACCTTGTCCACGAACTTTGCCTCAAAGGTCCCATTGGCATTTCGCTTCAGCTCCACCACGCCGCTGAGATCCAGCCCATCCACCTGTTCCCCGTCCTCCTGCTCCAAAAACGCCAGTTTCACCACATCATTGTTCTTCCACTCCGCCAGACCGCGCAGGTAATCCAGCAGCTCATCCTGCCCCAGCTCCGGCCGTCTGATCTCCTTCTCGCTCACACAATCCACCTCACACCCGTATCCGCCGCGCCCCATTTGTTGCCTGTTTCGATGCAAGGGAAAAAAAATTGCGGAGCAAATTTTGCTCCGCAGTCACATATCATTTATATAAAGGGTCACTTGTGATAATCCGACCCCTCCTGGATTTTAAACGCCCGGTAAATCTGCTCCAGCAGCATCACCCGCGCCAAATGGTGGGGAAATGTCATCGGGGACATGGAGAGCTGCACCGCAGCCATAGCCTTGACAGAGGGGTGGAGCCCATAGGACCCGCCGATGACGAACACCAGATTTTTCTCCGGCCCATGCGCCCAGCCGGAAATCATCCGGGACAGCTCCTCGCTGGACCGCATCCGCCCCTCGACGCAAAGGGCCGCCACTCTGGAGCTGGGCGGGATTTTCCCCCGGATCGCGTCCCCCTCCTTTTCCAGCGCGGCCTGGATCTCCCCCAGCGACGGATTTTTGGGCAGCTTCTGCTCCGCCAGCTCCACCACGCTCAGCTGCTTACAGTATCCGCTCAGCCGTTTTGTATACTCCGCCACCGCGTCCTTATAAAACTGTTCCTTCAGCTTTCCCACGCAAATAATACTGATCCCAGCCATGCTCCCCACCTCACCGCCGCAAAGGCCGCTCGTCTCCGGCAAAAACGAAACGCCGCTTTTGTTATACCTCAAACCACCCCGAGCACTCGCTTCTCGGCGCGGCAAAAACCTCCAAATCCTCCCCGCAGCGCAGCCCAATGGACCCCAGCGCCTTCCGCGCGGCCTCCAAAGCCAGCTCCGGCCGGTTATTCTCCTGGGACAGGTGCCCCAGCACGATCCGTCCGGCTCCCTGCTCCGCCGCCCAGACCGCCAGCTCCCCGCCCATTTCATTGGACAGGTGCCCCCGCACGCCCCGGATACGTTCCTTCAAATGGGCGGGATAAGGCCCTGTTTTCAGCATTTCCTCATCATAATTGAACTCCCCGATGAGGGTATCCGCCCCCCGGACCCCCTCCCGGGCCTCCGGTGTGATGAACCCGGTATCGGTGCAGAGGGCCAGCTTCCTGGCCCCATCGCTGACAAAATACCCCACCGGGCAGGCGCAGTCGTGGCTGGTGGCAAAGGTCCCCACCTCCAGCCCGCCGATGGCGAACCGCTGTCCCGGCAAAAACACCCGGAACCGCTCCTCCAGCCCCTCAAACTTTCCGCACAGCTCACAGGCGGTGTCCTCAGCGGTAAACAGCGCCGCCCCGGTCTGCTTGCAGAGCACCGGCAGCGCCGCCACATGGTCGATATGCTCATGGGTAATCAGCACCCCGGAAATATGCCTCAGCTCGATGCCCAGCGTTTTCAGCCCCTGGGAGATCCGCCGTGTGGAGATTCCCGCGTCTATTAAAATATGTATCCGACCGTCGCTGACTACCGCGCAGTTCCCCGACGAACCGCTGGCCAGCGTTGCCGCCCTCAGCATACAGCATCCCTCCCGATTCACAAAAAACCGGAAAGGGCGGCGCCCTTTCCGGCGAAAGCAGCCAGCAAAGCCCGCACCAAAGGGGCGGGCCGGGGGCGCTGGGGTCACCCCGCGATATGGGACTTTTTCTGTTCCGGGTCGGGCACCATCACCACCCGGATATCCGCCCCGATCCGGGACAGCTTCCCGATGATGTCCTCATAGCCCCGCTCGATGTGCTGGACGTTGGAAATCTCGCTGGTCCCCTGGGCCGCCAGCCCGGCCACGATCATAGCCGCGCCCGCCCTCAGATCACAGGCCTCCATCGGCGCCCCGGTGAGCTTCTCCACGCCCTCGATGATGGCGATCTTGCCATCCACCTGGATCTTGGCCCCCAGGCGCCGGAACTCCTCGGTATAGCGGTACCGGTTGTCCCACACGCCCTCGGTGATGACGCTGGTCCCCTGGGCCAGGCACAGCACCGCGGCGATCTGGGGCTGCATATCGGTGGGGAAGCCCGGATAGAACATGGTCTTAATATTGGTGCGCTGGAGCGGCCCATGGCGGCGGACAACGAGGGCATCGCCGTCCTCGTCCACCTCCACGCCCATCTCCACCAGCTTGGCGGTAATACACTCCATATGCTTTGGAATAATGTTGCAGATGCGCACCTCGCCCCCGGCGGCGGCCACGGCGGTCATATAGGTGCCCGCCTCGATCTGGTCGGGGATGATGGAATACTCCCCGCCGCTCAGCTTGTCCACACCCCGGATTTTGATCACGTCGGTGCCCGCGCCGGTGACGTCCGCCCCCATGGAGTTGAGGAAGTTGGCCAGATCCACGATATGGGGCTCCTTGGCGGTATTTTCAATAATGGTAGTACCCTCCGCCAGCACCGCCGCCAGCATCAGATTCATGGTAGCGCCCACGCTGGCCACATCCAGATAAATCTGACTGCCCTTCAGCCGCCCCGTCTCGGTGGAGGCGCACATATACCCCTTTTCCACCCGGACCTCGGCCCCCAGCGCCGCCAGGCCCTTCAAATGCTGGTCAATGGGCCTGCTTCCGAAGTCGCACCCGCCGGGCATGGGCACCTCCGCCGCGCCGAACCGGCCCAGCATGGACCCCAGCAGATAATAGCTGGCCCGGAGCTTCCGCCCCGCGTCATAGGGCACCGTCTGGCACCGCACATGGCTGCAGTCCACCTCCACAGTGGTGCGGTTGATGACCCGCACGCTGCCGCCCAGCTGCCTCAAAATGTCCAACAGAAAGTCCACATCGCTGATTTCAGGAATATTTTCAATGCGGCACGGCCCCTGCACCAGCAGGGCGGCGGGGATAATGCCCACCGCCGCGTTTTTCGCGCCGCTGATCTCAACTTTACCATAGAGCGGTCTCCCGCCATGAATGACATATTTTTTCAAACGTCAGCACCTCTGATTCCCGGCAGTCCGGGCGTAATCAAAAAGAGGGGGCAAGCAATCCCTCAATCTATTCCAACCGGGCGGGCAGACCCACCCCGTTATTCTCCATCAATACATTATAGCACTTGGAATAAGTAAAGGCAACCGAAACTTTTCCAAAAATCTTTCCTTTTCCATCCATAAACCCGGCAAAATTTCCTCAAAGCTTTTTCCCCGTCCGGCTTTATTGTGTCCGATCCTCCCCGTGATATTCCGTGAAAAATTTTAAAATTCATACCTGGCTCCGCCCAGCATCATCCAAAGTCCCCATAAAAATTGTGAATTTTCTGCAAACACTCTTGCAATATGCGCCATTTCGTATTATCATACCTTTAGCACTCCCAGATCAGGAGTGCTAAAACCAGTTTTTAAAAAATTATGATATACAAGAGGTGCTCAAGACATGGCAAAGAAGCAGTTCAAAGCGGAATCCAAACGCCTGATGGACCTGATGATCAACTCCATCTACACCCACAAGGAGATCTTCCTCCGGGAGATCATCTCCAACGCCAGCGACGCCATCGACAAGCTGGCCTACCTCTCCCTGACGGACGACACGGTGGAGGCCAAGCGGAGCGACCTGCGCATCACTGTCGTGCCGGACAAGGACGCCCGCACCCTCACCGTCTCCGACAACGGCATCGGCATGACCTCCGACGAGCTGGAGAAGAACCTGGGCACCATCGCCCGCAGCGGCTCTCTCCAGTTCAAGGCGGACATGGAGCGGGAGAACGCGGCGGACATCATCGGCCAGTTCGGCGTGGGCTTCTACTCGGCGTTCATGGTGTCCGACGAGGTAACGGTAATCACCCGCCGCCACGGCGAGGACACCGCCCACTGCTGGAAATCCTCCGGCGCGGACGGCTACACGGTAACGGAGTGCGAAAAGGACGCCCCCGGCACCGACGTGATCATGCACATCAAGCCGGACACGGAGGACGAGCAGTACAGCGAATATCTGGAGACCCCCCGCCTCCAGTCTCTCATCAAAAAGTATTCCGACTACATCCGCCACCCCATCCGCATGGAGGTGGAGGACTACCGCCAGAAGGAGAAACCGGAGGACGCCGGAGACGACTACAAGCCCGAGTGGGAGACGGTGTTGGAGGAAAAGACCATCAACTCCATGGTGCCCCTGTGGCAGCGCCCCCGCTCCAAGGTGGAGCAGTCGGAGTACGACCAGTTCTACCAGGAAAAATTCGGCGACTGGCAGCCCCCCCTGTCCACCATCACCACCTCCTCCGAGGGCACAGTGACCTTCAAGGCCCTGCTGTTCATCCCCTCCGCCACCCCATACGACTTCTACACCCGGGAATACGAAAAGGGCCTCCAGCTCTACTCCTCCGGCGTGCTCATCATGGACAAGTGCGCCGACCTGCTCCCCGACTGTTTCCGCTTCGTGAAGGGCGTGGCAGACTCCCCCGACTTCTCCCTGAACATTTCCCGGGAGATGCTCCAGCACACCCGCCAGCTGAAGATCATCGCCGCCGCGCTGGAGAAAAAGATCAAAAACGAGCTGGTCAAGCTGATGAAGGACGACCGGGAGAAGTACGAGAAATTCTGGTCCGCCTTCGGCCGCCAGCTCAAGTACAGCGTTGTGGAGAACTACGGCGCGAAGAAGGAGCTTTTGCAGGACCTCCTCCTGTTCACCACCAGCCGGGAGGGCAAGCTGTCCAGCCTTGCCGAGTATGTGGAGCATATGCCCGAGGACCAGGAATTTATCTACTACGTCTGCGCGGACACCAACGAGCAGGCCGCCCGCCTGCCCCAGGTAGAACGCGTCGCCGACAAGGGCTGGGAGATCCTCTATCTCACCGAAGAAGTGGACGAGTTTGTCATGCAGTCCCTGGCGGAGGTGTCCGGCAAGAAGCTGAAATCGGTGTCCGACCCCGACGCCCTTCCCGAGACGGACGAGGAAAAGGAGGCCCAGGCCAGGCAGGCCGAGGAGAGCAAGCCCATCCTGGACTTCGTCAAGGAGACCCTGGGCGAGCGCATCAAGGAGGCCCGCGTGTCGAAGATTTTGAAAACGGCCCCGGTGTGCATGACAGCGGACGGCCCCATGAGCCTGGAGATGGAAAAGTATTTCGCCAAGATGGAAAACAGCTCCCCCATGGGCCCCATGAAGGCGGAGCGCGTGCTGGAGCTGAACCCGTCCGCCGCCCCCTTCGCGGCGCTGAAGTCCGCCCTGGACGCGGAGGACAAGGACCGCGCCGCAAAATACGTGGAGGTGCTCTACCACCAGGCCCTTCTGATCGCGGGCCTGCCCATCGAGGACCCCGCCGCGTATACGGAGCTGGTGTGCTCGCTGATGAACTGACGCCCCCGGAAACAAGCGCCCCCTCTCTGTGGAGAGGGGGCGCTTGCCGTGGCGGACCGCGCGTCCGTCAGGCCCACGAGGCATAGCCGCCGCAGGAACGCGAAGAAATCGCCATATCCGAACAGGAAATCCCGCCGGAGCGGAAAATCATTCCCATCCCCCGGGATGGCGGGCTGTAAAAACCCCCCTCTGGTTTCCCGGAGGGGGGGTGAAACGGGTTACAGCAGCCCCGCCTGCTCCAGCCGCCGCCGGACAGGCACGCCGACCAGCAGCGCGACGGTCATTTTGATCAGGTCAAAGGGGATAAACGGGAACACGCAGACCGCCAGCGCCTTTTCCAGTGCCACCCCGGCCTGGACGCAATACCACGCGGTGCCGAAGGCATACAGCACGGCGGTGGCCAGCGCCATGCCCAGGAACTGGAGCGCGATGGCGATGGCCTGTTCCTTTTTCCCCGTGCCGCCAAACCGCCGCAGGGTAAGCTCCACCAGGAAGCCCGCCAGCAGCATCATGGGGATGTAGCCCACCAGATAGCCCCCCGTGGGGCCGATCAGCCGGGACGCGCCGCCCATAAAATTGCTGAACACGGGCAGGCCCACAAAGCCCACCAGCAGGTAGACCAGGGTGGCCGCGGCGCCCCAGATACCCCCCAGCAGATAGGCGGTGAGGTAGAGGATCAGGGTGCCTCCGGTGATGGATATGGGGCCGACGGGGATGGATATGGGGGCGATGACGCACATCACCGCCGCCATCACGGCGCACAGCGTCAGTTGCCGGGTGTTGATGATCGTTTTTTCGTTCATTGAAATCCCTCCATTGTAAACTTTTTTCGTTTCTGAGTATACAATACGCCAAAGGCACTTGTCAAGAGCGTGCACAAGATTTTTCCTTTTGACAAAAAAGCCAGCCGCCTCCGGAAATAAATTGTGAAATTCGCAGTCCACCCCCTTGACACCCTCTGCCCCCTTTGTTACAATCAAAACAGCATCACCCCCAACCCAACCCGGTCCGGCTACTCCCTTGGGCGACACCGCCCATAGCCGTGCCGAGGATTAAAAAAGGAGGAAGCCCGCGGACCGGCGGTGCGGCAATGTGGAGACTTGCCGTAATATCCCTGGGGTAAACTCCCCGGCGGGTGAGGATGCGCTGCGGAGGCGGCGTATCTACGGTCCATCGCTATGGCAACTTTGAGTTTGAAAGGCATCAAGAAGATCTACGACGGCGGCGTGACGGCTGTTCACGATTTCAACCTGGAAATCGCGGACAAGGAGTTCATCGTTCTGGTCGGCCCTTCCGGCTGCGGCAAATCCACTACCCTGCGTATGGTGGCCGGCCTGGAGGAGATCAGCGAGGGCGAACTGTACATCGGCGACCGGCTGGTCAACAACGTGGAGCCCAAGGACCGCGACATCGCCATGGTGTTCCAGAGCTACGCTCTGTACCCCCACATGACGGTGTATGAGAACATGGCTTTCGCCCTGAAGCTGCGCAAGCTGCCCAAGGACGAGATCGACCGCCGCGTAAAGGAGGCGGCGGAGATCCTGGACATCACCCAGTACCTGGAGCGTAAGCCCAAGGCTCTGTCCGGCGGCCAGCGCCAGCGCGTGGCCATCGGCCGTGCCATCGTGCGTGAGCCGCAGGTCTTCCTGATGGACGAACCCCTGTCCAACCTGGACGCCAAGCTGCGTAACCAGATGCGCGCGGAGATCATCAAGCTGCGCCAGCGTATCAACACCACCTTCATCTACGTCACCCATGACCAGACCGAGGCCATGACCCTGGGCGACCGGATCGTCATCATGAAGGACGGCTTCATCCAGCAGATCGGCACCCCGCAAGAGGTGTTCGACTCCCCGGTGAACGTCTTCGTGGCCGGCTTCATTGGTATGCCGCAGATGAACTTCTTCAACGCCCGCCTGGTGAAGTCCGGCAGCGGCTACGCGGTCAAGGTGGCCGGCGCCACCATGGAGGTGTCCGACAAGATCCAGAAGCAGCTGGCGGCCAAGAAGGCGCCCGAGAAGGACATCATTCTGGGCATCCGTCCGGTGCACGTGTCCTTCGCCGACGGCCAGGGCGCGCACACCATCGCCGCCCGGGTGGACGTGTCCGAGATGATGGGCAGCGAGATCCATCTGCACGTCACCGCCAAGGAGGACAACGGCGCGGAGAAGGACGTGGTGCTGGTGGTTTCCACCACCGACCTGCCCGAGAGCTTCCGGGCCGGCATCCCCTACGGCACCACCATCCACTTTACCTTCCCCGGCGAGCTGGTCAACCTGTTCGACAAGGAGACCGAGCGCAACCTGCTGGCCGACTAAGGGTTCGTCAGCCTGTCATAGCAGACGAGAGGCCCCGCCGCTTACGCGGCGGGGCCTTTTCTTGTCTGAGAAAATTCCAAACCGGGACTTACAACAGATATTGCTTGATATCCCCGGCGAATTGATTGCCGCACCGGGCCAGCTCACCCAGGACGCGGTCTATTCCCGCTTCATTTTCATACCAATTCTCTTTCGTGATGTTATAGCAATGCACGGGGCACACCTTGATGTCCACATCGGGAAAGGCCATTTGGTATAACATGAGGCACCGCCGGGCATGAAACGCCTTGCAGACGATCAACGCTGTTTTGATGTCGATGCCCCTCTCGTCCACGGTCTTTCGTGAGAGGAACGCATTATCACGGGTGTGTCCGGACTTATTCTCCCGGATAATTGCCGAGGCGGGCACACCGTTTTTCAACAGCACATCTGTAAAGAACTCGCAGTCAGACTGGTAATCGCCGCTATATAGTTCCGCTTTCCGGCGGACACCCGGCCACTTGTCACGTTTGACGCTGACCCCGCCCGAAGGGATCAGCCATTCCGCACAGCCCCGATGGTACAGCTGGGCGGCATATTTGGGCGGCTCCGGAAATGAACCGCCGGGCAGAAAAATGGCGTCAACCTTTTCAGGTTCATCGGATACAAATATAAAGTTTGATATGTCGGTGATAATACGAGGATTCATTCCCTTACACTCCTAATTCATCAGGATTGGCAGCTTCTCATTCCACGGTTTTCAAACTCTCCACCATATCCACCTTTTTCAGCTTGAAGTGGGCCGCGATGTTCACCATGACGGAGAACACCGCCGTCAGCGCCGCCGCCAGCACGTAGGCATAGGCCGGCGCGGTGCGGCCGAACATCACCAGGTCCACCTCCACCGTCACCACCATCCAGGCGTGGAGGAGCCGCCCCAGCACCAGCCCCAGCACGATGCCGAACAGGGTGAGGAACAGGTTTTCCCGGTAGACATAAGCGGTGGTCTCCTGGTCAAAAAAGCCCAGCACCTTCAGGGTCGCCAGCTCCCGGGTGCGCTCGGTGATGTTGATGTTGGTCAGGTTGTACAGCACCACAAACGCCAGCGCCGCGGCGGCGGTGATGATGATAACCACCGCGTAGTCGATGGCCTCCATGCTGTTGGTGAAGCTGTCCCGCAGGGTGGCAAAATAGGAGTAAGACAGTACGGCGTCCATAGCCATCAGCTCCGCCGACACCTGGTTGGACTGGGCTGAGTCGGCCTCCTCCGTGTAGGTCAGGAGCATCACATTGTCCTTCGGCGTCTCTCCGAACAGCGTCTCATAATAGGCGGCGGACAGGTACACATAGTGGTAGACATAATTCTCTACAATGTCCCGGACAGGTGCCTCCACCCGCTTGTCCCCGTCCAGAGTGATGGTGTCCCCCACGGACAGCTCCAGCAGTTCCGACAGTTTCTCAGTAATGATAACGCCATCCTCCGGCAGGGCGACAGCCTCCGCGTCCTTCCGATGCCGCAGGTCGATGTACTGGGTGAACTCGTCCAGATCAGCGATGGTCATGAGGTAGGCGTCATAGGCCCGGCCGCCGCCGGACGCCTCCAGCAGGGACTGGTGGGCGGATATGGCCTGCTCCACATAGGGGCTGTCCAGGAGATACTCCTCCACCTTGGCCAGCTTGCCGGGGGCGGCGTCCTCGTCGATGCCGATGCTGGCGTCGTAGATGGAAATCTCGTCAAACTGCTTGTCCAGGATCGCAAAAATGGATTCATGAAGGCCGAAGCCGGTGACGATCAGAGCCGTACAGCCGCCGATGCCGATGACGGTCATCCAGAACCGCCGCTGGTAGCGGAACAGGTTGCGCATGGTCACCTTCCAGGTGAAGGTCAGCCGGTTCCACACAAACCGCACCCGCTCCAGCAGAACCCGCCGCCCCACCTTGGGGGCCTTGGGGCGCATCAGGTTTGCGGGCGTGGCCATCAGGGTGGACAGGCAGGCCCACAGCGCCGCCCCGGTGGTGCACGCCACCGCCGCCAGCACCGCCAGCACGCACAGCGCGGTCTGCTCCCGGAACTCCAGCGGGGGCATGGCGTACATGATGTTGAACGCGTTGGCAATCACCGCCGGAATCAGGGTACAGCCAATGGCCAGCCCTAAAACCCCGCCGATGAGGCTGGCGGAAAAGGCGTAGCCGATGTACTTGACGGAAATCGCCAGCCGGGAGAAGCCCATGGCTTTCAGCGCGCCGATCTGGGTGCGCTGTTCCTCTACCATACGGGTCATGGTGGTCAGGCAGGCCAGTGCCGCCACCAAAAAGAAAATCACAGGGAAGATGGTGGCCAGATTGCCCACCCGCTCCGTGTCTTGGGCAAAGCTGACAAAGCCCGCGTTGGTGTTCCGGTCCAGAACGTACCACTCGCACTCCTCCGTCTTGTCCAGCTCATCCTGGGCGTCGTCCAGCTTTTTCTGGGCGTCGGCGATCTCCGCGTCCGCCTCCGCCTTGCCGTCCTCATATTCCTGGAGGCCGTCGGCATACTCCTTCTCGCCGTCCTCCAGCTGGGCCAGGGCGTCAGCCAGCTCCTGTTCCCCCTCCTGCTGGGCCCGGGCCAGCGCCCCCTGTCCGTTCCGGTAGTCCCGCCAGCCGCTGGCGATGGACTGTTCCGCCGCGTCCAACTGCCGCTTAGTGGCGTCCAGCGCGGCCTTGGCGCTGTCCAGCTCCGCCTTGGAGGCGTCCAGCACGGCCTTGCTCTGCTCCAGCTGCTCCCCGGCCGGGGCAAGCTGGGCATAGCCCGCGTCCAGCTGGGCCTGGGCCGCGTCCAGCTGGGCCTTCTGCTCCGCCAGCTGGGCCAGCACCGTGTCATAGGCGGGGGTGCCCTCCACCTGGGCCAGAGCGGCATAATACTGCTCCAGCCCCGCCGCCACCTGGGCCTGCTGCTGGTCCAGGGCGGATTTGTTCTGGTTATACTCCGCCAGACCGGCGTTGTACTGGGCCAATCCGTCCTCATACCGGGCCAGCCCGGTGTTGTACTGCTCCAGCCCTTCCTGATACTGGGGCCGTCCCCGGTCCAGCTCCGCCTGGGCATTGTTCAGCTGCCGCTGGGCGTCCGCCAGCTCGTTCCGGGCGTTGGCCAGCTCCCGGTCCAGGGTGTCCTGGCCCTCCCGATAATCCGCCCAGCCGTCGTCCAGCTCCTTCCGGGCGTTCTGAAGCTCCGTCCAGCCGTCCGCCAGCTCCTGATCCGCCTCCGCCTTGGCGTCCTCCAGCTCCGCCCGAGCCTCGTCCAGCTCCTGCTGGGCGTCCCCGATGAGGGAATCGTACCGCAGCGCGGCCCGCTCCTCCGCCAGGGCGTCCAGGCTGTCCACCAGCGCCTCCGCCCTGCTGTCGTACTCGTCGCTGTAGCTGTCCATCGCCGCAAGGCCGTCCCCGGTGAAATAGGCGGCGGTAAAATAATCCAGGGCAAAATTTTCCCCGGGTACAAACACAAAGGCGTCCACCGAGCCGCTGCCCAGGGAGGACGTGCCCCGGTCGGTGCCCACGTACAGCGGGCAGTTCACCACGCCCACAATGGTGTAGGAGGTGCAAGTCAGATCCCCCTCGCCGTCCTCGTCCAGGACCAGCTCCAGGGCATCCCCCACGTCGAGCCCCAGCTCCACCAGCAGCTTGCTTTCGGTGACGCACTCGTCCGCCGCCTCGGGCAGACGGCCTCGCTTCACCTCCAGCAGGTTGAGCCGCTCCGGCATGGAGCGCACGCTGACGATGCAGTCCACCGCCGTGGCGTCCACCGACCAGGAGCCCTCCACCTCCTGGATGCCCTCCGCCTCAGCCAGGGCGTCCAGGTCCTCCTGCACAAGCCCCAAGGTGGACAGCACATAGCCGTCCATAAGGTTCGTGCGGTCATAATAGTTGTCCGCCGTGTATTTCATATCCGGGGCGGCAGCCCGCAGTCCGGACAGGAACGCCACCGCCAGCGCCGACAGCACCAGGATGGACAAAAACCGGCTGAAGGTGTGCCTGACCTCCCGGACGGCGTCGGTGAGCAGGCGGTTTTTCCGGGTCACCATTCGATCTCCTCCACCGGGGTGGGCCGGTCGTTCCGGGCCATGGCGGACACCCTGCCGTTTTTGATGTGGATCACCCGGTCGGCCATGGGGGTGAGGGCGGTGTTGTGGGTGATGACGATGACGGTCATGCCCTCCTGGCGGCAGGTGTCCTGCAGGAGCTTCAAAATGGCCTTGCCCGTCACGTAGTCCAGGGCCCCGGTGGGCTCGTCGCACAGCAGCAGCTTGGGGTTTTTCGCCAGCGCCCGGGCGATGGCCACCCGCTGCTGCTCGCCGCCGGACAGCTGGGCGGGAAAGTTGTCCATCCGGTGGCCCAGCCCCACGTGCTCCAGCACGTCCCGGGCGTCCAGCGGGTCCCGGCAGATCTGGGCGGCCAGCTCCACGTTTTCCAGCGCCGTCAGGTTCTGCACCAGGTTGTAAAATTGGAACACGAAGCCGATGTCGTGGCGGCGGTAGGCGGTGAGCTGCTTGGCGCTGTAGCCGCTGACGGCGGCGCCGTCCACGGTGATGGCGCCGCCGGAGCAGGCGTCCATTCCGCCCAGCATATTCAGCACCGTGGTCTTGCCCGCGCCGGAGGGGCCCACGATGATGGCGAACTCGCCCTTTTCCACCACGAAGTCCACGCCGTCCACGGCCTTGATGGTGACCTCGCCCATTTTGTACTCTTTTTTTACGTTTTCAAAGGATATGTAGCTCATACGGCCTCTCTCCATTCTGAAACGGCGCAAAAGGGCGAAAGCGGCCCAGGCCGCTTTCGGACACGATCGCACCCCCGTATTTGCGTATGATTTATCAATCATCCGGAATTGATTAAATTTTATACTTTTCAGCGGGACAGCGCAACCGCTCCAGGAAAAAATTCAAGATTTGTTTAAAAGATTTCTTTGCCACCTCTGGAAAACCGTAATATTTCTGCATATCCTTATACAGTTGTGATTGACTAACCGTCCGGCTTCCAGGTAAAATAGCGCTGATGATAAGGGAGTAGTCGGCGGCGTCCCAAAAGCCCGGCAAAGCGGGTCTTGCGGGGAGAGGCGGCACTGCGTGTGCCAGCCAGCCGTGGTACGGTCAACATACTGGCGGTGGTCCCGTCTGGCCGTACTGTAAGTCCTGAAATGGGGTTCCCCAAAAGCCGCCCGTTGGCTTTGCCCCGACGGCGGCGAGACTTATCCGCGTATGCGGGTAGTCTCTTTTTTTGTTTTCCCGCATACCTTCAAACAAGAAGAAGGGATGATGTACCATGGGAATTGCGGAATTATTTATCCTGGCGGTGGGCCTTTCCATGGACGCCTTTGCGGTGTCCGTCTGCAAGGGGCTGTCCATCCAGAAGCTGAAGCCCCGCCACGCGGTCATTGTGGGGGCCTGGTTCGGAGCTTTCCAGGCGCTGATGCCCGCCATCGGCTGGCTGCTCGGCTCGGCCTTCGCGGACATGATCGAGGCGGTGGACCACTGGATCGCCTTTGTCCTGCTGGCCCTCATCGGCGGCAACATGATCCGGGAGGCCCTGGGCCATGAGGAGGAGGACGCCGACCCCTCCCTGGCCCCCATCGCCATGCTGCTGCTGGCGGTGGCCACCTCCATCGACGCCCTGGCGGTGGGGGTGACGTTCGCGTTTCTGCGGGTGGCGGTGGTCCCCGCCGTAACGCTGATCGGGGTGTGCACCTTCGCCATATCGGCGGCGGGGGTGAAAATCGGCAATGTGTTCGGCGCCCGGTACAAGTCCCGGGCGGAGCTGCTGGGCGGCATCGTGCTGGTGCTGATCGGCCTGAAGATCCTGCTGGATCATCTGGGATTCCTGTAAACCTGGAAACAGCCCCCATCGCATAGCGATGGGGGCTGTTTTTGCCTGTTCGGCGGGGCGTTACTCGCCGTCGATGGAGATCTCCGGCTCATCCTCACCCTCGATGGTGATGGACAGGACCTCCTCATCGTCCTCCTCAGCCTCGTCGTCCCCTGCCGGGTTCTCGTCGTCCGCAGGGCTGTCCGCCGCGGCGGCCGCGTCCCGGAACCGGTTGTCGTCGTGGACCTCGTCCTCGATCTCGTCGAACCTGCGGTAGGCGGCAAGGCCGGAGCCCGCCGGAATCAGCTTGCCGATGATGACGTTTTCCTTCAGGCCCTGGAGGTGGTCCACCTTGCCCTTGATGGCGGCTTCGGTGAGCACCTTGGTGGTCTCCTGGAAGGAGGCGGCGGACAGGAAGGACTCGGTGGCCAGCGACGCCTTGGTGATGCCCAGCAGCAGCCGGGTGCAGGTGGGCAGGGCCAGCGGTTCGCCGTCCTCCCGGGTCTCTCCGTCGGCGGTGCGCTGCCGGATGGCTGCGCAGGCATCCCGGAACTCGATGACGTCCACGGTGGAGCCGGACAGCAGATTGGAATCCCCGGCGTCCTCCACCCGGACCTTGCGCATCATCTGCCGGACAATGACCTCGATGTGCTTGTCGTTGATATCCACGCCCTGCTGGCGGTAGGGCTTCTGGACCTCTTGAATGAGGTAGTTGTGGACCGCGTCCACGCCCCGGATGCGAAGCACCTCGTGGGGGGACAGAGCGCCCTCGGTGAGGCGCTGGCCCTTGGTGACCTGGTCGCCGTCCTTCACCTTGATGCCCGAGCTGTAGGGCAGGGCGTAGGTGACCACCTCGCCGTCGCCGGCAGTGATGGTGACGTTGCACAGGGTGGCCCGCTTGGCCTCCTCGATGGAGATCACGCCGGAAATCTCCGCCAGCTGGGCCATTTTCTTGGGCTTGCGGGCCTCCAGCAGCTCCTCAACACGGGGAAGGCCCTGGGTGATGTCGCCGCCGGCCACGCCGCCGGTGTGGAAGGTACGCATGGTGAGCTGGGTGCCCGGCTCGCCAATGGACTGGGCGGCGATGATGCCCACCGCCTCGCCCTGGCCCACGGGCTCGCCGAAGGCCAGGTTCATGCCGTAGCACTTGGCGCACACGCCGCTGCGGGCCTCGCAGGTGAGCACGGAGCGCACCCTGACGGAAATCCTGCGGTCGGGGTCGCCCTCGGCCTCCGCCTTGGCGCGGAGCCGGTACTCGATGCGCTTGGCCACGTCGCTGTCCACCAGGGTGTTCCGGTCGGCCAGCAGCTCTCCGGTCTCGTAGTCCACAATGTCCTCCGCCAGATAGCGGCCCCGCAGGCGCTCCTGGAGGGTCTCAATGACCTGTCCGTTTTCGTTGATCTCGGCCACGGTGATCCCGTCGTGGGTGCCGCAGTCCTCCTCGCGGATGATGACCTCCTGGGACACGTCCACCAGGCGGCGGGTGAGGTATCCGGAGTCGGCGGTACGCAGGGCAGTGTCCGCCATGCCCTTCCGGGCGCCCCGGGAGGAGATGAAGTATTCCAGCACCGTCAGGCCCTCACGGAAGTTGGACTTGATGGGGATCTCGATGGTGCGTCCGGAGGTATCCGCCATCAGGCCGCGCATACCGGCCAGCTGACGGATCTGAGCCTGAGAACCACGGGCGCCGGAATCCGCCATCATGAAAATGGGGTTGTAGCGGTCCATGGACGCCTGGAGGGCGTCGGACACGTCGGCGGTGGTCTTTTCCCAGGCGGACACCACCAGGCGGTAGCGCTCGTCGTTGGTGAGGAAGCCCCGCTTGTACTGGTTTTCGATTTTGACGACTTCCTTTTCGGTGGCGGCGATCAGCTCCCGCTTTTCATCGGGGACGGTCATGTCCGCGATGGCCACCGTCAGCGCGCCCCGGGTGGAGAACTTGTAGCCCCGGGCCTTGATGGTGTCCAGCACCTCGGCGGAGCGGGTGAAGCCGTGCTTGGCGATGCAGTAGTCCACGATCTTGCCCAGCTGCTTCTTGCCGCACATGAAGTTGACCTCCGGCTCGAAGATCTGCTCGGGGTCGCTGCGGTCCACGAAGCCCAGGTCCTGGGGGATGCCCTCGTTGAAGATCAGCCGGCCCACAGTGGTGCGCACCAGCTTGTGGCGGGTCTCGCCGCCCACCATGGCGGAGCGGCGCACCAGAATGGGCTCGTGGAGGTCCAGGATCCCCTCGGCGTAGGCCAGCTGGGCCTCGTCGTCGTTGGGGAACACGCTGTAGACCTCCTCGGCCCTGCCGTCTCCGGCCTCGGCGCACAGGGCGGGGGTGGTGCGGTACCAGCGGTTGGCCTCCCCGTCCCGGACCCACACCCGGTCGTTGGCGTCCACCTCGCCGTCCGCCAGGGCTTTGGCGGCGTCCGCGGGGGTATCGTAGGAGAAATCGGGGTCCCGGGCGGGGTCCCGCTCATAGGTCAGGTAGTAGGAGCCCAGCACCATGTCCTGGGTGGGCACCGTCACCGGCCCGCCGTCGGAGGGCTTCAGCAGGTTGTTGGCCGCCAGCATCAGCAGGCGGGCCTCGGCCTGGGCCTCGGCGGACAGGGGAACGTGGATGGCCATCTGGTCGCCGTCAAAGTCGGCGTTGAAGGCGG
Source organism: Oscillospiraceae bacterium (assembly GCA_910575695.1). Lineage (GTDB taxonomy): Bacteria > Bacillota > Clostridia > Oscillospirales > Oscillospiraceae > Enterenecus. Next base: position 29,661 of record CAJTGJ010000008.1, on the reverse strand, counting down.
TGCACACCAGGGGATGGAGCTTCATGGCCCGGCCCTCCACCAGCACCGGCTCGAATGCCTGAATGCCCAGACGGTGGAGCGTCGGGGCGCGGTTGAGCATGACGGGGTGCTCCTTGATGACAGACTCCAGGGCGTCCCACACGGCGGGGGTGCCCTTGTCCACTTCCTTTTTGGCGGCCTTGATGTTGCTGATGCCGTCCTCCACCAGCTTCTTCATGACGAAGGGCCGGAACAGCTCGATGGCCATCTCCTTGGGCACGCCGCACTGGTAGATTTTCAGCTCGGGGCCGACGACAATGACGGAACGGCCGGAGTAGTCCACCCGCTTGCCCAGCAGGTTCTGGCGGAACCGGCCCTGCTTGCCCTTGAGCAGGTCGGACAGGGATTTCAGCGCCCGGTTGTTCGCCCCGGTGACGGCCCGGCCCCGGCGGCCGTTGTCGATGAGGGCGTCCACCGCCTCCTGGAGCATCCGCTTCTCGTTGCGCACGATGATGTCCGGCGCGTTGAGCTGGATCAGGCGCTTCAGACGGTTGTTGCGGTTGATCACACGGCGGTACAGGTCGTTCAGGTCGGAGGTGGCGAACCGTCCGCCGTCCAGCTGCACCATGGGCCGCAGCTCGGGGGGAATGACGGGCAGCACGTCGATAATCATCCACTCCGGCTTGTTGCCCGACTGCCGGAAAGCGTCCACCACCTCCAGCCGCTTCACCAGCTTGGCCTTCTTCTGGCCGCTGGCGTCCTTCATCTGGGCCCGCAGAGAGACGGACAGCTCCTCCAGATCCAGGTTGGACAGCAGGGTCTTCACCGCCTCCGCGCCCATACCCGCCTCGAAGTCGTCCTCGTAATACTCCCGCAGCTTTTTATATTCGGCGTCGGTGAGGATCTGGTTGCGGGTCAGGTGGGTGTACTCGGGGCCGGGGTCGGTGACGATATAGGCGGCGAAATACAGCACCTTTTCCAGAATGCGGGGGCTGATATCCAGCAGCAGGCCCATCCGGGAGGGGATGCCCTTGAAGTACCAGATGTGGGACACGGGAGCGGCCAGCTCAATGTGGCCCATGCGCTCCCGGCGGACCTTGGCCTTGGTGACCTCCACGCCGCAGCGGTCGCACACCTTGCCCTTAAAGCGGATCTTCTTGTACTTGCCGCAGTGGCACTCCCAGTCCTTTGTGGGGCCAAAGATTTTCTCGCAGAACAGGCCGTCCCGCTCGGGCTTCAGCGTGCGGTAGTTGATGGTCTCCGGCTTCTTCACCTCGCCGTAGGACCACTCACGGATCTGCTCCGGGGAGGCAATGCCGATGCGGATGGCGTTAAACTCAGCGTAGCTCATGATTTCACCCTCCCTTCTCAGTCTTCATCGCCGTAGGAGTCCTCGTCCTCCCCGGCATTCTCGTCCTCGGCAGCGGCCAGATCGTCATCGTCGCTGCTCTCCTTCATGGTAAAGCCCGCGTCGGTAAACTCGCTTTCGCTGCCCACGTCCTGATAGCGGTCGTAGTCGTCGTCGCGGAAGCGGCCGGGCTGGTATCCGGTATCATCGTCGTCGTCCTTCAGCTCGATCTCGTTGCCGTTCTCGTCCAGGACCTGGATGTCCAGGCACAGGGCCTGGAGCTCCTTTACCAGCACCTTGAAGGACTCGGGCACGCCGGGCTTGGGCACGTTGTAGCCCTTGACGATGGATTCATAGGTGCGCACGCGGCCCGTCACGTCGTCGGACTTGACGGTCAGAATCTCCTGCAGGGTGTACGCCGCGCCGTAGGCCTCCAGGGCCCACACCTCCATCTCGCCGAAGCGCTGGCCGCCGAACTGGGCCTTGCCGCCCAGGGGCTGCTGGGTGACCAGGGAGTAGGGGCCGGTGGAGCGGGCGTGGATCTTGTCGTCCACCAGGTGGTGGAGCTTGAGGAAGTAGACATAGCCCACGGTGACGGGGTTGTCGAACCGCTCGCCGGTGCGGCCGTCGTACAACCAGCTCTTGCCGTCCTCCCGCAGGCCCGCCAGCTTCAGGGTGTCGGCGATGTCCTTCTCGTCGGCGCCGTTGAAGATGGGGGTGGCCACCTTCCAGCCCAGGGCCTTGGCGGCGTAGCCCAGATGGACCTCCAGCACCTGCCCGATGTTCATACGGGAGGGCACGCCCAGGGGGTTCAGCACGATATCCAGCGGGGTGCCGTCGGGCAGGAAGGGCATATCCTCCTGGGGCAGGATGCGGGACACAACGCCCTTGTTGCCGTGGCGTCCGGCCATCTTGTCGCCCACGCTGATCTTACGCTTCTGGGCGATATACACCCGGACCACCTGATTCACGCCGGGGGACAGCTCCGCGCCCTCCTCCCGGGAGAACACCTTCACGTCTACCACGATGCCGTACTCGCCGTGAGGCACCTTCAGGGAGGTGTCACGGGTCTCATGGGCCTTCTCGCCGAAAATGGCCCGGAGCAGGCGCTCCTCGGCGGTCATTTCCGTCTCGCCCTTGGGGGTGACCTTGCCCACCAGGTAGTCCCCGGCGCGGACCTCCGCGCCCACGCGGATGATGCCCCGCTCGTCCAGGTCCCGGAGCACGTCCTCGCCCACGTTGGTGATGTCCCGGGTGATCTCCTCGGGGCCCAGCTTGGTGTCCCGGGCCTCGGTCTCGTATTCCTCGATGTGGATGGAGGTAAACACGTCCTCCTTCACCATCCGCTCGTTGAGCAGGATGGCGTCCTCGTAGTTGTAGCCCTCCCAGGTCATGAAGCCCATAAGGATGTTTTTGCCCAGGGCAATTTCGCCGTGGTCGGTGGAGGGGCCGTCCACCAGGGTGTCCCGGGCCTTCACCCGGTCGCCCACCGCCACGATGGGCCGCTGGTTGATGCAGGTGCCGTGGTTGGAGCGGAGGAACTTGGTGAGCTTATAGTCCTTCTCGCCCCTGCCGTCATAGCGGACGGCGACGTGGGTGGCGTCCACGCTGGTGACCACGCCGTCGCCCTCGGCCAGGATGACCACCTCGGAGTCCTGGCAGTTCTTGTACTCCTGCCCGGTGGCCACCACAGGAGCCTGGGTGGTGAGCAGGGGCACGGCCTGGCGCTGCATATTGGCGCCCATCAGGGCCCGGTTGGCGTCGTCGTTCTGGAGGAAGGGGATCTGGGCGGAGGCCACGGACACCATCATCTTGGGGGATATGTCCACATAGTCCACCCGGTCCCGGTCCACCTCGATGATCTCATTGCGGTGGCGGCAGGCCACACGGGCGCGGACAAAGCAGCCGTCCTCGTCCACGGGCTCGGTGGCCTGGGCCACGTTGAACTCGTCCTCCACGTCGGCGGTCATATAGTCCACCTGGTCGGTAACCCTGACGGCGGTGCATCTGCCGTTCTCATCCAGAATCTTCTCGGTCTTGCGGTAGGGCGCCTCGATGAAGCCGTACCGGTTCACCCGGGCGTAGGAGGCCAGATAGGAGATCAGGCCGATGTTGGGGCCTTCCGGCGTCTCAATGGGGCACAGACGGCCATAGTGGGAGTAGTGGACGTCACGGACGTCGAAAGAGGCCCGGTCGCGGCTCAGACCGCCGGGGCCCAGGGCGGACAGACGGCGTTTATGGGTGAGCTCCGCCAGGGGGTTGGTCTGGTCCATGAACTGGGACAGGGGGCTGGAGCCGAAGAACTCCTTGATGGCGGCGGTGACGGGCCGGATATTGATGAGGGACTGGGGCGTGACGATATCCAGGTCCTGGATGGTCATGCGCTCCCGGATAACGCGCTCCATGCGGGTGAAGCCGATGCGGAACTGGTTCTGGAGCAGCTCGCCCACGCAGCGCAGGCGGCGGTTGCCCAGGTGGTCGATATCGTCGGGGGTGCCCACGCCGAAGGCCAGGCAGTTCAGGTAGTTGATGGTGGCCATGATGTCGTCCACCGTGATGTGCTTGGGAATCAGGTCGTCCATGCGGTCACGGATCAGGTCGAGGAAATCGCCCTTGGACAGCTTGTCGGCCTCCCGCTTTTCCAGCAGCTCCTTCAGGACGGTGAAGCGCACCTTCTCGTTGATGCCGGCATCCTCGGGGCTGAAGTCCACGAAGTCCTTCATATCCACCATGCCGTTGGAGAACACCTTCACCATATGGGTGCCTGTGTGGAGGTCGTCCACCTCCACCACCGCCTCGTTGACGCCCAGAGCGCCCAGCTTCTGGGCCTTTTCCCGGGTGAGCACCTCCCCCGCCTCGGCTACGATCTCGCCGGTGGAGGGGTCGGCCACGGGCTGGGCCAGCTTCTGCCCGGACAGGCGGGTCCAGATGGCCAGCTTCTTGTTGAACTTGTAGCGGCCCACGTTGGACAGGTCATACCGCCGGGGGTCGAAGAACAGGGCGGTGAGCAGATTTTCGGCGGAGTCCACCGTGGGGGGCTCACCGGGGCGCAGCTTCCGGTAGATCTCCAGCAGGGATTCCTCGTAGGTCTTGCAGGAGTCCTTTTCCAGGGTGGCCAAAATCCGGGGGTCCTCGCCGAACAGCTCCACGATGCCCGCGTCGGTGCGGGGGCCGATGGCCCGGATCAGGCAGGTGATGGGCAGCTTGCGGTTTTTGTCGATGCGGACATAGAAGATGTCGGACAGATCCGTCTCATACTCCAGCCACGCGCCCCGGTAGGGGATCACGGTGGAGGCAAAGGTGATGTTGTCCGCCTTGTCGGCGTTCCGGGAGTAGTACACGCCGGGGGAGCGGACGATCTGGGACACGATGACCCGCTCGGCGCCGTTGATGACAAAGGTGCCCGCGTCGGTCATGATGGGGAAATCCCCCATGAAAATGTCCTGCTCCTTGATCTCGTTGGTGGCCTTGTTGCGGAGATGGACCTGCACCTTCATGGGGGCGGCGTAGGTCATGTCCTGGGCCTTGCACTCCTCGATGGTATACTTGGGGGGATCGTCCATGGAGAAGCTGATGAAGGACAGCTCCAGGTTGCCCGCGTAGTCGGTGATGGAGTCCACATCGTCGAACACCTCCTGGAGGCCCGTCTCCAGGAACCACTTGTAGGATTTCTTCTGGATTTCCAGCAGATAGGGCATATCCAGAATTTCCTCGCTGCGGGCGAAGCTCTTGCGTAAGGTCTTGCCGTACCAGACGTCTTTGACCGCTCTCGCCATATTGCCAATCACGCTCCACTTCGTCAGAATTTCGGGGCGCCGGGGCGATACGCCCGGGCCTGTTGTCATACCTTTGAAATTTCCTCTTGCACTTTTCCCCGCGGCCTGCTATACTGGGATCAAGTCAGGGGAGGAGCCTCCCCTTTTTCCGCTGTGTACAAAAGCGGTTTATTATACCACAGGGCACCGCACCGCGTCAAGGTAAATTTTGACGGCTGGCGGTGTTTTTTTGTGCCGGTTTCCCCATATTTTGACCATGCGAAACCCCTCCGGCAGAGGCCGGAGGGGTCAATTCTGTATTTGCCGGATTACTTCTCCCGCCACTGCGCCTGGTTCTGATTGGACCACACCACCTGGTTGCGGCCAAACCGCTTGGCATCGTACAGCATGGTGTCGGCCAGCTTCAGGCAGGTATTGAAATCGTTCCCCACCTTGGGGGTTACCGTGACGCCGCCGATGCTCACCGTAACCCAGGGGCTTACCGGGGAATTGTGGGGGATGTGCAGATTTTCCACCGCCTGCCGGACGGACTTCATGAACTCAAAGGCGGATTCCGCGGCGGTGCCCACAAAGACGGCCACGAATTCTTCTCCGCCGTACCGGGCAAAGAGGTCGGTGGAGCGCTGGAAATAGGTGGAGACGGTCTTGGCCACGGCGGCAATCACCTGGTCCCCGGCGGGGTGTCCGAAGGTGTCGTTGTACAGCTTGAACTTGTCGATATCGAACATACAGATGGAGAAGGGCAGGTTAAACCGGACCGCCTCGTTCCAGCGGGCCGTGCTGCCGTCCTCGTACCGCCGCCGGTTGGCCACGCCGGTGAGCTCGTCGATCATGGCCTGCTGCCGGAACTGCATCTGATAATGGTAGAGCTGGATATGGGTATTCACCCGGGCCTTGATGATCACCGGGTTGAAGGGCTTGGTCACATAGTCCACCGCCCCCAGCAGCAGCCCCTGCTCCTCAAACTGGATATCGGTGAGGCTGGTGAGCAGGATCACCGGGATGTACCGGGTCAGGTCGGTGGCCTTCAGTTCCCGCAGGAGGGTGAAGCCGTCCATTTCCGGCATGATGACATCCAGAAGGATCAGGGCAAAGTTCCCCTCCTTGGCGGCACGGAGCCCCTCCTCCGCCGTGTGGCAGGCGGTCAGCTCGTGCTCGCCCCGGAGGATGGAGCTTAAAAATTCGGTTTGGACCGGACTGTCGTCAATAATCAAGATCTTATCCATAAATTATCCTCTCATCTCGGTAATCTCGCCCCCAATCCGAAAGGCAGAACAGGGGACGGCACAGCGCCGCGCTCAGATCTGCCGCCGGCCGCCGCTGATGTCCTGGGCGACATAGACGGCAGTGAGGGGCATATCGTTCTCCTTCTCGCCGGCCTGGGCCAGGACGGCGGTGGCCCGCACCCAGCCCCAGCTGTTTTCTCCGCCGCCGGGACTGTCCACCGGCCTGCGGTACTCTACCGCCACGCAGGGGTTCCACCAGCGCAGCTCCCGCCGCAGGTTATCCACGCTCATCACCCGCAGATATTCCCGCCGGTCATCCGGGTGGATGAAGTGGTTGGCGTAGAGCTGCAGGCCGGCGGTGAAGTTCACCTCGTCCCCCAGCAGGTCCCCCACCCGGCGCAGCTGGGTGACGGCGCGGAAGGTGTCATGCTCCAGGTTGATGTAATAGGTGGAAAAAAACAGGCGGCTCAAGCTGGAGATGATGTGGGTCAGCTCGTCCGGAGTGCCCTTGTGCACCGTATCCGGGGCGGGGCCGCCCCCGTCGGGAACGGCGCCGGCGCCGCTCTCACCGCCGATGTTTCCATGATTCATGCTTTCCAAAGCTGGTCCCTCCAAGCTGTCCCGGCGGCGTTATGCCGGAGTTTTTTTCGCGTACCGTCGAAAAACCTCGAAATGGTAAAAAATACAGAAAAAAGCTATGTTCCCTTTATTTTACCATGAAGCGCCGGGAGAATCAATCGGGGTAAGGGGGGACTTGCGAAAAAATTTTTGATTGCCATCGGCGGGAAAACATGGTATACTGCTCTGAGTAAGCTTGGGCAAACTCATCCGCTCCGCGGAAACTGATCGGAGTTGAACGCGTTGACTATCCATGAATCCGCCGAAAATTATCTGGAGGCCATCCTTGCGCTGGGCGAAAACGGCCCGGTGCGCTCCATCGACGTGGCCCAGCACCTGAATTTTTCCAAGCCCAGCGTCAGCCGCGCCATGAGCCTGCTCCGGGAGGGGGGCTTCGTGGTGATGGACGAGGGGGGCTACCTCACCCTCACCGACGACGGGCTGGAGATCGCCCAGCGCATTTATGAGCGGCACCTGCTGCTCACCAAATGGCTCATCCATCTGGGGGTGTCCGGGAAGGTGGCCGCCGAGGACGCCTGCCGCATTGAGCACGACCTGAGCATCGAATCCTTTGACGCCCTGCGCGCCCACATCAACCGGGATATGGGCATTGAGTGAACAAAGCCGCCGCGTCCGCGGCGGCTTTGCCCCGTCCCGGGGGGTCAGACGCTCCTTTCCCCCGCCAGGCTTTGGGCAAACAGCCCCCGCACCTCGTCCAGGTCCTCCGTCTGCCCCAGCGCCCACATCAGCTTGGTGACGGCCCCTTCGGTGGTCATGTCGTAGCCCTGGATGACCCCCTCCGCCAGCGCCTTCTGCCCCGCCTGGTAGAGGGTGAAATTGCTGCTCTCGTACAGGCACTGGCTGCACACCACCACCGCCATCCCCGCCTGGGCGGCGGCGTGGAGCTTTTCGATGAGGTTGCGGCGGATGAAATGGAGCCCGCCCGCGCCGAACGCCTCGATGACCACCCCCCGGTAGTGCATCCGCAGCAGCATATCGAAAATTTCCGGGTCCAGCCCCGGGGTGAGCTTGATGAGGAACACCGCCTCGCACAACTTGTCCCGCAGGCGGCACGGCCCGTCCAGGGGCGGGATGGCGGCGGGGTTGACGCTCAGCCCCGCGCCGTTCACCTGGGCGGCCAGGGGCCAGTTCACGCTGTCAAAGGCGCCGAAGGCGGTGGTGTGGGTTTTCACCGCCCGGCACCCCAGCATCACCCGGCGGTCAAAGGCCAAAAACACCCCCGGCCTGCCGGACGCCGCCATGGCGAAGGCGGTGCGCAGATTGTCCAGCCCGTCGGTGAGGGGATGCTCAATGGGAAGCTGAGCACCGGTGAGCACCACGGGTATGGGGATGTTGCGCACCATATAGCTGAGCACCGAGGCGGTGTAGGCCATGGTGTCGGTGCCGTGGGACACCACGATGCCGTCGAAGTCCTCCCGCGCCTCGTAGACGTGCCGGGCGATCAGCCGCCACTCCTCCGGCTGGATGTTGGAGGAATCCAGATGCAGGATGTCCCGGACAGTCAGGTCGTAGCTGTCCGCCAGCCCTCCCAGGTAATGGGCCAGAGCGGCGCCGTCCAGGCCGGGGGCCAGCCCTTCTCCGGTAATCCGGGAGGCGATGGTGCCTCCGGTGGTCAGCAGTAAAATACGCTTCATAATTTGGCCCCCTTGCCGTTTTTACCAGCAGTATAACCCATCCGGATTTTTTTTGCAAGTATTGTCAGCGGCGGGGAATCCTGTTATACTGGTGTAATCATTTTATTGTAAGGGGTATGCTATGAAATACGATCTGCTTGTGGTGGGGGGCGGCCCTGCGGGGCTCACCGCCGCCATACACGCCCGGGCCCGGGACAAATCCGTGCTGGTGATCTCCAACAAGCCCACCGCCTCGCCGCTGTGCAAGGCCCCGCCCATGGCCAACTACCCCGGCCTGCCCGGCGTCACCGGGCTGGAGCTGGTGGAACGCCTGCTGGCCCAGGCCAGGGACATGGGGGCGGAGTTCAAAACGGGCCGGGCCCTGTCCGTCATGCCCATGGGAAGCTCGGTCATGGTGTCGGTGGAAAACGACGCGGTGGAGGGGCGGGCCGTGATTCTGGCCCTGGGGGTGTCCCGGGCCGCGCCGCTCAGGGGCGAGGCGGAGCTCCTGGGCCGGGGCGTGAGCTACTGCGCCACCTGCGACGGGATGTTCTACCGGAACAAGTCCGTGGTGTGCGCCGGGGACGCGCCCAACTTCGCCGAGGAGGTGGAATTCCTCCGCTCCATCGGCTGCCAGGTGACGGAGGCCAGGCTGCCCGGGATGGAGATTCTGGGGACGGACAGGGTATCCGGCGTGCGCACGGCGGCGGGGGAGGAAATTCCCTGCGACGGGGTGTTCCTCCTGCGCTCCTCCATCGCCCCCGCCCGGCTGGCCCCGGGCCTGGAGCTGGAGGACGGCTATATCAAGGCAGACGGGCGTATGTCCACCGGCCTGCCGGGGGTGTTCGCCGCCGGGGACTGCACCGGACAGCCCCTCCAGCTGGCCAAGGCCGTGGGGCAGGGGCAGGCCGCCGCCCACTTCGCCATTGAGGGGATGGCGTGAGGCCCTTCCGAATTTTTCGTGAACTTTGCTTTCCTGTATTGAAATTTTCTCAAAAAGATGGTAACATAGGCATATCACAGGGGACTCCCCCAAAACCAAGTAAGGAGTGATCAAACATGGTCAAGGTCATTATGGGCAAGAAAGGCACCGGAAAGACCAAGCAGATGATCGACCTCATCAATACAGCGGTGGACACGGAGCACGGCAACGTGGTGGCCATCGCCCACAACTCGAAGCTGAACTATGATATCCACTACACGATCCGTCTGGTCGATACCTCTGATTACAATATCCCCAACTACGACACCCTGCGGGGCTTCCTGTACGGGCTGTACGCCAGCAACTACGACATCACCCATGTGTTCATCGAGAGCCTGAACAAGCTGGTCCCCACCGTGGGCAACGAGGACGTGGAGCCCTTCCTGGACTGGCTGGAGGCCTTCTCCCAGCAGAGCGGCATCAAGTACACCGTGTCCATCAGCGAGGACGCGTCTAAGGCCAGCGAGGGCGTGAAGAAGTATTTCTAAATAAGCGGACTGTCAATGATGCTTTAACCGGGCGGGCTGAGGCCCGCCCGGTTTTGATTTCGCGGGCGTGCCGCCGCAGTCCGGCGGGCATGACGTTTGAAAATGGGGTATGAAATATGGCAGACAACAGGAACGCCACCAGGAACGAAACTGTGGGCAATGTGGTCCTCCCCCGCACCATCCACCTGGTGCCTATGGACTATATCGCCGGATTTGCGGTCCGACCGGGCTTATATGAGACCAACGGCGCCACCGCCATCCCCGGCGGGGTGAATTTTACGGTCCACTCCAAGGGGGCCGCGGCGGTGGAACTTCTTTTGTTCCACCGGGAGCAGCCGGAGCCCTTCGCGGTGCTGCCCTTCCCGGCCCATTACCGCATCGGCAATGTGTACTCCATGATCGTGTTCAAGCTGAACATCGAGGAATTTGAGTACGCCTACCGGGTGGACGGCCCCTATGAGCCGGAGCGGGGGCTGATCTTCGACAAAAGCAAGTACCTGCTGGACCCCTACGCCAAGGCGGTGACCGGGCAGAGCGCCTGGGGAAAGACCCAGCCCTACGGCCAGCACTACAGGGCCCGGGTGGTGAAGGACGACTTCGACTGGGGCAATACCCGCAACCCCCTCATCCCCACAGAGGACCTGGTGATCTACGAGCTCCATGTCCGGGGCTTTACCAAGGACCCCTCCTCCGGGGTGGAGCACCCGGGCACCTTCGCCGGACTGATGGAGAAGATCCCCTATCTGGTGGAGCTGGGGGTGAACGCCATCGAGCTGATGCCCATTTTCGAGTTTGACGAGATGCTGGACTACCGGGAGGTCAACGGGCACAAGCTGTACAACTACTGGGGGTACAGCACGGTGAGCTTTTTCGCCCCCAACACCAGCTACACCGCCTCCACCGAGTACAACCGGGAGGGCAACGAGCTGAAGCGGTTCATCCAGGCCTGCAAGCAGAAGGGGATCGAGGTCTATCTGGACGTGGTGTTCAACCACACCGCCGAGGGCAACGAGATGGGCCCCTTCTTCTCCTTCAAGGGCTTTGACAACAACATCTATTACCTGCTGACGCCGGAGGGCTGCTATTACAACTTCTCCGGCTGCGGCAACACCCTGAACTGCAACCACCCCATCGTCCACCAGATGATCCTGGACTGCCTGCGCTACTGGGTGACCACCTACCGGGTGGACGGCTTCCGGTTCGACCTGGCCTCCATCCTGGGCCGGGACGAGAACGGCGCCCCCATGGTGTCCCCTCCCCTGCTCCAGGCCATGGCCTTTGACCCCATCCTGGGAGACGTAAAGCTCATCGCCGAGGCGTGGGACGCTGGCGGGCTGTACCAGGTGGGCTCCTTCCCGGCGTGGAACCGGTGGGTGGAGTGGAACGGCCGCTACCGGGACGATATGCGCCGCTACCTCAAGGGGGACGAGGGGCTGGCCTACACCACCGCCCAGCGCCTGATGGGCTCCAAGGATATCTATGATTCCGCGGCCCGGCAAAACGCGTCGGTGAATTTCCTCACCTGCCACGACGGGTTCACCCTCCACGACCTGTTCACCTATAACGACAAGCACAACGAGGACAACGGCTGGGACAACACCGACGGTGCCAACGACAACAACAGCTGGAACTGCGGCGTGGAGGGGGAGACCGGCGACCCGGGCATCAACGAGCTGCGCCGGCGGATGACCCGCAACGCCTTCGCCCTGCTGATGTGCTCCCGGGGAATTCCCATGTTCCTGGCCGGGGACGAGTTCGGCAACACCCAGTTCGGCAACAACAACGCCTACTGCCAGGACAATATCACCTCCTGGCTGGACTGGTCCCTGCTGGAGCGGAACCAGGGGCTGTTCCGCTTCTTCCAGTATATGATCCGGTTCCGCAGGGAGTACCGGGTGCTCCGGGCCAGCCTGAACGGCGGCGCCTGCGGCTTCCCGGACGTGAGCGTCCACGGCGCCGTCCCCTGGCAGGCCCGGTTCGAGCGCTATGACCGCTATGTGGGCGTGATGTTCTCCGGCTGGGAGCGGGACAGCGGGCCCCAGGTGGTGTATGTGGGCTCCAACGCCTATTGGGAGGAGCTGGAGGCGGAGCTGCCCCAGCTGCCCGCCTCCATGAGCTGGGAGCTGCGGGTGGACACCTGGAACGAGGAGCAGAAAACCTGGCCCCAGCATGGCAACCGGTTCCGGATTGGGCCCCGCAGCGTGAAGGTGTTCGTGGCCCGGTGATGCTTTTCCCGGGAGAAAAAGCATCCAAAAAGAGCTATAAGCCGCTGACAGCAGACCGATTTCATTGCTGTCCGGCCTCGGGACGCAGCGGATGGTTGTGAATAACAGAGATGAGGAGCGGTTTGAGATGGATTATGGGTTGGAATCGCTGAAAAAGCATTATGAGTGGCGGGGCAAGCTGGACACGGCGCCCAAGATGGAGGTAAAGGACCGGGAAGCCCTGTCCCTGGCCTACACCCCCGGGGTGGCCCAGCCCTGCCTGGAAATTAAAAAAGACATCAACAAGAGCTACGAGCTGACGGGCCGCTGGAACACGGCGGCGGTAGTCACCGACGGCACCGCCGTGCTGGGCCTGGGGGACATCGGCCCCGAGGCGGGTATGCCCGTGATGGAGGGCAAGTGCGTTCTGTTCAAGGCCTTCGGCGGGGTGAACGCGGTACCGCTGTGCGTCCGCTCCAAGGACGTGGACGAAATCGTAAACACGGTGGCCCTGCTGGCGGGCTCCTTCGGCGGGATAAACCTGGAGGACATCTCCGCCCCCCGGTGCTTTGAGATCGAGCGAAAGCTCAAAGAGCGGTGCGACATCCCCGTCTTCCACGACGACCAGCACGGCACCGCCATCATCGTGGCGGCGGCGCTGGTCAACGCGCTGAAAATCGTGGGCAAGGAGCTGTCCCAGGTGCGCCTGGCCATGTCCGGGGCGGGAGCCGCCGGAACGGCCATTTTCAAACTGCTGTGGTCCATGGGCCTGCGGCGCGCGGTCTTGTGCGACATCAAGGGCATCGTGTACCCCGGACGGCCGGATCTGGCGGACGACCCCGCCCTGGCCGAGCTGGCGGATATGACGAAGCCGGAAATCACCGAGGGCGGTTTAGCGGCGGCACTGAAGGGCGCGGATGTGTTCATCGGCGTGTCCGCGCCGGGGCTGGTGACCCAGGACATGGTGCGCAGTATGGCGGATCAGCCGGTGCTGTTCCCCATGGCCAATCCCACACCGGAGATCATGCCCGACCTGGCCCGGGCGGCGGGGGCGGCGGTGGTGGGCACCGGGCGCAGCGATTTTCCCAACCAGATCAACAACGTGCTGGCCTTCCCCGGGGTGTTCCGGGGGGCGTTCGACGTGCGGGCGTCCGATATCAACGAGGAGATGAAGCAGGCCGCTGTCCGGGCCCTTGCGGAGCTGGTTTCGCCGGAGGAGCTGTCCCCCGGCTATATCATCCCCGCCGCTTTTGACGAGCGGGTAGCCCCCGCCGTGGCGAAGGCGGTGGCGGATGCCGCCCGGCGCACCGGCGCGGCCCGGGCGTAGCCCGAGAGACGCAGCGCACCCCTGTCCAGACGGACGGGGGTGCTGTTTTGCGGATTAAAGTTATCTGGCGCGGTCTTTCCTCAAAAAATTGATTTCCCTGGGCAAAACATTGTCTTGACTAGCAGTTTGCATTCCAGTATAATTGTATTGGCATATGCTGCCAGGGCAAAATTTTTGAGAGGAGAACGATAGAATGAAACGAAAGCATGGAAGCCTGGGCTCATTCCTGGCTGGAGCGGTAACGATGCTGCTGCTCATGGGTCTGGTTACCGGCGCGCTGGCCACCAACGCCCAGAAGTCCGCTACGCTGTACTATTCCGACATCAAGGTCTGCCTGGACGGGAAGGTCTTAAAGCTGGCGGATGCCACGGGCGCGGAGGTGGAGCCCTTCACCATCAGCGGCACCACCTATCTGCCAGTGCGGGCCATCAGCGAAGCGCTGGGGCTTGACGTGGAGTGGAACGGCAGTTCCCATACCGTCTATCTCACCACCAAGCCCGGAGGTTCTGTGGACGTGGCAGGCGAGCGGGTGAGCATGGGTACGCTGAAGGCATATTCCTTCTCCCACAAGGACGACGACGGCAGCGCCAACTTTGACAGCACAAGCTCCTTCACAAACCGTCAGACCGTCTATCATCCGGAAAACAGGCTGTACATGGCCGCCGGCAGCGGCGTACTGGGCTGGACAAAGCTCAAGGTGCCCAGCACAATGTCCGTTACCTATCTGGTAAATAAGGAATACAAGGCGTTTACCGCCTATGCCGCCGCCATTGATGGCCGCGGGGACGCCACATTCAGGTTCTATGACGCGGACACCAACATCAAGCTGGGAGAGGTCAAGGTGGAGGCGGGCGCCGCTCCGGTGCAGGTCAATATCGATCTGACCGGCGTGGACAAGCTGAGGATCTCCGCTACCACATACTCCGTCCAGATCGGACAGTCGGTCTACCACCGGGCCTATGCCAACGGGGCTCTGTATAACGCGTATCTGGTGAAATAACGTCAAACGAAAGGCAAACCGTCAGCGGGAGGGGGCAGCACCCCTCCCGCTTTGCGCTGCCGGACGGCTCCCCCTTGACTGCCGGGGCCCTTATGCGTTATACTGTATGTTAGGGGTTTTATGTGCTCCGCAGGGGGCGGTTTTCTGTTTTTCCCGAAAATACGCGGCTTTCCGCGGCGATTTTCGCCGCAGGCTTCAAAAGATGCTCTTACTCCTTTTGAAACGCTTCGACTATTACAACTTTAGGCAGGTGCAGATATGGCAAAACCCACACCGAAACAACAGTACGGCAACGACTCCATCTCCTCCCTCAAGGGGGCCGACCGGGTGCGCAAGCGCCCCGGCGTCATCTTCGGCTCCGACGGGCTGGAGGGGTGCGAGCACGCCGTGTTTGAGATCCTCTCCAACGCCATTGACGAGGCCCGGGAGGGCCATGGCAGCCTCATCACTGTCACACGGTACGAGGACCGCTCCATCGAGGTGGAGGACTTCGGCCGGGGGTGCCCGGTGGACTGGAACGAGGCGGAGGGCCGCTTTAACTGGGAGCTGGTGTTCTGCGAGCTGTACGCCGGGGGCAAGTACAAGGACGGCGGCGGGGACAACTATGAATACTCCCTGGGGCTGAACGGCCTTGGCTCCTGCGCCACCCAGTATTCCAGCGAGTTTTTTGACGCGGTGATCTACCGGGACGGCTTCAAATACACCCTACACTTCGAGAAGGGCGGAATCGTGGGCGAGATGAAAAAGGAGCCCGCCGACCGGAAAAAGACCGGCTCCCGGTTCCACTGGAAGCCGGACCTGGAGGTGTTCACCGACATCGACATCCCGGCGGAGTATTACACCGACGTGATGAAGCGCCAGGCGGTAGTCAACGCCGGGGTGACCTTCCGGTTCCGCAATCAGACGGGCGGCAAGTTCGAGGCCACCGATTTCCGCTACGAAAACGGCATCATCGACTACGTCACCGAGCTGGCGGGGGAGGACCCCCTCACCGCCCCGGTGTTCTGGCAGTCGGAGCGGAAGGGCCGGGACCGGGCGGACAAAACGGAATATAAGGTAAAGCTGTCCGTGTCCTTCTGCTTCTCCAACCGGGTCCAGCTCATCGAGCACTACCACAACTCCTCCTGGCTGGAGCACGGCGGCTCGCCGGAAAAGGCCATGCGCTCCGCCTTTGTGTCCGCCATCGACGGGTGGCTGAAGCAGAACGGGAAATACCAGAAAAGCGAGGCCAAGATCACCTTCAACGACATCCAGGACGCCCTGGTGCTGGTATCCAGCAACTTCTCCACCCAGACCAGCTACGAGAACCAGACCAAAAAATCCATCACCAACAAATTCGTCCAGGAGGCCATGACCGATTTCCTCCGCTCCCAGCTGGAGGTCTACTTCATCGAAAACCCCATGGACGCGGAAAAAATCGCCGGACAGGTGCTGGTGAACAAGCGCTCCCGGGAGACGGCGGAAAAGACCCGGCTGGGCATCAAGAAAAAGCTGTCCGGCTCGGTGGACATCTCCAACCGGGTGCAGAAGTTCGTCCCCTGCCGCACCAGGGACGCCGCCCGGAGCGAGCTTTACATCGTGGAGGGCGACTCCGCCCTGGGCAGCGTGAAGCTGGCCCGGGACAGCGAGTTCCAGGCCGTCATGCCCATCCGGGGGAAAATCCTGAACTGCCTCAAGGTAGACTACCCCCGCATCTTCAAAAGCGAGATTATCACCGACCTGCTGAAGGTCATCGGCTGCGGAGTGGAGGTCAAGGACAAGCACGTCAGGGACCTGAACGCCTTCGACCTGGACAACCTGCGGTGGAACAAGATCGTGATCTGCACCGATGGCGACGAGGATGGCTTCCAGATCCGCACCCTGCTGCTGGCCATGCTGTACCGGCTCACGCCCACCTTGATCGAGAAGGGGTACGTGTACATCGCGGAATCCCCGCTGTACGAGATCACCTGCAAGGAAAAGACCTGGTTCGCCTATTCCGACCGGGAGCGCAACGAGGTGGTGGCCTCCCTGGAGGGGAAGAAGTTCGACGTACAGCGCTCCAAGGGCCTGGGCGAGAACGAGCCGGACATGATGTGGCTGACCACCATGAGCCCGGACACACGGCGGCTCATCAAGGTTATGCCGGAGGACGTGGAGCGCACCGCCCGTATTTTTGAAATGTTCCTGGGCAACGACCTCCAGGGCCGGAAGGACCACATCGCGGACAGCGGATACAAGTATCTGGACATGGCGGATATCTCCTGAGCGAGGGTTTCCATTCCGATGTTTCCCCCGCCGCGGGTGCGGCATAAAAATAGCAGTTTATTACATTCAAAAGGAGGAAATTTATCATGAAAAAGCTGCTTGCGCTTCTGTTATCTGTGATTATGGCCGTATCCCTCGCGGTTCCCGCCTTTGCGGACGGCCCCGACGGCAAAGCGGACCTGGGCGATTTTGACTGGTGGACGGCGGATATGGAGTATCTGGACGCCCACCCCGGTCTGGAGGACCAGCTCAAGGCCAGCGCCTATGACTACTTCGCCCGGGCATACCCTGAATTTGAGTCCCCGGAGGAATACATGGAGCTGATGGATCTGACCGAGGAGGAATTTCTGGACGAGATGGTGCTGTGCCAGGTGATGGAGCTGATAGAGGCGGAGGAGCTCCAGGCCCAGATCAACGCCCAGAAGGAAGCCATGGGCGGCGTTCCCGGCCAGATCGGCGTGATGGTCAACGGGCAGTACATCCAGTTCCCTGACGCCGTGCCCGAGGTCACCAAAGGCCGCACCATGGTCCCTGTCCGGGCACTGGTGGAAACCCTGGGCGGCGAGGTGGAGTACCAGTCCGGCGCGGTGGAGTTCGTCCTTGGCGGCTATACCTATGAGTTCGCCATCGGCCGCACCACCGTCACCGTGACCCCCGCCCGGACCCCCGGCGGCGGCGCGCCCCAGCGGGACGACATCAAGATGGACTGCGCCCCCTATATCAAGAACAACCGCACCTATGTGCCCATCCGCTTCATCTCCGAGGCGCTGGGCTACGAGGTGGGCTGGGACAGCGCGTTCCAGACCGCCGTGCTGGTGGACAAGGCGGCTCTGGCGGCGGAGATCGACAAGGATTTTACCATCCTCAACAAGGTGCAGGCCAGCCGCTTCCTAGCCCTTGGAGAGGGCGAGAGCAGCCTTGCCGACAGCCAGCTCAGCCTGAAGGCCACCCTGTTTGACACGCTCAACGGCAGCAAGACCTATACGGCGGATCTGTCCGGCGCCACCCTGATGAACGCCCAGGCTGTCAACGGCAGCTACACCTTTACATTCTCCGACAACGTGCTGGAGGCCCTGACAGAGCTGATGGTCAGCGCCGGCGCGGAGGCTGAGGAGGCCGCCATGGTGGGCGCCGTCATCAGCGGCATGAAGGAACTGGAGGTCGTCATGACCGCCGAGGGCAAGGTCTATGCCCACGCCCCCATTCTGGATGAGATGTCCGGCCAGGAGAACGTCTGGGCCGCTATGGATCTTGGTCCCGAGCTGGGCACCCTGTTCGCCCTCCAGATGGACGCTTCCAGCCTCACTATAGGCACTGTCGTGGCCAATATGGCGGACGCAAACACCGTAATGTCCTATACCGGAGTGTATGAGACGGCCGAATTGATGGCCGCTATGTGCGGCGACAGCAAGTTCACCACCGCCGACGGCGTTTCCACCCTCACCTTCGGGCTGGACGACCTGGCGAGCCTGGAGCTGACCGGGGCCCAGGATATGAAAGACGCGTTCAAACAGTACGAGGTCACCATGGAAGTGGATGAGCAGGGCGGCGTGACCGCCTCCTGCGTCATGGAGACTGCCACCCAGGAGGGCGTCCCCGGCGTGAAGATCACCATGGACGCGGTCCAGTCCGCCGGCAAGGCCGAAGTGGCCATGACGGTCCATGTGGCCAACGTGTGTGAAGTGGAGCTAACCGCCTCCACCAGCGAGACCGTCAGCACCGACGCCCCCAGCACCGAGCCCCCCGAGGGCTCCGTCATCATCGACGCGGACGCTCCCATCCCCCTGCCGGAATAACAAAGGCTCCGGCGGCGGGCAGTAATGAACAACGGCCCCGGCCCTCCCCGCAAGGGGAGGGCTTGCGCCGGATAAACTATGGTAAGGACTGATCCCATTGGCTAAGAAGAAAAGCCCCGAGCAGAAGGGCCCGAAAAAGGTGGAAAACCCCAACGTCATGGGCCTGCGGGCCCAGGTGGTGGAACAGCCCATCACCGAGACGCTGGAGCTGAACTATATGCCCTACGCCATGTCCGTCATCGTCTCCCGGGCCATCCCGGAAATCGACGGCTTCAAGCCCTCCCACCGGAAGCTGCTGTACACCATGTATCAGATGAAGCTGCTGGGGGGAAGCCGCACCAAGTCCGCCAATGTGGTGGGGGCCACCATGAAGCTCAACCCCCACGGGGACACCGCCATCTACGATACCATGGTGCGCCTGTCCCGGGGGTATGGGGCCCTGCTCCACCCGCTGGTGGATTCCAAGGGCAACTTCGGCAAGGTGTACTCCAGGGATATGGCCTGGGCGGCTTCCCGGTACACCGAGGTGCGCCTGGACCCCATCTGCCAGGAGCTGTTCCGGGACATCGACCAGGACGCGGTGGATTTCGTGCCCAACTACGACGGAAAGCTCACCGAGCCCACCCTCCTGCCCACCACCTTCCCCAACGTGCTGGTGGCGGCAAACCAGGGCATCGCCGTGGGCATGGCGTCCAACCTGTGCGGCTTCAACCTGGGCGAGGTGTGCGACGCCGCCATCGCCTATATGAAGGACCCCAATGTGGATCTGCTGAGCATTTTGAAAGCGCCGGATTTCTCCACCGGGGGCCAGCTCCTGTACGACGGAGCGGTGCTGGCGGAGATTTACCGCACGGGCCGGGGCTCCTTCAAGCTCCGGGGCCGCTGGCGGTACGTCAAGGAGGAAAACCTCATCGAAATCTACGAGATCCCCTACTCCACCACCGTGGAGGCCATTTTGGACAAGGTGGCCGAGCTGGTAAAGACGGGGAAGATCCGGGAGATTTCCGATATGCGGGACGAGACGGACCTGAACGGCCTGAAGCTGGCCATCGACCTGAAGCGGGGCACGGACCCGGAGCGGCTGATGGCCAAGCTGTTCCAGGCCACCCCCTTGCAGGATTCCTTCGCCTGCAACTTCAACATCCTCATCGCCGGGATGCCCCGGGTGATGGGCGTGGGCCAGATCCTGGAGGAGTGGACCGCCTGGCGGATCGGCGGGGTGCGGCGGCGCACCTACCACATCTGCAAAAAGAAAGAGGAAAAGCTCCATCTTTTGAAGGGCCTGAAGCGCATCCTGCTGGACATTGACAAGGCCATCCGCATCATCCGGGAGACGGAGGAGGAGGCCGAGGTGGTGCCCAACCTGATTATCGGCTTCGGCATCGACCAGATCCAGGCGGAGTACGTGGCGGATATCCGCCTGCGGAACATCAACAAGGAGTATATCCTCAAGCGGGTGGAGGAGACCTCCTCCCTGGAGGAGGAAATCGCCGATCTGCGGGACATCATCGACTCCCCCCGGCGGATCAAGAAGATCATCACCGCGGAGCTGCAAAATGTGAAGAAAAAATACGCCGTCCCCCGGCGCACCGAGATCGTCTATGAATACCAGCTGGCGGGGGAGGCCAAGGCCGCCGCGGAGGAAGAAATCCCCTCCTACCCGGTGAATGTATTTATTTCCCAGGAGGGATACTTTAAGAAGATCACCCCCCAGTCCCTGCGCATGAGCGGGGAGCAGAAGTACAAGGAGGGGGACGGCCCCTTCCTCCAGTGGGAGGGCAGCAACGGGGACGAGCTGCTGGTATTCACCGACCGGCAGCAGTGCTACAAGACCCGGCTGTCCGACTTCGACGATTCCAAGGCCAGCCTGCTGGGCGACTACCTGCCCACCAAGCTGGGGATGGACCCGGAGGAGAAATTCGTGTGGGCCTGCGCCCCGGGGGACTACTCCGCCCATGTGCTGTTCTTCTTCGAAAACGGCAAAGCGGCCCGGGTGGAGCTGTCCGCCTACCAGACCCAGACCCGCCGGCGCAAGCTCACCGGGGCCTACTGCGACAAGTTCCCCCTGGTGTCCGCCCAACTTCTGGCGGAGGACCAGGAGATGGCGGTGGGGGCCAGCGACGGGCGGTGCGTGGTGTTCCACACCGCCTCCCTCACCCCAAAGACCACCCGGTCCACCCAGGGCGTGGGGGTCATGGCGGTCAAGAATAAGCACAAGGTGGTGTGGGCCCGTCCCCTCTCCGCCGTCCCCATCGTCAACGCCGCCCGGTACCGGGCCCGCTCGCTGCCCGCCGCCGGGGCGCTTCTCAAAGAGGAGGACCGGGGCGAGGAGCAGATGAGCCTGCTTTGACGCGCTGAAAATACGACAAGAAAGAAGGTCCGCCCATGGCTTATTTGAAAAAGGGCCTGCTCCCCGCGCTGATTATCACAGCGGCCTCCGCTGTTTACGCGCTGGGGTTTGTATGGTGCTATGTCCCCAACGGCATCGCCTTCGGCGGCATCACCGGCATAGGCCAGATCATCAATTACCTGATCCCGGCTTTCCCCATCGGCGTCACCGTGATTGTGCTGAACATCCCGCTGTTCATCCTGGGGTGGAAGTTCATCGGCGGGCGGCTGCTGGTGTCGTCGCTGTACTGTATGTTCATTTCGTCCATCTTTATCGACCTGCTCACCCCCCTTTACGACTGGCAGCCCATGGAGCCGCTGCTGGCCTGCATTTTCGGCGGACTGCTGATGGGACTGTCCCTGGGGCTGGTTTTCCAGCAGGGGGCCACCACCGGCGGCACCGACCTCATCGCCCGCCTGCTGAAGCTGAAGCTGAAATGGCTTCCCATGGGCAAGCTGCTGATGGGCATTGACCTGGCGGTGATTGTGCTGGTATCCGCCACCTTCCGCACCCTGTACGCCGCGCTGTACGGGCTGGTTGCGCTGTATATCTCCACCATTGTCATGGACGGGGTGCTGTATGGCATGGACACCGCCAAGGTGGCCTATATCATCAGCGATAAGAACCGGGAAATCACCGCCGCCATCGTCAGCGAGCTGGACCGGGGGGTGACCATCCTCCACGGGCAGGGGGCGTACACCGGGGCGGAAAAGGATGTGCTCATGTGCGCCTTCAAGCAGCGGGAGATCGCCGCCATCAAGGCCACCATCAAGGACATCGACCCCATCGCCTTTGTCATCGTGTGCAACGCCCACGAGGTGCTGGGCGAGGGGTTCCGGGACTACAAAAAAGACGACCTGTGAGAAACGCCCTTCCCCGGGAGGGTCTGGCGCTGTGCCGGGAGGTGACGGTGTGAAAAAACGGATTCTGGCCCTGTGCCTGTGCGGGGCGGCGCTGGCCCTCAGCGGGTGCGCCGCCATGCTGGAGCGCAGCCATGTGTCGTCCACCGCCCACGTGGACTACGCCATGGAGGAGGACGACGAATCCATCCTCCGGGCGGAAACGTACCAGGGGCTGGTCAACTCCATGCGCTATTTCATCGACGGACACCGCAGCGGCGGGGTAATCCGGCTGTACAACTACACCGGGGACGTGGCGTCCGATCTGGCCGCCGCCCGGGACGAGGTGCTCCAGGACCCGGTGGGAGCCTTTGCCGTGGGGGCGCTGAGCTACGAGAGCACCCGCATCCTGACCTATTACGAGGTAACCCTCTCCATCAGCTACAGCCGCACCGCCAGAGAGGTGGAGGAGATCCCCGAGGTGCTGGGCCTGTCCGGCGTGCGGCAGGAGCTGAACCGGCTGGTGTCCGAGCGGCACAGGTCGGCGGTGTTTATGGCCTCCTACTTTTCCGGGGACATGGGGCTGGTGGACAACCTGCTGCTCCAGGGCATTTACAATGCCCCCGAGCTGTACTGCTACCCCGACGGCCCGGAGAAGGATCTGGACTACACCATCAGCCTCTACCCCGAGACGGGGGCCCGGCGGATCGTGGAGATCAAGGTGAACTGGCAGGACAGCGAACAGCAGGCCGTCCGGCGGGCGGAGGAGCTGGAGATGGCGGCGTCCGCCCTGCTGGAGGCCAGCCCCCCAGCAGGGGAGCGCTACACGGTGGAGGAGCTGGCCGGGGTGGTCCGCGCCGCCCACGGCGGGATGGACGCGGCGGGGACCCAGCTTCCCCTGGAGGTGCTCACCGGGGCGCCGTCCCGGGAAGAAGGGCTGCTGCTGGCCATGGAATACCTGTGCCGCCAGTGCGGCATCGAGGCGGTCGCCGCCTGGGGGGACGGGATGCGGGACAGATGGCTGATCGTGTCCACGCCGGAGGGCTACCGCCATCTGCTGGCCGAATCCCTGTACGCCATGGAGGCCCCCCCGCCCCCGGAGGACGGCGAGGAACCGGCGGACGGCGAGATGCCGGAGCCAACCCCCGTATTCCGTCTGTACACCGACCAGGAGCTGACAGCGCTGGGGTATGAGTGGCCTGAGTCGCTGTACCCGGTATGTGTGGACAGCGGGTCAGCGGAAACCCCGGAACCGGACGCGTGAGCGGATTCCCGGGAGGAACCGGGGGCTTTGCCGGCGATATGGGTATATTGCCGATTGCTTTTCCGGCGGAAAACGGATATAATGGTTGGGCCTTGGAAATATTCCGGGGCCCAACTATAATTTTACTGAGGAGTGACAGACATGGCGGAAGAACTGAACGTTTCCATGAGCCAGAACTTTATCCACGACTTTATCGACGAGGACATCGCTCAGGGCGGGCAGTATGCGGGCATGACTGTCCACACCCGTTTTCCCCCCGAGCCCAACGGTTATCTGCACATCGGCCACTGCAAGGCGCTGACCATCGACTTCGGCACCGCCGAGAAGTACGGCGGCCTGTGCAATCTCCGCATGGATGACACCAACCCCTCCAAGGAGGACGTGGAATACGTGGAGGCCATCCAGGAGGATATCCACTGGCTGGGGTTTGACTGGGGCGGCAGGTTTTTCTACGCCTCCGACTACTTTGACAGGATGTACGAGTACGCGGTGGAGCTGATCCAGAAGGGGCTGGCCTACGTGTGCGAGCTGTCCCCGGAGGAGTTCAGGGAGCACCGGGGGACCATCGGCGTGCCCGCCACGTCGCCCTACCGGGACCGGCCCGTCGAGGAATCTCTGGACCTGTTCCAGCGGATGAAAAACGGGGAGTTCCCCAACGGAACGTACACCCTGCGGGCCAAAATTGATCTGGCCTCGGGCAACTTCAATATGCGGGACCCGGTGATCTACCGGATCAACCACGCCCACCACCACCGCCAGGGGGACAAGTGGTGCATCTACCCCATGTACGACTTCGCCCACCCCATTGAGGACGCTCTGGAGGGCATCACCCACTCCCTGTGCTCCCTGGAGTTTGAGGACCACCGGCCCCTGTATGACTGGGTGGCGGAGCACGTGTCCATCCCCTATCACAAGCCCCGGCAGATCGAGTTCTCCCGTCTGGGCATCAACCACACCGTCATGTCCAAGCGGAAACTGCGCCAGCTGGTGGAGGAGGGCCGGGTATCCGGCTGGGACGACCCCCGTATGCCCACCCTGTGCGGCCTGCGGCGGCGGGGCTACACCCCCCGGGCCATCCGGAACTTCTGCGACCGGGTGGGCGTGACCAAGTCGGTGAACACCATCGAGTACGCCTTTTTGGAATACTGCCTCCGGGAGGACCTGAACGAGACGGCCCGGCGGGTGATGGCGGTGCTCCGCCCTGTGAAGCTGGTGATCACCAACTACCCCGCAGGGCAGAGCGAGACCTTTGAGGTGGAGAACAACCCCAACCGCCCAGAGGACGGTACGCGCACCGTCACCTTCTCCCGGGAGCTTTGGGTGGAGGCCGAGGACTTCCTGCCCGAGCCCATCCCCAAGTACAAGCGGCTGTACCCCAACGGGCCGGAGTGCCGCTTGAAGGGGGCGTACCTCATCAAGTGCGTAGGCTACGAGACGGACGAGGAGGGGAACGTGATCGAGATCGCCGCCGAGTACGACCCGGACAGCCGGGGCGGCAACCCCGCCGACGGGCGGAAGGTCAAGGGCGCTACCATCCACTGGGTGGATGCCGCCACCGCCGTGGACGCGGAGGTGCGGCTGTATGACAACCTGTTTTCCGACCCGGAGCCGGATGGGGCGGATAAGGACTTTTTGGCCTGCCTGAATCCCAAGTCCCTGGAGGTGCTCACCGGGTGCAGGGTGGAGGCGGGATTGGCGGAGGCCCAGCCGTCGGACCGGTTCCAGTTCATGCGGCAGGGGTATTTCTGTGCCGACAGCAAGGATTCCAGGCCGGGGCATCTGGTGTTCAACCGCTCGGTGAGCTTGAAGGACAGCTTTAAGCCGTAAGCAGAACAAAAGCGCCCAGGCGGAATGCTTGGGCTCAAATAGCGGAGGTATTCCTATGATATTGAAAACGGAAAGGCTGATTCTGCGTCCGTGGCTGGAGTCGGATGCGGAGTCCCTGTATCACTATGCGAGTTCTCCCGATGTGGGGCCAATTGCGGGCTGGCCGGTGCATACCAGCGTAGAAGACAGTCTTGATATTATTCGCAATGTACTTTCAGCGCCGGAAACCTATGCCGTTGCTTTAAAGAATGACGGATCTGCCATTGGAAGCATTGGCTTGATGATTGGCCGATCCAGCAATATAGGCATTCCTGACACGGAAGGTGAAATAGGGTATTGGATTGGTGTTCCGTATTGGGGACATGGCTTCATACCGGAAGCGGTAAATGAAATGCTGCGCCACGGTTTTATGGACCTGGGGCTTAATAAAATCTGGTGCGGTTATTTTGATGGCAATATAAAATCGAAGCGTGTACAAGAAAAATGCGGCTTTCTTTATCAGTATACAAAAGAAGACGTTCCATGTTCTATGCTGAATGATGTGAGAACGGAACATATAACCTGTATCACAAAAGAGAGCTGGAGCACACGCTAAATATAAAACAGCCCGGGCGGAGTACCAAAAAGCTCCGCCCGGGCTATTCTGTTAATGCCTCCCGCAGTTTTGCCACCGCCCGGCGCTCAATGCGGGACACCTGCACCTGGCTCACCCCCAGCACCTTGGACACCCGGTCCTGGGTGAGGTTTTTGTAGAAGCGGAGCAGAATCACCATCCGCTCCCGCTCCGGCAGTTCGTCAATGGCCTGCCGCAGGGTCAGCTTTTCCACCAGGTCGTCCTCTATGCCGTCGTCCCCCAGCACCGCCTCCAGGGAGAAGCCGTCCTCCCCGGTTTCCTCCTGCAAGGAGGCCACCGTCAGCACCGCCGTGTCCGCCGCGGCAATCTCCTCCGGCTCCAGCCCCGTGGCCTCGGCCAGCTCGTTTACCGTGGGGTCCCGGCCCAGCCGCTGGGACAGCTCCTGCCGCTTCTGCCGCAGGGCCATGGCCCGCTCCTTGGTGCCCCGGCTCACCTTTACCGCCCCGTCGTCCCGGAGAAAACGGCGGATCTCCCCCGCGATTTTCGGCACGGCGTAGGTGGAGAACTGGGTGCCGTATTCCGTATCAAACCCCCGGATGGCCTTCAAAAATCCCAGACAGCCCAGCTGGTACAGATCCTCCGGGTCCACCCCCCGGCCATAGTACCGCCGGGCCACCGACCAGATCAGGCCGCTGTTGTCGATCAGAAGACGCTCACAGGCGTCGTTGTCCCCGGCCTGGGCCGCCTCCAGCAGGGCGGGGGCGTCCAGGCCCCTCACCTGGGCAGGCCCGCCCGGCGGGCAATCCGCTTGCGCATGGTCACCGTGGTGCCCTTGTCCGGCTGGGAGCGCACCTTCAAGCCGTCCATGAAGCTCTCCATGATAGTGAAGCCCATGCCGGAACGCTCCTCACCGCCGGTGGTGTAGAGGGGGGTGCGGGCCTGGGCTACGTCCGGTATGCCCACCCCGGAATCCTTCACCTGGATCTCCAGCTCGTTGTCCTCGAACAGGCGCAGGCGCATGGTGATCTTGCCTAGGCGTTCCGGGTAGGCGTGGACGATGGCGTTGGTCACCGCTTCGCTGACGGCGGTTTTGATGTCCGCCACCTCGTCCAGGGTGGGGTCCAGCTGGGCGGCGAAGCAGGCCGCGCACGCCCGGGCGAAGCCCTCGTTGGCGGAGCGGGAGGTGAAGGTGATTATCACCTGGTCCTTGGCTTTCATCTTATGTACCCTCCTCAATCAAATGGGATAAGCCGGCCCACGCCGGCGGCGTCCAGCACCCGCCGGGCCTGAGCCGGGATGTTGGCCGCCCGGAGCGTGCCGCCGTGCTGTCCCATCTGCCGCTGTGCCCGGAGCAGGACGGCGATGCCGGAGCTGTCCATAAAGGTCACGCCGGACAGATCCAGCACAAGGCGGGCGGGCAGGCGCTGGGCGATGGCCTCGTCCAGCTGGGTCATCATGGCGCGGGCGCCGTGGTGGTCGATCTCCCCGGACAGGGCGATGGTGAGGCCGCTGTCCCGGCTGTTTACGGTGATGGGCATGGCTTGTCCCCTCTTTTGCAAAAAAATGAGCGCGGTACGGGGCTTAACCCGTATCGCGCTCATTATAATGCATCCGGCTGGGCGGATTTTGTTGCAAGGGGGAACCAGGAAATGGAAATTTTATGGGGCCGGGATTCGGACAGCCGCCACAGGGCAACCCCCAGTCCCCCGGCGGCAACAGAGAAAACCGCGGGGAGGGGGCGTGGAACCTGTTTCCCCCGCCAAGCCATTGCCTGGGCGTCGGACACCTCTCAGGGCGCGTCCAAACACAAACGCCACGTCAATTTTTCCTCAGTTAAGCAGGGCTTCCACCTCAGCCCGCCCGGGCATGGAGCGGATGGCCCCCTTCCGGGTGGTAACGATGTACGCCGCTGTGTTGGCAAAGCGGAGCATTTCCGTCAGATCCGCCTCGGCGAGGCCGTCCAGGCCGTGGTCCAGCACGAAATTCAGCACGCTGGCGCAGAAGGTGTCCCCCGCCCCGGTGGTCTCAATGGTGCCCCCCAGCTTGCAGGCGGGAACGAATACCCGTTTGTCCTCATAGTAGGAATAACTGCCCTCCGACCCGGCGGTGACGTTGAACAGCCTGATGTTGGGGTATTTCTCCCGCAGGATGGCCGCGCCCTTGTCGAAATCCGTCTCGCCGGTCATGAACTCCAGTTCATTGTCGGCAATTTTCAGCACGTCGCATTGGGACAGGCCGTACTCGATCCGCGCCTTCGCCTCGTCCAGGCTGGCCCACAGGGGCGGGCGCAGGTTGGGGTCGAAGGAGATCACAGCCCCGTTTTCCCTGGCGTGGCTGACGGCCTTGCAGGTGGCCTTCCGCACCCCCTCATGGGTCATGGACAGGGTGCCGAAGTGGAAGATACGGCTGTCCGCGATGGCCTCCAGGGGGAGTTCGTCCTCTGTAAGCATCATGTCCGCGCCGGGGTTGCGGTAGAAGGAGAAATCCCGGTCGCCGTTGGCGAAGGTCTGGACGAACGCCAGCGTGGTGCGGGCGTCCTTGTCCGTGACCAGATAATCCATGCAGATGCCTGCCTGCTCCGCCACGTCCTTCAGCACCCGGCCGAACAGATCGTCCCCCACCTTGCCCACAAAGGCGCAGGCGCGGTCCAGCTTTTTCAGCATAGCCAGCACATTGCAGGGGGCCCCGCCGGGGTTGGCCTCAAACAAGGTGTTCCCCTGGCCGCTGAGGCCGTTTTCCGTGAAGTCGATGAGCAGCTCACCCAACGCGGTGACATCAAATTTTTTCTCAGCCATGATAATATGCCTCCTTGTTTGTGCGCAAGGGTCTTGTCTTTTAAACCATATAATTTTTCCGAAACGCTCCGCTCAGATCACCCGGATGCGGATCATGCCGGGCAGGGCCCGGATATCGTCGATGACGCGCCCCTCCACCGGGGAGCCCACGTCCACCATGGTGTAGGCGTACTCCCCCTTGGATTTGTTGGTCATGTTCTCCACATTCACCCCGGCGTTGGACAGCTGGGTGGTGATGCTGGCGATGACCGCCGGGACGTTGCGGTGGATCACGCACAGGCGCTGAGCGCCGGAGCGCTCCATGATCACGTTGGGGAAGTTCACGGAATTTTTGATGTTGCCGTTTTCCAGATAGTCCCGCAGCTCATCCGCCGCCATGGCGGCGCAGTTGTCCTCGCTCTCCGGGGTGGAAGCGCCCAGGTGGGGCAGGGCCACCACATGGGGCGCGGCCACCAGCCTGTTGGTGGGGAAATCGGTGACATAGCAGGCCGCTTTGCCGCTCTCCAGGGCGGCGAGCATATCATCGTCATTCACCAGGCCGCCCCGGGCCAGGTTGATGATGCGCACGCCGTCTTTCATCCTGGCGATGGCGGCGGCGCTGACGGTGTTTTTGGTGGACTCCATATAGGGCAGGTGGAGCGTGATATAGTCGGAATTGGCATACAGCGCGTCCAGTTCCTTGACCACCTTGATATGGCGGTCCAGCCGCAGGGCGGCGTCCACGGACAGGTAGGGGTCGTAGCCATACACCTCCATCCCCAGGGACAGGGCGATGTTGGCCACCAGCGCGCCGATGGCCCCCAGCCCCACCACGCCCAGGGTCTTGCGGTACAGCTCGGGGCCCACAAAGGCGGCTTTGCCCTTCTCCACCACGTCGGCCACCTCCACGCCGTCGGTGCCGGCCTGGGCCTTCACCCACTCCAGGCCGCCGGCGATATCCCGGGAGGCCATCAGCATGGCGCAGATCACCAGTTCCTTCACCGCGTTGGCGTTGGCGCCGGGGGTGTTGAATACCACGATGCCCGCCTCGGAGCACTTGTCGATGGGGATGTTGTTCACACCGGCCCCCGCCCGGGCGATGCCCCACAGGCTGGCGGGGAAGTCATAGTCGTGGAGCTTGGCGGAGCGGACCAGGATGCCGTCCTCGTTTTCCACGTTATCCCCGATGGAATACTGCCCGGCGGGCAGGCGCTCCAGGCCCACCGCCGCGATCTTGTTCATGGTTTTGATATTATACATGGTTATGACCATACCTTTCCGCTGCGCTCCAAGGCACCAAAGGGGATGAAACACCGGTGGCTCTAACGCAGCGAGTCAAAATTTGTTAGAATAGGTTTGAGGAAACAGG
>CAJTGJ010000007.1 GCA_910575695.1 Oscillospiraceae bacterium | reverse complement strand
CTAAACTTCGAGCATAACTTTTTTTGCCCGCTTTCAGGGGGCTTGGTTTTGTGCGCCCTTTGGGGCAGTGGCGCTTAAATTACAATGTTTCAACCTTTTCCTCTGGTCTGCATCAAGATCATCCACACCGACAGGTACAACCCCAGTGACCTCCGACATCTCACCAGTGGTACACTCGGAATAGGACTGCAATTCTGCGGTATTCACCCAAACAGGCATCGTCCTCTTGATGCAGTCGATCACCAGAACCCTATCCACCTGTACTTCCAGTACCCGGATGATACTGTCACCAGACCTGAGCAGATCATACTTCTTCATCAATGACCACCCCCCAATCAGTGACCCCATGCCTGAGCCAGTAGTCCCTTGAAGCATCCAACAGCTTCACTGTCAGAGGCTTCATCAGGAACTTACGGAACACACACTCTCTGACCATCAGATCATCGTCCGCCTTGGTGCAAACGAAGTCCGAAGTGTACTCCCCGGCCTCCAATCCATCCAGCAGGACGTTACACCTGATTTCCTTGATCTTGTCCGATGCTTGGAGCAGATCGGCGTAGGCATACTGGATGGCATCATATGTCCGGCACACCTCAGCGCACTTGCCCAGCACCCGCTTCTCGCATCGTCCTTTGAAGTTCTTCTTCCTCATGTTGGCAGTCCTCCCCCTGTGGGAACACTCTGCACCAATCCCCAAAAGCATCTCCCAAAAATGAAGTCAGCTTACTTTTGGGGAATTGGGGCCTGTGCTTTTTGGGAAGGTGAAGCCACTCAAAGCCCCTGTTTGCAAGGGTTTCAAGCCTGTTGCCAGTTCCCCAAAAACACACTCATCAAATATCACCATGTCGTAGGGCAATGTGATTTATTCCGTGAGGGGCAAAGTCGTTTATCCACCCCGGCCCTTGGGCCGGTAGCCCCTACTCCATGGTGATATAGCGCAGAATGTTCCTGAAATCCTTGTGTTAGGCAGGGTGTCGTGGGGCAATATAGATTTTTCTCGAAAAGGCAAACCCGTTTGTTCTACCGGGCCAAGGCCCGGACGCCCCTACTCCATGGTGATTTCAAACAAAATGCCCCTAAAATTTCGTATTTATGCAAGGTTGAGGATAGTTCGGAGAACAAAAATAAGACCCTGCACGGTTAGGTGCAAGGTCTTATTTTTCTATGTCGGGGTCAATGCTGATTGCCTCTCCGAGAAAAATCTATATTACCCCACGACAACAGTTCAGCCCGCTCAGGGATTATTGATAGCCGCCTGTGCCGCAGCCAGCCGTGCGATGGGCACCCGGAAGGGGGAGCAGGACACATAGTTCAGCCCCGCATTGTGGAAAAATTCCACGCTGGAGGGATCGCCGCCGTGCTCGCCGCAGACGCCCACGTGAATGGTCGGGTTGGTGGACCGGCCCCAGCGGGTGGCATTAGAGATCAGACGGCCCACGCCGTGCTGGTCCAGCTTGGCAAAGGGATCGAACTCGTAGATCTTCTTATCGTAATAGGCATCCAGGAACTTGCCCGCGTCGTCCCGGGAGAAGCCGAAGGTCATCTGGGTCAGGTCGTTGCTGCCGAAGGAGAAGAAGTCAGCCACCGGGGAGATCTCGTCGGCGGTCATGGCCGCACGGGGGATCTCGATCATAGTACCCACTTTATACTTCATGGAGGCCCCGGCCTCGCTGATGAGCTTGTCGGCGGTGGAGGTGACGACGCCCTTCACAAAGAGGAACTCCTTCACCTCGCCCACCAGGGGGATCATGATCTCGGGAACCAGATTCCAATCGGGATGCCTGGCCTGGACATTCAGCGCGGCCTTGATAACGGCGCGGGTCTGCATCACCGCAATCTCGGGGTAGGTGACCGCCAGACGGCAGCCGCGGTGGCCCATCATGGGGTTGAACTCGTGGAGGCCCGCGATGATGGCCTTGATGTCCGCTGCGGACTTGCCCATGTCGTCGGCCAGCTTCTGGATGTCGGCCTCCTCGGTGGGCACGAACTCGTGCAGCGGGGGGTCCAGGAAGCGGATGGTGACGGGCAGGCCCTCCATGGCCTCGTAAATGCCCTCGAAGTCGGACTGCTGCATGGGTTCCAGCTTAGCCAGGGCCTTTTCCCGCTGTTCCACGGTGTCAGAGCAGATCATCTCCCGGATGGCGGGGATACGGTCCTCGTCGAAGAACATATGCTCAGTGCGGCACAGGCCGATGCCCTGAGCGCCGAACTTCCGGGCTTGGGCGGCGTCGTGGGGGGTGTCGGCGTTGGTGCGGACCTCAAGGCGGCGGTACTTGTCCGCCCAGGCCATCACCCGGCCGAACTCGCCGCCAATGGAGGCGGGGACGGTGGGGATGGCGCCGTCATAGATCTTGCCGGTGGAGCCGTCCAGGGAGAGCCAGTCGCCCTCATGGAAGGTCTTGCCCGCCAGCGTAAACTGTTTGTTAGCCTCGTCCATCTTGATCTCGCCGCAGCCGGACACACAGCATTTGCCCATGCCCCGGGCCACCACAGCGGCGTGGGAGGTCATGCCGCCGCGCACCGTAAGGATGCCCTGGGCGGCTTTCATGCCCTCGATGTCCTCGGGGGAGGTTTCCAGCCGGACCAGAACCACCTTCTCGCCCCGGGCAGCCCAGTCCTTGGCCTCATCGGCGGTGTAGACGATGCGGCCGGATGCGGCGCCAGGGGAGGCGCCCAGGGCGGTGGCCAGCATGGGGGCGTCCTTCAGCGCGGCGGCGTCAAACTGGGGGTGGAGCAGGGTATCCAAGGAGCGGGGGTCGATCATGGCCACCGCCTTTTTCTCGTCAATCATGCCCTCGTCCACCAGGTCGCAGGCGATTTTCAGCGCGGCGGCGGGGGTGCGCTTGCCGTTGCGGGTCTGGAGCATATACAGCTTGCCGTGCTCCACGGTGAATTCCATATCCTGCATATCCCGGTAGTGGTCCTCCAGCGTCTTGCACACGCCGGTGAACTGGGCAAAGGCTTCGGGGAACTTTTCCGCCATCTCGTCAATGGGCATGGGGGTGCGCACGCCGGCCACCACGTCCTCGCCCTGGGCATTGGTCAGGAACTCTCCGAACAGCTTCTTTTCGCCAGTGGCGGGATTCCGGGTGAAGGCCACGCCGGTGCCGCAGTCGTCGCCCATGTTGCCGAAGGCCATGGACTGCACGTTGACGGCGGTGCCCCAGGAGTAGGGGATGTCGTTGTCCCGGCGGTACACATTGGCCCGGGGGTTGTCCCAGGAGCGGAACACAGCCTGGATAGCGCCCATCAGCTGCTCCTTGGGGTCGGAGGGGAAGTCGGAGCCAATTTTAGCCTTGTACTCGGCCTTGAACTGTCCGGCCAACTCCTTCAAATCATCGGCGGTGAGATCCACGTCCTGGGTGACGCCCTTTTTCTCCTTCATCTCATCAATGAGCTGTTCAAAGTATTTCTTGCCCACCTCCATAACCACGTCGGAGTACATCTGGATAAAGCGGCGGTAGCAGTCCCAGGCCCAGCGGGGGTTGCCGGACTTGGCGGACAGCACGTCCACCACATCCTCGTTCAGGCCCAGGTTGAGGATGGTGTCCATCATGCCGGGCATGGAGGCCCGGGCGCCGGAGCGCACGGACACCAGAAGGGGATTTTCCTGGTCGCCGAACTTCTTGCCGGTGATGGATTCCAGTTTGTCGATATATTCCATGATCTCCGCCTGGATGTCATCGCCGATCTTGCGCCCGTCCTCATAGTACCGGGTGCAGGCCTCGGTGGTGATGGTGAAGCCCTGGGGGACAGGCAGGCCGATGTTGGTCATCTCTGCCAGGTTTGCGCCCTTGCCGCCGAGAAGCTCACGCATATCCGCGTTGCCCTCGGAGAACAGGTAGACATATTTTTGAGCCATTGTCACATTACCTCCAAAATCGTATAAATTATCTTCAGAAATAAAAAAGAAATGCTGTCAGCAATTCATATTCTTATTGTAAACAGGGAGGGGTGGATTGTCAAGTAATATCTACCATAATTTCTGCCTTTTCCCACATAAAATTTAGGTATGATTCTATGGGCTTCCGTGTTGGACAAGACAGGGGGGCAGGGGAGTGCCGTTACAGCCGCGGTCAAAATGTGACATATCACAAAAAATGTCTTTCAGGCGGAGCGAAACCTGATTTATGCGCTGAAATTTTGCATCCATGCAGAAAATTGTTGACAAAAACCAGGTTTGTGATATACTGAAACCCGTAATCGAGAGAACAAAGGCGTTCCCGACCGGCAGGTTCGGAACGCCTTTTTGCATCCCGAGCAAAATTACTGCGTTGGCCGCGTGAGAGAGGGAGCATATCATCCCGGCGGGCCAATATAAATGAAAGGGGAAGTCAAAAATGGGCTATACCAAAGAGGACATCGTCAGCATCGTGAAGGAAGAGGACGTCAAATTCATCCGGATGCAGTTCACAGACATTTTCGGCCAGCTGAAAAACGTGGCCATCACCGCCTCCCAGATCGAGCGTGCGGTGAACAA
Organism: Oscillospiraceae bacterium; assembly: GCA_910575695.1. Classification (GTDB taxonomy): domain Bacteria; phylum Bacillota; class Clostridia; order Oscillospirales; family Oscillospiraceae; genus Enterenecus. Next base: position 132,313 of record CAJTGJ010000007.1, on the reverse strand, counting down.
TGAGATCATGCTGGACGGTTCCTCCATCGAGGGCTTCGTCCGCATCAACGAATCCGACCAGTATCTGTACCCCGATCTGGACAGCTTCGTCATCTTCCCCTGGCGTCCCCAGCACGGCAAGGTGGCCCGGCTGATCTGCGACATCCACAATCCCGACGGCTCTGCTTTCGTAGGCGACCCCCGGGGTGTGCTGGAGCGGGTGCTGGAAAAGGCCCGGTCCATGGGCTACGATACCTTTAATGTGGGGCCGGAGGCGGAGTTCTTCCTGTTCCAGACCGACGAGGACGGCAAGCCCACCACCAAGACCAACGACGAGGCGGGCTACTTCGACCTTGGCCCCCTGGACCACGGCGAATCCACCCGCCGGGAAATCTGTCTGGCCCTGGAGCATATGGGCTATGAGATCGAGGCGTCCCACCACGAGGTGGCCCAGGGCCAGCACGAGATCGACTTCAAGTACGCCCCCGCCCTGGAATGCGCCGACAAGATCATGACCTTCAAGCTGGCGGTGAAGACCCTGGCCCAGAAAAACGGCCTCCACGCCACTTTCATGCCCAAGCCCATTTTCGGCATCAACGGTTCCGGGATGCACACCAATATGTCCCTGTACAAGGATGGGAAAAACGTGTTCTTTGACGAGCATGGTGAGAAACAGCTTTCCAGGGAGTGCTATTCCTTTATCGCAGGGATCCTGGCCCATATGAAGGGGATGGCCGCCATCACCAACCCGCTGGTCAACTCCTATAAGCGGCTGGTGCCGGGCTACGAGGCGCCCTGCTACATGGCCTGGTCCGCATCCAACCGTTCCGCCCTTATCCGTATCCCCGCCTCCCGGGGACAGGGCACCCGGGTGGAGCTGCGCTGTCCCGACCCCGCCTGCAACCCCTATCTGTCCCTGGCGGTGTGTCTGGCCGCTGGCCTGGACGGCATCGAGAAGGGGATGACCCCGCCCCCGGAGATCACCGAGAACATCTTCGCCATGACCCCCGCCACCCGAAAGCGCCGGGGCATCGAGGCCCTGCCCGGCTCCCTGGAGGAGGCGCTGGCGTCCATGAAGAAGGATAAGCTGGTGATGGCCACCCTGGGCGAGCACGTCAGCTCCCAGTACATTGCCGGCAAGGAGCGGGAGTGGAATGAGTACCGCACCCGTGTGTCCAGCTGGGAAATTGACAAGTACATGATCAACTACTGAGCCGCCGGTGCCGAAAGGAAGTGAACGGGTATGCGGCAGGTGATCGTGGCCTTTGAACGCCAGTCCAACAGCGACAGGATCCGGGAGATCATAGAGAACAGCGGGGCTTTTTCCTGCATTGAGTGCCGTACTGCCGACCAGGTCCGGCAGGCGGTGCGCAAGCTGAGGCTGGACATTGTGGTGTGCGGCTTTAAGCTGGCGGACGAGAGCTGTGAGATGCTGTTTTACGATCTGCCCCGGCGCTGCTCAATGCTGATGATCGCGCCCCAGGCGCAGCTGGAGCTGTGCGAGGCGGAGGGCATCTTCAAGCTGCAATCCCCGGTGCGCCGCTCGGAGCTGCTGGCCTCGGTGCGGCTGCTGGCCCAGCTGCGGCAGGGCGGGCGGCTCGGCGGTCATGTCCAGCGCACCCAGGAGGAGCTGGAGCTGGTGGACGCGGCCAAGACGGTGCTGATGGACCGACACGGCCTGACGGAGGAGCAAGCCCATCGGTTTTTACAAAAGCAGAGCATGGACAACGGCGCCCGGCTCACTGATACCGCAAAGCTGGTGCTGGCGGAGCAGTGACAAAGGAAATGGGGCGGCAGTGATGGAAACTGCCGCCCTGTTTTACCCGTTTCGGCTTCCCCATCGGAAACAGGAGGGATGCTTCATGAATTTCACCAAAATGCATGGCCTGGGCAACGACTACATCTTTCTGAACTGTATGGAAGCTGTTCCTGATGATCTGGACGAATTGGCCCGCCGTCTTTCCGACCGCCACTTCGGCATAGGGGGAGACGGTATCATCTGCGTGTGCCCGTCCCAGCGGGCGGATTTTAAAATGAGAATTTTCAACGCCGACGGCTCGGAGGGAGCCATGTGCGGCAACGGCATACGGTGCTTTGGAAAATATGTGTACGACAAGGGGCTGACGGACAAGGCCCATCTTACCGTGGAAACCTTGTCAGGGAATCGGGAGCTCTCCCTGATGATGGAGGACAGAAGGGTAACGGGGGCTGTGGTTGGAATGGGGATCCCGGATCTTCAGCCGCCGGCAGAAATAGCTATAAAGGGAATGACATATACAGCAAATCTGGTGTCCATGGGCAACCCCCACGCAGTGATCGAGGTAGAGGATCCCGCCGCGCTGGACTTGCAGGCGGTCGGTCCCGCCGTAGAGCGGCACCCGGTGTTTCCTCATCGGGTGAATGTGGAGTTCGTCCGAGTGCTGGGCCGGGGCGGGATGCAAATGCGCGTCTGGGAGCGGGGCAGTGGAGAAACCATGGCCTGCGGCACCGGGGCGTGCGCGTCCGCCGCGGCTATGATGGCCGCGGGGAAGCTGGACCGGGATGCCAAGGTCCAGCTGGCCGGGGGGGACCTACTGGTCCGCTGGGACGAAAAATCCGGCCAAATGTTTATGACAGGGCCTGCCAGTACCGTTTTTGATGGTAAACTTGCCGATTGACTGGGGCGGGGAGTTTGTTGTAAAATGATTTAAATCAGTAAAGAATCCAACAGATGTCAGGAGGGGGCGCTCATGGCCCATATCAATCAAAATTTCCTCAAACTGCCGGGAGGCTATCTGTTTCCGGAGATCGGACGCCGGGTGCGGGCCTTTTCCGCCCAGAACCCGCCCATGCCGCTGATCCGCCTGGGCATTGGCGACGTGACCCAGCCTTTGGCCCCCGCGGTGGTGGACGCCATGGTGAAGGCGTCCAAAGAGATGGGGGTCAGGGAGACCTTCCGGGGCTACTGCGAGGAGACCTGCTGTGCCTATGATTTCCTGCGCTTTGCCATCCGGGATTCCTACAGGGAGCGGGGCGTGGACATTGCCGACGATGAAATTTTTGTCTCGGACGGCGCGAAAAGCGACTGCGGCAGTATCGGTGATATTTTCTCGGTGGACAACGTGGTGGCGGTGTGCGACCCGGTGTACCCGGTGTACGTAGACACCAACGCCATGGCGGGCCGGGCCGGAGAGCACGACGGGGAGAAATGGAGCAATCTTGTTTACCTGCCCTGTACGGCGGAAAGCGGCTTTTTCCCCGACCTGCCCACGGACCGGGTGCCCGACCTGATCTACATCTGCTCCCCCAACAACCCCACCGGAACGGCGGCGTCCAGGGAACAGCTCAAGGTGTGGGTGGACTACGCCAATGCCCATGGAAGTGTGATTCTGTTCGATTCCGCTTATGAGGCGTTCATCCGGGAGGAGGGCGTCCCCCACAGCATTTTTGAGGTGGAAGGGGCCAAGACCTGTGCCATTGAGTTCCGCTCCTTCTCCAAATCCGCCGGGTTTACGGGGACCCGCTGTGCGTACACGGTGATCCCCAAGGCGCTGGAGCGGGAGGGCACGTCCCTGAACGCCCTTTGGAACCGCCGCCAGGGGACGAAGTTCAACGGTGTGCCCTACGTGGTTCAGCGGGCGGCGGAGGCCACCTTCACCCCCGAGGGGAAGGCGCAGACCCGTCAGGCCATCGACTACTACCTGAACAACGCCAAGGTAATCCGGGAGGGCCTGGCCGCTGTCGGGCTGACGGTATACGGCGGGGTGAACGCCCCCTATCTGTGGGTGCGCACGCCCAACAATACGCCGTCCTGGGACTTCTTCGACATACTGCTGAAGCAGGCGTGTGTGGTGACCACCCCCGGCGCGGGCTTCGGCCCCAGCGGGGAGGGGTATATCCGTGTCACCGCCTTTGGTGACGCGGAGGCCACCAAGGAAGCGGTGCGGCGCATCGCCTCAATACTGTAAAAATCAGAAACCGGTCCAATGGGGGGCTGACAGGCTGTAAAGTGCCTTGCCAATACACCCATTGGGCCGGTTTTCGTTTGGAGGATAACATATGAAACAAGAGCGGGAACAGGTGAGAGGGCCGCTGTACGACCCCCGGTTTGAGCACGACAACTGCGGCATTGGGGCCGTGGTGGACATCAAGGGCCGCAAGACCCATCAGACGGTGGACGACGCGCTGAAGATCGTGGAGAAGCTGGAGCACCGGGCGGGCAAGGACGCCGAGGGCCGGACCGGGGACGGCGTGGGCATCCTGCTGCAGATTTCCCATGAGTTTTTCAGCAAGGCTGCGGAGGAGTGCGGTCTGGCCCTGGGCGGGGAGCGGGATTATGGCGTGGGGATGTTCTTCTTCCCCCAGGAGGCCCTGCGCCGGAACCAGGCCATGAAAATGTTCGAGCTGATCGTGGCCAGGGAGGGGATGGAGTTCATCGGCTGGCGGGAGGTACCCGTGTGCCGGTCGGTGCTGGGCCAAAAGGCGCTGGCGAAAATGCCCCGGATCATGCAGGGCTTTGTCCGCCGCCCGGAGAAGCTTGCGAGGGGCCTGGAATTTGACCGGCGGCTGTACATCGCCCGGCGGGAGTTCGAGCAGTCCAACGACAACACCTATGTGGCGTCCCTGTCCAGCCGCACCATCGTATATAAAGGGATGTTCCTGGTGGGCCAGCTGCGGCAGTTCTACCTGGATTTACAGCGTGAGGACTGCACGTCCGCCATCGCGCTGGTCCACTCCCGGTTCTCCACCAATACCAACCCCTCCTGGGAGCGGGCCCACCCCAACCGCTTTATCCTCCACAACGGGGAGATCAATACCATCCGGGGCAACGCGAGCCGGATGCTGGCCCGGGAGGAAACCATGCACGCCCCGGTGTGGGAGGGAGACATGGACAAGGTATTTCCGGTGGTGGATGTGAACGGCTCCGATTCCGCCATGCTGGACAACACCCTGGAATTTCTGGTGATGAGCGGCATGGACCTGCCCCTGGCGGTGATGATCTGCATACCGGAACCCTGGATGAACAACGAAAACCTGTCCCGTGCCCGGCGGGACCTGTACCAGTATTACGCCGCCATGATGGAGCCGTGGGACGGCCCGGCGTCCATCCTGTTTTCCGACGGCGACCAGGTGGGGGCGGTGCTGGACCGCAACGGCCTGCGGCCCTCCCGGTACTATGTCACCGACAACGGCAGGCTGATCCTGGCCTCCGAGGTGGGGGTGCTGGACATCGACCCCGCCCATATTGTGCGTAAATCCCGCCTGGAGCCTGGAAAAATGCTGCTGGTGGATACAGCGGCGGGGCGCATTATCGACGATGGGGAGATCAAGGAAGGCTACGCCGCCCGCAATCCCTACGGGGAATGGCTGGACCGGAACCTGGTGAAGCTGGAGGACCTGCCCATCCCCAACAAGCGGGTGGAGCGCTATACCCCCGAGCGCCGTACCCAGGTGCAGAAGGCGTTTGGCTACACCTATGAGGATGTGAAGGACACCATTCTGCCCATGGCCCGCACCGGGGCAGAGCCCACCGCCGCCATGGGGGCGGACATTCCCTTGGCGGTGCTGTCCAGCCACGACCAGCCCCTGTTCAGCTACTTCCGCCAGCTGTTTGCCCAGGTGACCAACCCGCCCATCGACGCCATCCGGGAGAAGGTCGTCACCGACACCACCGTATACGTGGGCGATGACGGCAACCTGCTGGATGAGCAGGCGGAGAACTGCCGGGTGCTGCAGATCCACAACCCCATCCTGACCTCGGTGGACCTGATGCGGATCAGGGCCATGGACAAGCCCGGTTTCCATGTGGAGACGGTATCTCTGCTGTACTTTAAGAATATGCCGCTGAAACGGGCGCTGGACCAGCTGAAAATCGCAGCGGACCGGGCCTACCGCAACGGGGCCAACATCATCATCCTGTCCGACCGGGGGGTGGACGAGAACCATGTGGCTATTCCGTCCCTGCTGGCGGTGTCGGCGCTGGAGCAGTATCTGATCCGCACCCGCAAGCGCACGGCGGTATCAGTGATTCTGGAATCTGCCGAGCCAAGGGACGTCCATCATTTTGCCGCCCTGCTGGGCTATGGGGCCCGGGCGATCAATCCCTACCTGGCCCAGGAGACCATCGGCCAGCTTATCCACGAGGGGCTTCTGGACAAGGATTTCGGCGCGGCGGTGGACGACTATAATAAGGCAATTTTGCATGGCATTGTGAAGATCGCCTCTAAAATGGGCATTTCCACCATCCAATCCTACCAGTCCGCCCAGATTTTCGAGGCAGTCGGCATCTCCAAAGAGGTAATGGAGGAGTATTTCACCAACACCGTCTCCCGCATCGGCGGCATTGGCCTGAAGGAGATTGAACAGCTGGTGGATAAAAACCACAGCCGGGCCTTTGACCCCCTGGGCCTGGGGGTGGATACCACCCTGGATTCCTCCGGGGCCCACAAGGCCCGCTCGGGGCAGGAGGACCATATGTACAATCCCCAGACCATCCATCTGCTCCAGCAGGCGGCCCGCACCGGGGATTACAGCCTGTTTAAGCAGTACAGCGCCCTGGTGGACGACGAATCCTGCCCCCACACCCTCCGGGGGCTGATGGAGATGAAGTATGCGGAAACGCCCATCCCCATTGATGAGGTGGAGAGTGTGGACTCCATTGTGAAGCGCTTCAAAACCGGGGCCATGAGCTACGGCTCCATCTCCCAGGAGGCCCACGAGTGCATGGCGGTGGCCATGAATATGCTGGGGGGCAAGTCCAACTCCGGCGAGGGGGGCGAGCGGCCCGAGCGTCTGAAATCTGACCGCTGTTCCGCCATCAAGCAGGTGGCCTCCGGCCGGTTCGGCGTCACCAGCGAATATCTGGTGAGCGCGCAGGAGATTCAAATCAAAATGGCCCAGGGGGCCAAACCCGGCGAGGGCGGGCACCTGCCGGGAAAGAAGGTCTACCCCTGGATTGCCAAAACCCGTTACTCCACCCCCGGCGTATCTCTGATCTCCCCGCCGCCCCACCACGATATCTACTCCATTGAGGATTTGGCACAGCTCATCTACGACCTGAAAAACGCCAACCGGGAGGCCCGTATCTCCGTGAAGCTGGTCAGCGAGGCGGGTGTGGGCACCGTGGCGGCGGGCGTGGCGAAAGCCGGGGCCCAGGTGGTGCTGATCTCCGGCTGGGACGGCGGCACCGGGGCCGCGCCCCGCACCTCCATCCACAACGCGGGCCTGCCCTGGGAGCTGGGGCTGGCGGAGACCCACCAGACCCTGATTCAAAACGATCTGCGCTCCCGGGTAGTAGTGGAGACGGACGGCAAGCTGATGACGGGCCGGGACGTTGCCATTGCCTGTATGCTGGGGGCGGAGGAGTTCGGCTTTGCCACCGCGCCGCTGGTGACCATGGGCTGTGTGATGATGCGGGTGTGCAATCTGGACACCTGCCCCGTGGGCATCGCCACCCAGAACCCGGAGCTGCGCAAGCGCTTCCAGGGCAGGCCGGAGTATGTGGTGAACTTCATGCGCTTCGTGGCCCAGGAGCTGCGGGAGCACATGGCAAAGCTGGGGGTGCGCACGGTGGACGAGCTGGTGGGCCGCACCGACCTGCTGAAAAAGCGGGATCACGCCGTCAACGAGCGTGCCGCTACGGTGGATTTGTCCGCTATTCTGGAAAATCCCTATGTGGGCGATGGGTACAAAATCCACTTCGACCCCGCCGACGCGTATGATTTTGAGCTGGAAAAGACGGTGGACCAGTCCGTCCTGCTGGCGAAGATGGGCAGTGCGCTGAAAAAGGGCCAGAAGAAACAGCTTTCCCTGGAAGTGACCTCTACCGACCGGGCCGTTGGGACGATTTTCGGTTCCGACATCACCCGGCTCCACGGGGAGGGGCTGGAGGAGGACACTTTCATCGTCCGCTGTTCCGGCGGCGGGGGGCAGTCCTTTGGCGCGTTCATCCCCAAGGGGTTGACTCTGGAGCTGGAAGGGGATTCCAACGACTATTTCGGCAAGGGCCTGTCCGGCGGCAAGCTGGTGGTGTATCCGCCGAAAACAGCTGGATTTAAGGCGGATGAGAACATCATCATCGGCAACGTGGCCCTGTACGGGGCCACCTCCGGCAAGGCGTTCATCGCTGGCGCGGCTGGGGAGCGCTTCGCCGTGCGCAACTCCGGGGCTGTGGTGGTGGTGGAGGGCATTGGCGACCACGGCTGTGAATACATGACCGGGGGCCGCGTGGTGGTGCTGGGGGAAACCGGCAAGAACTTTGCCGCGGGCATGAGCGGCGGCATCGCCTATGTCTGGGACCTCCGCCGGGATCTGTATCTGCGGGTGAACAAGGAACTGGTGTCCATCGAGCCGGTAAAGTCAAAGCACGATCTGGAGGAGCTTCGCTCTCTGATCGCCCAGCACGTGGAGGCCACCGGTTCGGAGAAGGGCAGGGCGGTTCTGGCGGATTTTGAGCAAGCCGCCGCAGAATTTAAAAAGATCCTGCCCCGGGACTATGACCGGATTTTAAAGGCCATCGCCCAGTTCGAGGAGCGGGGCATGGCCCGGGATGAGGCGGAGATCGAGGCATTTTACGCTGTGACGGGAGGTGCGAAATAATGGGAAAGCCCACTGGATTTTTGGAATATGAACGCCAGGGAAACCCTGGCCAGCCGCCCCTTGAGCGCATCAAGCATTGGGACGAGTTCCATCCCATGCTCCCCGAGGAGGAGCGCCGGAAGCAGGGGGCGCGGTGCATGGAGTGCGGCGTACCCTTCTGCCAGTCCGGGGTACAGCTGGCGGGTATGTTCACCGGGTGCCCCCTCCACAACCTGGTGCCGGAGTGGAACGATTTGGTGTATACCGGCAATCTGGGCCACGCCCTGAGCCGCCTGACCAAGACCAACAGCTTCCCGGAGTTCACCGGGCGGGTGTGTCCCGCGTTGTGCGAGGCGGCGTGTACCTGCGGCCTCAACGGCGACCCGGTGACGGTGAAGGAAAACGAGCTTGCCATTATCGAGGCGGGTTTTGCCTCCGGGGCCATGGCGCCCCAGCCGCCCAGGGTCCGCACGGGGAAGCGGGTGGCTGTGGTGGGCAGCGGCCCCGCAGGCCTTGCCGCCGCCCAGCAGCTCAACCGCCGGGGCCACACTGTTACCGTGTTTGAGCGGGATGACCGGGCCGGGGGTCTGCTGATGTACGGCATCCCCAATATGAAACTGGAAAAGCAGTTCGTCCAGCGCCGGGTGGACCTGATGGCGGCGGAGGGGGTGGAGTTCCGCACCTCCTGCGACGTGGGCCGGGACGTGTCCGCCCGGGCGCTGTTGGATGAATACGACGCGGTCATCCTTTGCTGCGGGGCAAAAAAGCCCCGTGGACTTGACGTGGCAAATGGTGTAAAGGGAAAATACTTCGCGGTTGATTTCCTTGCCTCCACCACGAAAGCCCTGCTTGATACGGGGCTGGAAAAGGGCGCCTATATTGACGCGGCGGGAAAAGATGTGGTGATCGTAGGCGGCGGGGACACGGGAAACGACTGCGTGGGCACCGCCATCCGACACGGCTGCAAGTCCGTTGTCCAGCTGGAAATGATGCCAAAGGCGCCGGACAGCCGCGCCGCCGACAACCCCTGGCCCCAGTGGCCCCGGGTGTGCAAAACGGACTACGGGCAGGAGGAAGCTATCGCGGTATTCGGCGCGGACCCCCGCCGCTACCAGACCACAGTGAAAGAGTGCCGCACCGACGAGACTGGAGCGCTGTCCTCCATCGTGACGGTAAAGCTGGAGCCGAGGGAGGTGGATGGCCGACGGGTGATGGCGGAGGTTCCCGGTTCCGAGGAGGAGCTGCCCTGTCAGCTGCTGCTGATCGCGGCGGGGTTCCTGGGTCCGGAGGACTACGTGGCGGACGCGTTCGGCGTGGGCCGGGACGGACGCTCCAATGTGTCCACCGCTCCTGGGGGTTATGCTACCGACATCGGCAAGGTATTTGCCGCTGGTGATATGCGCCGGGGGCAGTCTCTGGTGGTGTGGGGCATCGCTGAGGGCCGCGCCGCCGCCCGGGAAGTGGATGAATATCTGATGGGCTATACCAATTTGACCTGAGCCGTTTCATATTGTGAACGAAAACCGTCTGCCGGATTTCCGGCAGGCGGCTTTTGTTTTTGTAAACTGGAATAATCTGGGACAGGCCGTCATAGTATGGGGACAAGACACAAGGTGGTGAAACAATATGGACGAAAGAAAACCGTGGGAGCAGGCGGCGTCAGTGCTCCCGGCCCGGCTTCGGGACGGTTTGTCCGCCCTGGGCGCGGACAGGCTGGACGGGCTGGAGGAGCTTCGCCTGCGCCGGGGCTTCCCCATGACGGCGTTGCTGTATGAGGGAGAGGTGGGGACGGACGGTCCGCCCATCGGGGAGGACGAGCTGCGGCAGGTGGTGGAAAACGCCACCCAGTCCAGCGCCCACACGGCGCTGGACCGGGTGAGGCAGGGCTATGTCACCCTGCGGGGCGGGCACCGGATCGGCCTGTGCGGCTCGGTGGTGAAAAAAGATGGGCAGATTGTCACCCTGCGGGAACTCTCATCCCTGTCCATCCGGGTGGCCCGGCCTGTGGCGGGACAGGCTGGGGAGCTTCTGCCACGGCTGATGGAGGGAGGCATATTCCTCAGCACACTGATCCTCGCCCCGCCGGGGGCGGGGAAGACCACGCTTTTGCGGGATCTGGTGCGGGGGCTGTCCGATGGGGACGCAGGACCGCCCCTGCGGGTTGGGGTGGCGGACGAGCGCGGGGAGATCGCCGCTCTGTGGCAGGGGGAGCCTCAGCTCTACATAGGGCGGCACACCGATGTGATAGACGGCTGTTCCAAGGCGGAGGGGTTGTCCATCCTGATCCGGGGGATGAACCCCCAGGCGGCGGCTGTGGATGAGATCACCGACCCCGCCGATGTGCAGGCCGTTTCGGAGGCGGCGGGGTGCGGCGCGGCGCTACTGGCCACCGCCCACGGAACGGGCGTGGAGGACCTGCAGCGCAGGCCGGTGTACCGCGCTCTGTTGGACTATCAGATTTTCCGCCGCCTGGTGGTGATCGAGCGCCGGACAGGCGGGCGGGCAGCCCGGGTGGAGGTGCTTGTATGATACAGCTTTTGGGCGCGGCCCTGCTGGTGGCAGGGTGCGGAGGATTGGGCATGGCGGCGGTAAGCCGTCTGGACGGACGGGTGCGGGATCTGCGGGAGCTGTCGGCGGGGCTGGAGATCCTCCAGCGGGAGCTGGGATGGCGGCTGGCCCCGCTGCCAAAGGCGCTGGAGGCGGCGGCCGGAGGCGCGAAGGGCCGTGCCGCCCGCTTTTTCGAGTTCTGTGCCCGGGGTGCCGGAGATTTGGATGGGACACCGTTCCAGCACCTGTGGCAGGAGGGCCTTACACAGTGCGCCCTGCGCCTGAACAGGGAGGACGGGGAACTGCTGGAACAGCTTGGCCCGGTGCTGGGACGGTACGACGGGGACAGCCAGCGGCAGGCCGTGGAAGGCGTCCTCGTGGGACTGCACAGCCAGCAGGCCCAGGCGGAGGAGGACCGGCGGCGGCTGGGCCGGGTGTACGGCGTACTGGGAATAACCGCCGGACTGTTTTTGACGATCATGCTGATTTGATACAAAGGAGGAAGGATCATGGATGTGGATCTAATTTTCAAAATTGCCGCCATCGGGATCCTGGTGTCGGTGCTGAACCAGGTGCTCACCCGCTCGGGGCGGGACGAGATGGCCACCATGACCACCCTGGTGGCGCTGGTGGTGGTGCTGATGATCGTGGTACAGGAGATCAGCGACCTCTTTAATCTGGTAAAGGATCTGTTCGGGCTGTGAGCGATATCATGAAGGTAGCGGCGGCGGCTCTGGCGGCGGCGGTGTGCGCGGTGGTGGTGCGCAAGCAGGCGCCGGAGCTGGGCATGGTGCTGGCGGTGTGCGCCGGGGCGGTGATCCTGCTGTACTGCTCCGGTGCCCTCCGGGCCGCGGTGGGGCTGATGGACAAGCTGGTGGAAGTCGGAGGACTGTCCGCCCAGGTGGTGGAGCCGGTGATGAAAACGGCGGGCATCGCCATTGTGACCCGGCTGTCCGCCGACTTCTGCCGGGACGCCAAGGAGGGCGGGCTGGCGTCTGCGGTGGAGCTGGCGGGGACAGCGCTGGCGCTGGTGGCGGTACTGCCGCTGATGTCGGCGGTGATCGAGATGCTCACGGGGCTGATCTGAGGGGGTGGAGCTGTGCGCAGGATTTGTCTTGCCGGACTGGCGTTTGTGCTGCTGGCCGCGCTCTGCCTGCCTGTCCGGGCGCTTACCCCGGACGAGGTGCTGGATATGCAGTCGGATAAGCTGGACCTGGACGGCCTGGAGCGGGCTGCGGTGGAGCAGGGCGGGACGGCGGAATATGGCGCAAGTCTGGACGAGGGACTGGCAGAGCTGATCGACACCGGGACCCGGGAGCTGTCCGGCATCGTCCGGCGGGCGGTGCGCTCCGGTGTGCTGATCCTGGTGATTCTGCTGTTCTGCGGCCTGACGGATACAATGCAGGAGGGAATCGGAAAGACCAGGTCCCGTGCGTCGATGCTGGCGGGAACACTGGCGGTGACGGCGGTCGCGGTGTCGGATGTGAACTCCCTGCTGGGTATGGGCACCGGGGCAATCTCCAATATCGTATCCTTCGCCAACGTGCTGCTTCCCACAGTGGCAGCGCTGACGGCGGCGACCGGGGCCATCACCGGGGCGGCGGCCCGACAGCTGGCGGCGGCGCTGTTTTCCGACGTGCTGGTAAACCTGATCCACGGCCTGCTGGTGCCCCTGCTGTACGGCTACATCGCTGCTTCGGCGGCGCAGGCGGCGGTGGGGGCGGACGGGCTGAAGCGGTTGGGCGATTTGCTCAAATGGGCGGTGACCACGGTGCTGACCATTGTGACGATGGTATTTGTGGGCTACCTCACCGCCAGCGGCATTGTGGCGGGGACGGCGGACGCGGCCACGGTGAAGGCAGCAAAGTTTGCCATATCCGGGGCCATCCCGGTGGTGGGCGGTATTTTGTCCGACGCGGCGGAAACAGTACTGGCCTCGGCGGGAGTGCTGAGGGGGACGGTGGGGGTGTTTGGCATGATTACAATTTTGGGCATCTGTCTGGTTCCGCTGCTGCAGCTGTCGGTGCATTATCTGGCCTATAAGCTGACGGCAGCGCTGGCGGCGGCAATGGGAGACGGTCCCATCTGCGCCCTGGTGGACAGGCTCGGCAGTGCTTTTGGGCTGCTGCTGGGCATGACGGGGGCGTGCTGTCTGCTGCTGCTGATTGCGCTGGTGTCCTGTGTGTCGGTGACTGCCGCATGATGGGGCTGGTGCGCGGATGGCTGCTGGGGGTGGCGTGTACCGCTATGATTTTGACCATCGCTGACAGTCTGGCCCCCGAGGGGAACGCCAAAAAGGTGTGCCGCATGGCGGGCGGGCTTGCCCTGCTGCTGGCGGCGGCGGGCCCGCTACTCCGGCTGGACGGCGGAGCCCTGGTCCAGGCGCTGGAGGAATATCAGACAATGCTCCAGGGCTATGAGGATGCCCTGGAAGAAAAAAACAATTTATTCTATCAAACCATCATAGAGGAGAGCACCGCTGCATATATTGTGGACAAGGCGGAGGAAATGGGAATTTCCTGCCAGGCGGAGGTGGCCTTTTCTTATGACGAGAACGGTGTGCCCTGCCCCTGGGAGGTCACCGCCCGGGGCGTTTGGACAGACGCGGCACAGGAAGCACTGGGCCGTCTGCTGGAGGACGACCTGGGGGTGCCGCCACAGCGGCAGCATTACGAGGAGAGCGTGCCATGAAAGTCCAATGGAAGCCCCCGGAGGGGGCGGTTTGGAAACTGCTGGACCAGTACAAGTACATTCTGATCGTCATTGCCGCCGGGGTGATCCTGCTGCTGTGGCCCACAGGGGACCGGGAGCAGAAGGTCGAGGCGGGCCAGGGGGCGCAGGCCGGGGATGTGTTCGACCTGAGCGCCCTGGAGGAAAAGCTGTCCCAAACCCTCTCCAAGGTGGAGGGGGCCGGGGAGGTGACGGTGACCCTATCGGTGAAAAACGGCATGGAACAGGTGCTGGCCTCCGACCGCACCACCTCCGTCACCGAACGGGGGAGCAGCGTGGAGGAGGAGACGGTGCTGGTAAATTCCGGCGGGAGCCAGGAGGCCGTCCTGCTCACCCAGCGCTACCCTACCTTTCAGGGGGCGCTGGTGGTGTGCCAGGGCGGGGACGATGCGGAGATCCGGTTGACGCTGACCCAGGCGGTGTCGGCGCTCACCGGGCTGGGAGCGGACCGGATCACAGTGTGTAAAGGGGGAGGGTGACCTCCTCACACAAAATTTATGGAGGGCAGAGCAATGAGTGTGTGGAAAAGAAACGCGGTAGTAGTGGCCATTGTCCTGTTTGTGGGGGCGGCGGTTTATCTGAACTGGTCGTACAGCAAAGAGGCGGCAGAAGGGGCGGACGGCGAAAACGGCGGCAAGCTGCTGGGCCAGACCACCCTGGTCAATGGGGAGAACACCAGCAAGGACAGCGAGGCGGGCAAGAGTGAGACGGGTAAGGGTGAGACGGGTAAGGGTGAGACGGATGACAAGGGTTCTGCCGCCCAGGCCAGTGAGAGTCCCGACGCGGAGGGGAGCCAGGTGCCGGAGAATACATCGTCCACCGGTTATTTTGCCTCGGCGCGGCTGAACCGTCAACAGGCCCGGGACAGCGCCCTGGACCTGCTCCAGCAGGCCGCGGCGGATGAAAATGCCCAGCAGACCGTCGTGGACGAGGCCAACGCCACGATCCAGGCCATGGCGGCCCTGACCGTGTCCGAGGCCAAGGTGGAGAACCTGATCACCGCCAAGGGCTATGGCGACTGCGTCTGCTTCATCAATGACAACAGCGCCAGCGTGGTGGTGTCCTCCACCGAGAACGGGCTGAGTGAAAATGACGTGAATAAGATCATGGAGATCGTAAAAGAGGAGACTGGCTTGGCTGCGGGCAAGATTACGGTGATCGAAACAGAGCCGTAATAGAGCGAAACAGTCCAAAAAAGGAAAACGATGCCACCAGAGGGCAAAACGTGACAATGGTGAAAATTAGGATTGTAATTTCAGAGGCAGGGTGATATAATAAGCTCCAACATAAAAAAGGAGCGTGAGGCGGTCATGGCCGAAGGCAAGGAATATATCTCCCACGAGAGTGAGTTGGGCAGCGTCAGCATTTCTGAGGAGGTGCTGGCAGTCATCGCGGCGGCGGCGGCGGTGGATGTGGAGGGCGTGAGCAGTCTCGGCTCCGGCCTGAGCAGCGACGCCACCGCTACGGCAAACCGGAAGGCGCTGACCAAAGGCGTGCGCCTGTCGGTGGAGGACGAGCGGGTAACGGTGGACCTGTCCATTCTGGTGCGGTACGGCTACGTGGTCACCGACGTAGCCCGGGCGGTGCAGGACGCGGTGTTCAGCGCGGTGGAAAACACCAGCGGTTTGGGCGTGGCCTGTGTCAATGTGGCTGTGGTGGGTGTGACCTTCCAAAAGTAAAATGCAGTCTGATGGAACCGGACCTGACGGCCCGGTTCTTTTTTTGCCGAAAACCGAAAAAAGGTGTTTTCTTTTTTCTTCCGTGCGTGTATAATGTATTGGATATACAAAATGGAGCTTTGTGCCCATAGAGAGAAACACCGGCAGGCATTGCCGGGAAAGGATGATCCCCATGAACAGAAGTACTGCCCGTGAGATCGCCATGCACCTTGCCTTTGAGCTGGCCTTTTCCAGCAAAAGCGCCGGACAGCTGCTGGAGCGGGAGCTCACCCCGGATACCTTTGCGCTGAAAGGGAAGGACGAGCCGCTGTACGCGGAATTTCCCGGGGTGGGGGAGCTGAATTACATCACCACCCTGGTGTGCGGGGTGGGCAGTCACGGCGCCGAGCTGGACGGCTACATCGAAAAGTATGCCAAGGGGTGGCGGTTCTCCCGCATTGACCGGGTGGCCTCGGCCATCATGCGGGTGACCATGTATGAAATCATGTATATGCCGGACGTGCCCAATAAGGTGGCCATCAATGAGGCGGTGGAGATCGCCAAAAAGTATGTGGACGAAGACGTGGTGAAATTTATCAATGGCATTCTGGGCTCTTTTGTCCGCATGGAGCTGCCGGAGCAGGAGTGAGGGACCTATGTGTGCGCAATGTTTGGGCTTTGATACCAGCAACTATACCACCTCTGCCGCCGTATTCGGCGACGGGACGGCGGAAAACCGGGGCAGACTGCTGACGGTGCCCGAGGGGGCCTTGGGCCTGCGGCAGAGCGATGCCCTGTTCCAGCACGTGAAGCGCCTGCACCTGATGGTGGAGCAGCTCCGTGCCGACGGCGCGGTGGGAGAGATTGCGGCGGTGGGCGCGTCTGTCCAGCCCCGGGCGGTGGAGGGTTCCTATATGCCCTGCTTCCTGGTGGGCGAGGGGGAGGGCCGTACCCTGGCGGCGGCGTTGGGCGTGCCGTTTTATCCCTGCTCCCATCAGCAGGGGCACATCGCGGCGGCGGCCTGGTCGGCGGGCCGGGCGGACCTGTTGGACAAGCCCCATCTGGCGTGGCACCTGTCCGGTGGGACGACGGAGCTTTTGCGTGTGGAGCCGGAGGGCCATACCGTCCGGGCCGAAGCGGTGGGCGGCACCAGCGACATCGCCGCGGGCCAGCTGGTGGATCGGGCAGGCGTACTGCTGGGTCTGCCGTTCCCGGCGGGCAAGGCACTGGACGCATTGTATCCTGAGGCGGATGATACCAGCTTCTTCCGGGTAAAGCTGAACGATCTGACCTTCTCCCTGTCCGGCATGGAGAACAAGGTGAAGGAACTGCTGGAGCGGGGCGAAAAACCCGCCAATATTGCCCGCTTTACCATCGACACCGTGATGAACGTGCTTGTGCGGGCTACAGAGGAGGCGCAGAAGCGCTGGCCGGGGCTTCCCGTACTGTGTTCCGGCGGGGTGGCCTCCAACCGGCAGATCCGCGCCGCCATGGAAAAAAACTGCGGCGCGGTGTTTGCCCAGCCCCAGTATGCCACAGACAATGCCCTGGGGGTGGCCATACTTGTCCACCGGGCGCTGGAACGGGAGGTGAAGGGGTGAATACCGCAAATTTCCCAGTTTATACGGTTTCCCAGGTCAACAATTACGTCAAATCCCTGATGGATGGGGACGGTCTGCTCACCGGCCTGCTGGTGCGGGGGGAGATCTCCAACTACAAATGCTACGCCTCCGGGCACCACTATTTTTCTCTGAAGGATGAGCAGGGTTCCCTGCGGTGCGTCATGTTCCGGGGGGAGGCGGCAAGACTGCGGTTCCGCCCCGCCAATGGGATGCAGGTGGTGGCGTTTGGCCGGGTGTCGGTGTACCCCCGGGATGGGGCATATCAGCTCTATTGTAATGAGCTGATACCGGATGGCCGGGGCTCTTTGGACGAGGCGTTTGAGCGGCTCCGCCGCCGTCTGGAGGGGGAGGGCCTGTTTGATGAGGACAACAAACAGCCCATGCCGGAATATCCGAAAAAAATTGCTTTGGTCACTTCCCCGTCGGGAGCGGCGGTGCGGGATATGCTTCGTATCTTAGGCGCCCGCTGGCCGCTGTCGGAGGTGCTGGTGGTCCCCGTCCGGGTGCAGGGGCAGGAAGCGGCGGGGGAGATCGCCGCCGCCATCCACCGTTTGAACAACCGGGCAGATATCGACCTTATTATCACCGGGCGCGGGGGAGGCTCCAAGGAGGACTTGTGGGCGTTCAACGAGGAAGTGGTGGCCCGGGCTATCTACATCTCCAATATTCCGGTGATTTCCGCCGTAGGCCATGAACCGGATGTGACCATCGCTGACTATGTGGCGGATCTGCGGGCGGCTACCCCGTCCAACGCCGCCGAACTGGCCGTTCCAGACCAGGCAGATGAGCGGGCGCGGCTGGCACAGCTGTCCGGGCGGCTGGCCCGGAGCGTGCAGGCCCGGCTGGGCGGGGCCAGGCGGGAGCTGGACCGGCTGAAAAACAGTCGGGCGTTGACGGACATTAAGGCTCCCATTCAGGACCGGCAGATGGCGGTGGATGATCTGCGCCGCCGAATGGGCCTTGCCCTGCGCCGGGAGGTGGAGGGCGGAAAGCGGACGCTGAGCACTCAAAAGGAGCGGCTTCCCCTGGCTATGCAGGCACGGGCGGCAAAACAGCGGGGACGGCTGGGCCGTTTGTCGGCCGGACTGGACGCTATGAGCCCCCTGAAGGTGCTGGGCCGGGGCTACGCTATCGCAAAATTGGGGGAGGACGTGGTGTCCTCCGTGTCGGCAGTACAGCCTGGAGATGCGGTGGACGTGCTGGTGTCAGACGGGTTACTGTGTTGTGAAGTAAGGAAAAAGGAGGAGAGGACATGGCGGTAAAAAAGCAGTCCTTTGAGGATGCCATGGGCCGTTTGGAAGAAATCGTGGGTCTGCTGGAGCGGGGCGAGTGCGGCTTGGACCAGTCCCTGAAGCTGTTTGAGGAGGGAGCCAAGCTGGCGGGCCAGTGTGAGGAGCTGTTGAACAAGGCGGAGCAGAAGGTGAACATCCTGCTGGCGGACGACCAGGAAAAGCCCTTCGAGGGGGAGGACGCGTGATGGACTACGAGCAGGAATACAGCCAGGCGCTGGCCCTGGTGGAGCGGGAACTATCCAGCTGTTTTCTGGCGGAAGGGCCGAACCGGGAACTGCTGGACGCCATGCGGTACAGCCTGCTGGCCGGAGGCAAGCGGGTGCGGCCTGTGCTGGTGCTGAAGTTCTGCGAGGCGGCTTGCGGCGAGATGGAGCCTGCGTTGGACTATGCCTGTGCAGTGGAAATGCTTCACACCTATTCCCTCATTCACGATGACCTGCCCTGCATGGACAATGACGAGCTTCGCCGGGGCAAGCCCACCTGCCATATGAAATACGGTGAATGGCTGGCCCTGCTGGCGGGGGATGCGCTCCAGGCTGCGGCGTTTGAGCGGCTGGCCCTGTCCAGCCGCACCACACCTCAAGCCAACGCGAAAGCGTGTGAAGTGCTGGCGGTTGCCGCAGGTCGGCACAATATGTGCGCCGGCCAGTATCTGGATATCGTGGAGGAGGGGAAAGCGCTGGATGCGGACCGCCTGACACAAATCCATCTGCGCAAAACCTCCGCCTTGCTGGGCGCGGCCTGCCTGCTGGGGCTGACGGCCTCTCCGGTGGAGCCCACGGAGAAGCAGTGGGCGGCGGCGCTGGACTACGCCAAGGAGCTGGGGCTGGCGTTCCAGATCCGGGACGATATGCTGGATGTGGAATCTACCGCAGAGGAGTTGGGAAAGCCCATCGGCTCCGACGCGGATAATGGAAAAATGACTTTTGCCTCATTGTACGGTTTGGAAAAATGCGCCGAATTGGTGTCGGAGCACACCCGGCGGGCTCAGGAGAGCATTGCCGGGGTATTTGAACATACGGATTTTCTGTGCGCGCTGGCCCGGTTCATGGCGGTACGGAAGCACTGATTTGAATTGCAGCGGGGAATACCTGGAGAAAGAAAGGGGGTGCGTCCATGATCCCGGAACATCTCAATGAAATTACGGATTTGCAGGCCAGAATGCTGTGTGACCGTCTGCGGGAGCGGATCGTGGACAGCGTCTCCCGGACAGGCGGCCATCTGGCCTCCAGCCTGGGGGTGGTGGAGGCCACGGTGGCCATCCATCGGGTATTTGATCTGGATACGGACAGGCTGGTATTTGATGTGGGCCACCAGTGTTACGCCCACAAGATCCTCACCCAGCGTGATGGACAGATGGACAGCCTGCGCAAGCTGGGTGGGCTGTCCGGTTTTCCAAAACCCAGGGAGCACCGCTCGGATGCCTTTATTGCCGGACACGCCTCCAACGCTGTGTCGGTGGCTCTGGGCATGGCCCGGGCCAGGACGATTTGCGGTGAGGATTACAGCGTGCTGGCCATACTGGGGGACGGAGCCATGACCGGGGGTCTGGCTTATGAGGGATTATCCGACGCGGGGCAGAGCGGGGAACAGCTGGTGGTGATCCTCAATGACAACGGGATGTCCATTACCAAAAATGTAGGCGGCATGGCCCGTCATCTGGCCCAGCAGCGCCTGAAACCTCAGTATCTGCAATTCAAAAAGGTGTACCGGAGGATGACTGGCGCAACTGCGGCGGGCCGCGGGCTGTACCGCATCACCCACAAGGCCAAGCAGGCGGTCAAAAACGCGGTGCTCCATTGCAGTATGTTCGAGGATATGGGCTTCACCTATCTTGGTCCGGTGGACGGCCATGACGTGAACTACCTCACCCGCTTGCTGCGGTATGCCAAGGAGCTGAACTGCCCGGTTCTGCTCCACATCAAGACTGTAAAGGGAAAAGGCTATTCACCCGCAGAGAGGGAGCCGGACCGGTTCCACGGAGTGGGGCCGTTCCACAAAGAGGACGGTACGCCGCTGGACAGCCACGGGGAAACCTTTTCCTCCGTCTTTGGGCAGACCATGTGCCAGCTGGCGTCGGAACGGCAGGAGGTGTGCGCGATCACCGCAGCCATGCGCAGCGGCACAGGGCTGGACGGCTTTGCGGCGGAATATCCCGACCGCTTTTTCGACGTGGGGATCGCTGAGGGGCACGCCATCGCCATGGCGGCCGGAATGGCCAAGCAGAGGGTGGTCCCGGTGGCGGCCATCTACTCCACCTTTTTGCAGCGGGCTTACGATATGCTGATACACGATGTGGCGATTCAGGGGCTTCATGTGGTGTTGGGGGTGGATCGGGCTGGGCTGTCCGGCGAGGACGGCGAAACGCACCATGGGGTGTTCGATGCGGCATACCTCAATTCGGTGCCCGGAATGAAAATATACTGCCCCGCCAGCTTTGATGAGCTGCGGGCAATGCTCCGCTATGCGGTGGAAAAGGTGCGCGGTCCGGTGGCGGTGCGCTATCCGAAGGGGGGCGAGGGGGAATTTCGCGCCCTGTGCGGCATTGAGGGGGCTGGCATCATCCGCCCCGGCGGGGATGTAACCATTGCCGCCTATGGCACTATGGTGAATGAAGCGCTGGCGGCGGCAAGGTTGTTGGAGGAAAAGGGCGTGTCCGCCCAGGTGGTGAAGCTGAACAGCATTGCGCCGCTGGATGTGGATACCGTGGCCTCTTGCGCCGGGATAACCGGACGTCTGATGGTGGTGGAGGAATGTGTGGACGCCGGATGTGTGGGGCGCAGGATCGCCGGGGAATTGGCTCTGCGGGGAATCAGCGGCGTCAGGCTGTCGCTGGTGAACCTGGGCGACCGCTTTGTACAGCAGGGTACTGTGGCGGAGCTGCGCCAGCTGTGCGGCATTGACGGCGCGTCCATCTGCCGCAGGGCGCTGGAGGTGGTTGAGCATGGCTAAAAAACGTTTGGATGTACTTTTGGTGGAGCAGGGGCTGGTGGAAAGCCGGCAGAAGGCCCAGGCCATCATTATGGCGGGACAGGTTTACGCCGGGGAGCGCCGTTTGGACAAGGCAGGGCAGATGCTGGACCCGGAGACGGTCCTGGAGGTCCGCGGACAGACTTTACCCTACGTGAGCCGGGGTGGATTGAAGCTGGAAAAGGCCATGAAATCCTTTCCTATCACGTTACAGGACAAGATTGCCGCCGATATTGGTGCGTCCACCGGAGGATTTACCGACTGTATGCTGAAAAATGGCGCGGCGCGGGTTTACGCTGTGGATGTGGGCTACGGACAGCTGGCCTGGACTATCCGGAATGACCCCCGGGTGGTGTGCCTGGAGCGCACCAATGCCCGGTATCTTACCCGGGAGCAGATCCCGGAGCCGCTGGATTTTGCCTCAGTTGATGTGTCTTTTATCTCGCTAGGGCTGATTTTGCCTGCCCTGCGCCCGCTTTTGAGAGATGGGGGTGAGGCAGCTGTCCTGGTGAAGCCCCAGTTTGAGGCTGGACGGGAGAAGGTGGGGAAAAAAGGTGTGGTACGCGACCCTGCCGTCCATCTGGAGGTGCTGGAGCAGTTCCTCCGCCACGCCGCACAGTCGGATTTTTCTGTAAAGGGTTTGGACTTTTCACCGATTCGGGGGCCGGAGGGAAACATCGAATATCTGGGCTATCTGCGGGTCGGGGCAGGAATGTGCTTTGGCGGTGACCTGAAGGAACTGGTCCGCCTGTCCCATGAGGCGCTGAAGGGGGAAGGGCAATGAAAATCGTACTATGTCCAAACCCATACCGGGATAGGGGCCTGCGTGCGGCACAGTTTGCCCGCCGTGTGCTGGAGCGCAGCGGGGGGGAGACCGCCGTCTGCCTTCCCTTTGACTTGGACGAGGGCAGTCATTTGGAGCTGCCCGCAGACCTGCCGCTGGGCAGGCTGACTCAGGAACTGGATGGGGCGGACGTGTTGGTGTGCTTCGGCGGAGACGGCACAATCCTCCACTCCGCCCGGGAAGCCACGCCCCGGAATGTCCCCGTGCTGGGGGTGAATCTGGGCAGTATCGGCTTCATGGCGGAACTGGAGCACAACGAGCTTTCTCTGCTGTCCCGGCTGGCCAGCGGGCGCTTTGGCATAGAGCGCCGCATGATGCTGGATGTGACGGTGCGGCGGGAGGGCCGTCCGGTGTTCACCGAATCGGCACTGAACGACGCGGTGGTTACCAAGGGGGCGGTGGCCCGGGTGCTGGACCTGGAGGTGACGGGGGACCGGGTGGTGATCTCGTCCTTCTCTGGGGACGGGATCGTGGTGGCCACACCCACCGGTTCCACCGCTTACTCCATGGCGGCGGGGGGGCCTATTGTGGAGCCTACAGCGGAAAACATCATCATCACCCCCATCTGTGCCCACTCCCTGCACGCCAAGCCCTTTGTGCTGGACAGTGCCCGGTCCGTGGGCATCCGGCTGACGCCTGGAGGAAAAAAAACCGCCTATCTGTCGGTGGATGGCGGGAGGGCATTCCGGATACAGCCGGGGGACTGGGTGGACTGCCGCCGTTCCAGACAGGTGACCCGGCTGGTCAAGCTCACCGGGCGAAGTTTTTACGACAGGATCAACCAGAAATTAGGAAAGGCGTGAGTGGGATGAAAGCCAATCGGCAGGCGGAAATTCTGCGCATCATCACCGAACAGAATGTGGAGACCCAGGAGGAAATGCTGGAAAATCTGCGCAAACGCGGCATCCGAGCCACCCAGGCCACCATTTCCCGCGACATCAAGGAGTTGAATCTGGTCAAGCGGCCCCTGGAAAACGGGGTTTACCGCTATGTGGTGGCGGCGGACCAGCCCGCCCGTCGGGCCTTTGCCGGACGGCTGCAAAACATCTTCAAGGAGGGCGTTACCTCCTGCGATGTGGCCCAGAACATCGTTGTGGTCAAAACCATGCCCGGCCTGGCCCCGGCGGCGGGGGCAGCGTTGGACGGCATGGAAATCGACGGGCTGGTGGGCTCGCTGGCGGGGGATGACACCGTTATTTTAATCATGCGCAGCAATCAAATTGCCGAAGTGCTGTGCCGGGACATCGAATCTATGCTGGAATGAGGAGGGCTGGTCATGCTGTCCTTGCTTCATATTGAAAATATCGCGGTGATTTCTCAGGCGGATATCACCTTTGACCAAGGCTTTAACGTGCTCACCGGTGAGACGGGCGCGGGCAAATCCATTGTGATCGACGCCATCGGCGCCATCATGGGGGAGCGCACCAGCCGGGACCTGATTCGCACCGGGGCCAGATCAGCCCGGGTGTCTGCGGTGTTCCGGGAGCTGCCCCCGCTGGAGTGGTTTCAGCGGCAGGGGATTGGCCCGGATGAGAACGGCGAGCTGCTCATTGAGCGGGCCATTCAAGGGGACGGGAAAAACGTCTGCCGGGTGAACGGACGGCCCCTGCTGGTGACACAGCTGCGGGAGCTGGGCAATCAGCTGCTGAATATCCACGGCCAGCACGACGGGCAGCAGCTTCTGGACGAGGAGTGCCATTTGGACTACCTGGACAGCTTCGGCGGAACAGGGGAGAGCCGGGCGGCGTTCAGCGCGGTCTTTGAGAAGGTGCGCACCCTCCGCCGGGAGCGGGACGAGCTGCAAATGAACGACGCGGAGAAGGCCCGCCGGATCGACACGCTGACCTATCAGATCGAGGAGCTGGAGCGGGCGGAGCTTCGGGTGGGAGAGGATGAGGAATTGTCTGCCCGCCGGGACGTACTGCGCAACGCCGAACGGCTCACCGACGCGGTGGACGGGGCTTGGCAGGCCCTGACCGGCGGGGAGGACGGCGAGGGGGCGGTGTCCCTGATTATGGAGGCGGAAAACCGGCTGGCCCAGGGGGGGCGGTACAGCGCCGATTTGAAGGAGTTGGCGGAGAAAGCGGCTCAGCTGCGGTGCGACGCGGACGATCTGGCGGAGTTGCTGCGGGACCTGCGGGGGACGCTGGATTTTTATCCCGGCGAGCTGGACGAGATCGAGGAACGGCTAGACAAGCTGTACCGCTTGAAGAAGAAATACGGCGGCAGTACCCAGGAAATGCTGGATTATCTGGATAGATGCCGTCAGGAGCTGGACGCCATCCAGTTTTCCGAAGACCGCATTGCACAGCTGGATAAGCAGCTGGAAAAAGCACTGTCAGGAGCCAGGGAGCAAGGAAAACTCCTTTCCATCCAGCGGCGGGCGGCGGCGGACAAGCTGGCGGGGCGCATCCAGTCGGAGCTGAAGGAGCTGGATATGCCAAAGGTGCGCTTCCAGGTGGAGTTTGCCCCCAAGGACGCCCCTGACGGCATGGATGCCACCGGCATGGACAC
Organism: Oscillospiraceae bacterium; assembly: GCA_910575695.1. Classification (GTDB taxonomy): domain Bacteria; phylum Bacillota; class Clostridia; order Oscillospirales; family Oscillospiraceae; genus Enterenecus. The sequence continues at coordinate 107,601 of CAJTGJ010000007.1, read as the reverse complement.
GGTGCGTTTTTTGATGTCCGCCAATGTGGGCGAGGACTTGAAGCCCATCAACAAGATTGCCTCCGGCGGCGAGCTGTCCCGGATCATGCTGGCGCTGAAAAACGTGCTGGCGGAGACGGAACAGGTGACCACTCTGATTTTCGATGAGGTGGACACCGGCGTGTCCGGTCGGGCGGCGGGCAAGGTGGCCCAGAAGCTGTTCCAGGTGTCTCGGAGCAAGCAGGTGCTGTGCGTCACCCATCTGCCCCAGATTGCGGCTATGGGGGACGTCCACTTTTCTGTGGAAAAAGGAGAGAAGGATGGGCGCACCTATACCCAGGTGGAACGGCTGGAACGTTCCCGCCGCCGGGAGGAGCTGGCGCGGCTCAGCGGCGGCAATGTCACTGCCGTTATGCTGGACGGGGCGGAGGAGCTGCTGACAGCGGCAGAGAAATTTAAGACGGGGGCGCGGAAGAAGACATGATTAAGGCGGCATTTTTTGACGTGGACGGGACGCTGGTGGGCTTCCGGCAAAACTGTCTCTCTGACCGGATGCTGGCGGACCTGAAAGCTCTGCAAAAGCAGGGGATTAAGCTGTTTATCTGCTCCGGCCGGGCCTTGCAGGATCTGGAGCGGACCGGGATGCTCCGGGACGCGGAGTTCGACGGCTATCTCACCCTGGGCGGCCAGTTCTGCTGTGACCTGGACGGCACGGTTTTCCGGGATGAACCCATCAGCCGCCAGGATCTGCGGGGGGCCTACGAGGTGTTCCGGGCAAACCCCCAGCTGTGCGCCATTATGGAGGGGAACGGGGAGAGCTACCTGACCCAGTTCAACGACCGGGTACGGGAAATTTATGAGTTCCTCCACACAGAGCCTTATCCGGTACGCCCGCTGGAATGGCTTTTGGAGGGGAAAATATATCAGCTTGCCCCCTTTGTGGAGCCAGGGGAGGAGGATCTGCTGCTGAACGCCATGCCCGGCTGCATCCACAGCCGCTGGCATCCCAAAGGCATTGACATCCTTTCCCGAAACGGCGGCAAGGGCACCGCTGTCCGGGCCGCTATGGAGCGCTATGGCCTGGTCCCGGATGAGATCATGGCTTTTGGCGATGGGGAAAACGATATGCCCATGATGCGGATCGCGGGGACCAGCGTGGCAATGGGAAATTCTGACGATGCGGTCAAGGCGCTGGCGGATTATGTGACTGCCGGGGTTCATGAGGACGGCGTGTCCCAGGCTCTGCGGCATTTTGGACTGCTTCCGCTGGAAAATCGAGTTTAATTACATGGCCAGGCTGAGCCTTGAGCGTCCATTTTGGTGGTTTTTGCTTGGGTTCAGCCTGGCTTTTTTGTAAAAATGGTAAAAATTTGGGGCAATATGAAAAAAGAGGTTGCATTGCCAAATCAAAAAGGGTATACTATTTATGAGATATTGTACGTATTTATGATAAGGAGGCGAGAGGGTGTATCAGATCGGAGACAAGGTGGTTCACCCCATGCACGGGGCGGGTGTCATTGACTCCATCGTCCAGCGCAAGGTGGCCGGAAAACTGGAGGATTACTACTTGCTGAAGCTGTCCGTGGGCAGCATGACTGTGATGATTCCCACGGGAAATACCCAGGAAATTGGTGTGCGCCCCATTGTCTCAGACAAGGAGGCCGAGGACCTGATCAGCGCCATGGAAAACATTGAGGTTGACATGACCCAGAACTGGAACCGCCGCTACCGGGAGAATATGGTGCGCCTGAAAAGCGGCGACCTGCTGGAGGTGGCCCGGGTGGTGAAGGGCCTCCTGCTCCGGGACGGGGAGCGGGGATTGTCCAATGGAGAGCGGAAAATGCTCCACACGGCTAAGCAGATTTTGATTTCCGAGCTGGTACTGGCCCAAAGTCTGCCCTATAAGACGGTAGAGGATAACATTGATACGGTGCTGAGCCATTGATGTAAGATGTATGCGGGAGGGAGCCGGATGGCTCCTTTTTGCGCAGGCGGAATAAATGCGTATGAGGATGTGAGAGCGATGGGACTGTTTCGCAGGAAGAAAAAAGAAGCTGGGCCGCTTTGCTCCGCCGTGATCGTGGCCGCTGGGTCTTCCAGCCGGATGGGATTTGACAAGGTTCTGGCGGAGTTGGGGGAGGAACCGGTCATCGTGCGCAGTATCGAGGCATTCCAACAGGCCCCTGGCATTTCCGAGATCGTAGTCGTCACCCGGGAGGATCTGGTGCCCGAGGTGGCCCGACTGTGCCAGCAGTTTCAGCTCACCAAGGTGACCAAGGTGATCCGGGGCGGGGAGAGCCGTACCCAGTCCGCCCGTTTGGGCACGCTGGAGGCCGGCCGGGATATGCCTCTCATCGCCATCCACGACGGCGCCCGGCCCTTTGTCACGGTGGAGGTGATCGAGGCGGCGGTGGCCCAGGCTGCCAAGAACGGCGCTGCCGCCCCGGCCATTCCGGTGAAGGACACCATCAAGGTGGCAAAGGACGGTATGGTGGAGCAGACACTGGACCGGGCTGTGCTGTACGCGGTGCAGACGCCCCAGGTGTTTGACGCGTCCCTGATCCGGGCCGCCCTGCAAAAGGCGCTGGACGAGGGGATCGAGCTTACTGACGACTGTGCCGCAGTGGAACGGCTGGGCATGAAGGTGGTGCTCACCGCCGGAGACGAGCGGAATATCAAGCTCACTACACCGGTGGACCTGCTGGTGGGGGAAGGGCTGGCGGAGGAGGTGCTTCTCTGATGAGGATCGGGCACGGATACGATGTACACCGGCTGGTGCCGGGGCGTAAGCTGATCTTGGGCGGGGTGGAGATTCCCTGTGAAAAAGGACTGCTGGGCCATTCGGACGCGGATGTGCTGGCCCATGCCGTCATGGACGCCCTGCTGGGCGCGGCGGCGCTGGGGGACATCGGCAAGCTGTTTCCCGACAATGACCCGGTATATGAAGGGGCGGACAGCCTGGTTCTGCTCCAGCGTGTGACAGAGGTGCTGATGGAAAACGGTTACGCGGTAGGCAATGTGGACGCTACCGTCCTAGCTCAACGGCCCAAGCTGGCCCCTCATATCCCCGCCGTGCGGGAGCGGCTGGCCCAGGCCATGGGCATCAGTACGGACCAGGTGAGCGTCAAGGCCACCACCGAGGAGGGCCTTGGCTTTACCGGGGCGGGGGAGGGGATTGCCGCCCACGCCGTGGCGCTCATCGAAAAACAGTAAATCATAGTTTCACCAGCGCCCCTCTCAAGGCATATGATGGCTTGAGAGGGGCGTTCCTGCGTCCCTTTCTCGGGCAAATCAGACGATACGGGAAAGGAATGGTGAGCCCATGGTTTATTATCTGATCATTTGCCGCTCGCTGACCTACGCACAGCGCACCGCCCATGTGCTGGAGCGGGCAGGCATTTCCGGCGCTGTGCTTCGCTCACCGAAGCTGATTTCAAAGGAGGGGTGCGGCTACTGTGTCCGCATTTCGGAGCGGCGGCTCACCGACGCGCTGATGGTCCTGCGCCGGGAGGGGCTGGCCCCCAAACAGGTGTTTCTCCAGTCGGCGGACGGCGAATACAGCGAGGTGAAGGCATGATCTATTTTGACAGTGCGGCGACCACGCTGGAAAAGCCGCAGTCCGTTCCAGCGGCTGCGGCTCAGGCCATGACCCGTCTGGCCAGCCCCGGCCGGGGCGGACACAGCGCGGGTATGGGGGCGGCAGAGCTGGTTTACCAAACACGGGAGCACGCCGCCCGCCTGTTTCACATCAGCGACCCGGAGCGGGTGGTGCTCACGTCCAACGCCACCCATGGCCTGAATATTGCCATCCGCTCCCTGGTGAACGAGGGGGAAACGGTGGTGATCTCGGGCTACGAGCACAATGCGGTCACCCGGCCCCTTCACGCCATCCCCAGCGTAAAAATCAAGGTGGCCGCGGGGCCGCTGTTCGACGCTGACAGTGTGTACGCCGCCTTTGAGCGTGAGATCACGCCGGAGGTGGACGCAGTGATCTGCAACCACGTTTCCAATGTATTCGGCTTTATCCAGCCGGTTGAGCGTATTGCCCAGCTGTGCCGCAAGCGGGGCAAGCCGCTGATCGTGGACGCGTCCCAATCCGCCGGGATCCTGCCTGTTGACATGGAGGGTTGGGGGGCGGCGTTCGTTGCCATGCCGGGGCACAAGGGGCTGTACGGCCCCCAAGGCACCGGGCTTCTGCTGTGCGGCGGGGACGCAAGCCCTCTGCTCTACGGCGGCACGGGCAGCCTGTCCGCCAGACAGGAGATGCCAGACTTCCTGCCAGACCAGCTAGAGGCGGGGACCCAAAATGTGTGCGGCGCGGCGGGATTGCTGGCAGGGATTAAATTTGTCAGCCGGAAAGGGATCGGGCGGATCCACGCCCACGAGCGCGCTTTGGCGTGCCGCATGATGGACCGGCTGGAGATGCTCTCCGGCGTGACGGTATTCCGGGGCGGGCAGAGCCAGAGCGGCCTGTTTTCCCTGACGGTGGATGGTATGGACTGCGAAATGGCGGCGGAGGAGCTGGCCAAGCGGGATGTGGCGGTGCGGGCCGGATTGCATTGTGCGCCGCTGGCCCACCAGTCGGCGGGGACGGCGGACACTGGTACAGTGCGGTTCAGTTTTTCTGCCTTTAACAGTGCCGCCCAGGTGGACCGTGCGGCGGTAATCCTGGGACAAATTGTGAAAGACGGCAAAAAGGCGTGGTAAAACCCACGCCTTTTTTGTTGGTTTAATTTTGAATTTTCTTCAATTTATCGGGGATTCACTTGCCAATCGGCGGCGGATACGATATAATGTTAAAACGCGATGAGGATGTGCACCCTTTGTGACAGGGAAAAGGATGGATGCATATGGAAATTATCCTGCAGGCGCTGAGCTCGGCGCCGGAATACCTAAAGTTTATTGGCCCGGCCGATGTTGTGGATATGGCAATCATCGCCTTTGGGATTTATCATCTGTTCCGCTTCGTACACAAAAGCCGTTCCGGCCAGGTGGTGAAGGCCATTGCCTTTCTTCTGGTGGCGATGCTGCTGGCCAATGTGTTCGATCTGCGCGTGGTGGGCTTTGTGCTCACCAATGCGATGGAGCTGGGGGTCATCGCTCTGCTGATTATTTTTCAGCCGGAGTTGCGCCGCTTTTTGGAACAGATGGGCAGCGGCAAAATCAAGGAGCTGTTTGTGGCCGAGAGCTATGGCAACGATTTGGAGAGTGCCATAGCAGAGACGGTGGAAGCTTATGTGTCCCTGTCCAAGGATAAGGTGGGGGCGCTGATGGTATTTGAGCGGCGCACCGTGCTGGACGATATGCTCAAGACAGGCACCACGTTGGACTGCCGGGTGTCTGCCGAGCTGCTGAAAAACCTGTTTTGGAATAAAGCGCCCCTTCATGACGGGGCGGTGATTGTGCGCAACGGGCGCATCGTGGGGGCGGGCTGTATGCTTCCCCTGTCCGGCAACGTGAATTTGAGCCGGGATCTGGGAATGCGCCACCGGGCGGGCATCGGCGTCAGTGAAAATTCCGATGCGGTGGTGGCCATCGTGTCCGAGGAGACGGGCTCCATTTCTGTGGCCGTCAACGGGATGCTGAAGCGCCACCTGTCGCCGGAAACCCTGGAACGGCTGCTGCGCAATGAGCTGATGCCTGCGGCGGACGGCGAGAGCAAGACAGCCGGCGCGGCCGCCCGGCTGTCCAGCGTATTCAAGGGCATCAAGGGAGATAATTCCAATGGGAAAGAAGATTCTTGACAGCAAAATCCTCTATGTGGTTCTCTCCGTCATCCTCACGGTGGGGATCTGGTGCTATGTGACGGCTGCGGACGGTACGCCGCAGAGCCGGACGTACGCCAACGTGCCTGTAATTTTTGAGGGACGGGACATCCTGGAGGACCGGGGGCTGATGATCATTAACGACGATGTTACCGCCACTGTGACGGTTCAGGCCACCCCTGCCGTCCATGCCCGGTTGTCCGCCGGGTGGTCCGATGGTGATATGTCGGTTACGGTCAAGGTGTCCGGTGTCAGTGAGGAGGGCAGTCAGAGTCTGGCCTACGTGGTCAACCTGCCCAGCACCGTCAGCTCCAGCGAGGTCAATTTCACCACCGGCACCCGGGGGAGTGTGGTGACCGTGGAGGTGGCCCGCTTCCTCCGCCGGGAGATCCCCATCGAGGGCAGCTTCCAGGGCAATGCGGCGGAAGGCTATCTGGCGGGCAATGAGGAGGATTTCCAGTTCTCCCCTGGCACTATCTGGATCAGCGGTCAGGAGGAGGAGGTCAAAAAGGTCCACCACGCCCTTGTGGTTGTCACCGGGGAAAATCTGACGGAAAACGTCAGCAACGAGTACCCTTTCAAGCTCATCGGGGCCAGCAATGACGAGTTGACGGACCTGGATGTCACCTGTGATGTGGATATGGTGTACACCATCTTCCCCATCCGGGCCACGGCGGAAATCCCGTTGAAAATCGCGCTTACGCCCGGCGGCGGACTTGGCGAGGATGATGTGGTGGTCACGCTGAATCCAACGGACACCATTATGGTGGCGGGCGGCAAGGACGCAGTCGCCGCGCTGGCCAACGAGGGGGCCATCACGTTGGGCAGGGTGGATCTGGCCTCCATCCAGAACGGCGACGAGAAAACCTTCTCGGTGCCTCTGGAGGACGGGCTTGAAAACCTCAGCGGTGTGACCGAGGTTACCGCCGTCTTTACGGTGGTCAAGCGGGTGGTGAGCCAGAGCTTTACCGCCACCCAGATTCAGATCATCAATAGGCCGGAGGGCTGGGACGTGGATGTCGTCACCCAGGTACTGCCTGTGGAGATCCGCGGCACCCAGGAGCTGATAAGCGAGCTGATCGAGGAAAACATCCGCGTGGTGGCGGACCTGCAAAACATCACCCCAGCCCCGGGCAGCTTTACGGTGCCGGTGAGCATCAGCCTGGACAGTGTGGGTACCAAATCCGAAATTGGCGAAATGGTGCTGCCCGGCTCCAATTACACGGTGGTAGTGACCTTCACCCCGGCTGAGGCGGACTGACGTGTTTGGCTATGTCCGTCCTGTTCTGGGCCAACTGGACGAAGAACAGCAAGAGGCATATCAAAGCGCTTACTGTGGCCTGTGCCATACGTTGGGGAAACGCCACGGCTTTTTGGCCCGGCTTACCCTGCAATATGACTTCACGTTCCTGGCAATCCTGCTGATGGCGGGGGAGGAGGGGGACAGGCTCCTGTGCCGCCGGTGCCCTGTGCACCCGATAAAAAAGCTCCGGCCCTGTGTAGGCGGCGGGCAGATGGATGCGGCGGCGGATCAGAGCATGATCCTCGTTTACCACAAGCTGTCCGACGATGTGGACGACCACAACATGGTGACCGGACTGCCGTACCGGATCCTGCGGCGTCTGTTCCGGCGGACCTATCGGCGGGCGGCTCAGTCCCAGCGGCTGTTTGATCAGAGGGTGCGGGAGGGCCTGGCCCGCCTGCGGCAGATGGAGAAGGAGCGCTCTCCTGAGCTGGACCGGGTGGCGGATGCTTTTGCTGGTATACTGGCATCTTCCGCAGCGGCCTATCCGGAGGGGAGCCCCCAAAGGCGTATGCTGGAGGAACTGCTCTATCATCTGGGGCGGTGGATCTATCTGATGGACGCTTGGGACGATTTGGACGATGACCGGAAGCATGGACGCTACAACCCGCTGGACACCCGGTTTCAAGGGGATGCGCAGGCGGAAAAGGAGTACTTGAACATTACCGCCGTTCACTCCGTCCGGCTTGCAGGGGCCGCGGCCAACCTGATGGAACTGGGCCGCTGGTCGCCAATCGTAGAGAATATACTGTACCTCGGCCTGCCTGCGGTGCAGGAGGCTGTGCTGGCCGGCCGGTGGAAAGAAATGAGACAACAGACAAGGAGAAAGCCGAATGAGAGATCCCTACGAAGTGCTGGGCGTCAGCCCTGACGCCGGTGACGATGAGATCAAAAGGGCTTACCGGGATCTGGCCCGGAAATATCACCCGGACAACTACCAGAACAATCCCCTTGCCGATTTGGCGGAGGAGAAGATGAAGGAGATCAACCAGGCCTATGATGCCATCACCAAGGGGCGGACCGGAGGCTCCGGTGGCGGCTATACCTCCCAGAGCTACAGCTATGGGGGCTCGGCCTATCAGCAGCAGCGGCAGAGTGCCGGGGGAAATGTCTTTGCCCAGGTCCGTCAGGCCGTCAACCGGAATGATCTGGACGGGGCGGAGCAGCTTTTGCAGGGCGTTCCCTCCCGGAATGGCGAGTGGTACTTTCTCATGGGAAGCATTGCCTATCGCCGGGGATGGCTGGATGAGGCGCGGCAAAATTACCAGATCGCCGTCCGGATGGACCCAAACAATATGGAGTACCGTCAGGCCCTGGGGATGATGCAGCGGGGTGGCTACGGCTACCAGCCGGATATGGCGGGGACAAACTGCGACGCTATGGACTGCTGTACCGCCATGATGTGTATGAACTGTATGTGCGGAGGCTGCCGCTGATATGAGAAGAAACAATGCGGCGGGCAAGGTGGCGTATCCCGCCATTTTGAGTGCGCTGGCGCTTATCATAGTGTATGCCGGCTCTATCGCGCCCACGGGAAACTGGGGCATTGTCGCGGCGGCTGGGCTTCTGCCGGCGGCGGCGGTGGTTTCGGTGGGATTGAAAGCGGGTTTTTTGTGCTGGGCGGCGGCGGCAATTCTGGCCTTTCTGCTGGTGCCAGATAAATTCTGCGTCCTGCTGTTCGGAGTTTTATTTGGGTTGTATCCCATGGTAAAGTCCCTGGTGGAACAGCTCCGGAAAAAGCCGCTGGAATATGTGCTGAAGCTGGCGTTTTTCAACGCCGCCTTTACGGTGGTGTATCTGACCATGACCGCAGCGGTGGCGGCGTCCCTGCCCCAGGTGCTGGGCAGTTCGGTGTGGGGGCTCTATCTGGCGGCTAATGTGGTGTTTTTATTGTATGATTACGGATTCAGCAGGCTGATTGCGCTATATATTGCCCGGGTTCAGCGGGCGATCCATTAAAAAGCAGGTGAGTGAAATGGTGAAAAGCATGACCGGCTACGGCCGGGGGGACCAGTCCTTTGAGGGACTCCAGGTCACGGTGGAGCTTCGTTCGGTAAACAACCGCTATTTAGACTGCACGGTGAAAATGCCCAGGGCATATATTTTTGCCGAGGAGGCCGTGAAATCCAAGATCCAAAGCGCCGTGGGCCGGGGCAAGGTGGATGTATTTGTTACCCTCACCCATTCCGCCGGGGACGACATGGTGGTTACAGTCAATGAAGAACTGGCGAAAAGCTATATTAACGCACTGAACCGGCTCCATCAGCTGGGAGGCGGCAGGGTAAAAAAAGAGTACCGGGCCACCGACCTGGCCCGTTTCTCCGATGTGCTGACGGTGGAGAAGCGGGAGGAGGATTTGAATCTGGTGAAGGAGCGGCTGCTCACAGTTTTGGAGCTGGCCATCGCTGATTTCAATGCCATGCGGGAGCGGGAGGGTGAGCGTCTGGCCGCGGACATCCTGGGTCGGGCGGACACCATTGAAGCCCTTCTGGGCGAGGTGGAGGAGCGTTCTCCCCAGACGGTGGAGGACTACCGCGCCCGACTGGAGAGTAAAATGCGGGAGGTGCTCCAGAACACCCAGATCGACGAGGCTCGCTTGATCACCGAGGCTGCTATCTTTGCCGATAAGGTGGCGGTGGACGAGGAGACTGTCCGTCTGCACAGCCATTTGGGCCAGCTGCGGGAACTACTGGCTGCGGGGGGCGCTGTGGGCCGGAAGCTGGATTTCCTGATCCAGGAGTTCAACCGGGAAACCAACACCATCGGCTCCAAGTGCAGTGATCTGGGGACCACCCGTCGGGTGGTGGATATGAAAGCAGAAATCGAAAAGATCCGCGAGCAGGTCCAAAACCTGGAGTGAATCGGATGAAGCTGATTAATATCGGATTTGGAAATATGGTGTCCGCCCAGCGGGTGTTGGCTATAGTCAGCCCGGATTCCGCCCCGGTGAAGCGGCTGGGGCAGGAGGCCCGGGAGCGGGGGATGCTTATTGATGCCAGCTTCGGCCGCAAGACCCGGGCGGTGCTGGTAATGGACAGCGGTCATGTGATCTGGTCGTCCCTGTCCATGGACCAGGTGTCCGCCCGCTTTGGAGACGGGCCGCAGGGGCAAGAGATGGAGGTTGAGATGTGATGAGTGTAAAAAAGGGAGAGTTGATTGTGCTGTCCGGCCCCTCCGGCGTGGGGAAAAGCACTGTTATTTCTGAACTTCTGAGCGCCCGGCGGGACATCTATTTTTCCGTGTCCTTTACCACCCGGGAGCCCCGGACGGGGGAGGCGGACGGCGTGAATTACAACTTCGTCACCCGGGAGGAGTTTGAGCGGATGATCGCTGCCGACGAACTGTTGGAGTACGCTGAGTATGTGGGCAACTACTATGGGACCTCCCTGAAGGTGATCCGGGAAAAGCTGGAGCAGGGGGTGGATGTACTGCTGGACATCGAGGTTCAAGGCGCGGCCAAGGTGAAAGAGCGGTGCCCGGAGGCGGTACTGATCTTCCTGATCCCGCCCTCCATTGAGGAGCTGTCCCGCCGCCTCCACCGGCGGAACACCGACGCGGAGGAGGTCATCGAGCGCCGCCTGGAAAAGGCCCGGCAGGAGTGCCGGGAAAGTGTTCACTATGACTATCTGGTGGTAAATGATACGGTAGTGGCGGCTTCCGGGGAAATTTTGTCTATTTTGGCGGCGGAACGCTGCCGCGCCGCCAAACGGCTCCATTTGACAAAAAGTATTGTGGGGGAGCAGTAAGCCCTGCCGAAGTTCAATTCATTGAGGAGGAATCATCATGTTACTTTATCCCACGATCAAGGATCTGCTCAACCAGGTGCCCAGCCGCTATATGCTGGTGAATATGGTTGCCAGCCGGGCCAGAAAGCTGTCCAATGAGGCGGAGCTTTCCGGCGAACCGCTGGAGGCCAAGGCGGTTTCCCTGGCCATCCACGAGGTGGCTAACGGGACCTTACAGATCGAGGAGCTGGAATCAGACGAGGAATAAAAGCAGATGGGCAAGCAGGGGTCCTGCTTGCCCTTTGGACTTTGGGAGAAATGGGGTGACGCCGTGGCTGGCATCGCGAAAATCGCCGTATCGGCGGCCACCTATGCTATCGACAAGCCGTATGACTACCTGATTCCGCCCAAGCTGGCGGACGCTTTGCGTCCAGGTATGCGGGCGGCGGTACCCTTCGGCGCGGGGAACCGGGTGAGCGACGGCATTGTCCTGGCGCTGGGGGAGCGGGAGGATACCCAAAAGCTGAAATATGTGCTGGCCCTGCTGGACGAGGAACCGATGCTGGACCCGGAAGCCATTCAACTTGCGCTGTGGATGCGGGAGCATTATTTCTGTACCGTATATGACGCCATGCGGGTGATGCTTCCGGCGGGGCTGTGGTTCTCACTGAAGGACTGCTGGCGCATCGCCCCCGGCGTGGACAGGGAAGCGGCTTTCGAGGCGGCAGGGGAATCCAGCACCGCACAAAAGCTGGTGGAGCTGCTGTTTGCCAACGGCGGCTGGGCGGAGCTGGGTAAGATCCGCATGGCCTTTGGCACGGTGAACCCCGGCCCTGCCCTGCGGGAGCTGTCTGACCGGAACATTATTGTCCAGGAGGCCAGCGCCGCCCGGGGCATCGGGGACAAAATGGAACAGGTGGCAACCCTGGCCATGGACCCCAGCGACGCCATGGCACTGTTGGCCTCCAAACGGCGTCGGGCGCCCCTCCAGTATGCGGTGGGGGAAGCCCTGTGCGCGGTGGGGGAGAGTTCCACCAAGGAGCTGTGCTATTTTACCGGCGCGTCCATGACAACGGTAAAAACATTGGCACGCCTGGGGGTGCTCACCCTGTCCAAGCGGGAGGTGTACCGTCGGCCCGAGTTGCCGGTATACGACAGAGCGCCTCCGGTGGAGCTGAACGATGAACAGCAGGCGGCGTATGGTGGACTGCTGGCGCTGACAGAAACAGGAAGAAGCGCGGCGGCCCTGTTGTACGGCGTTACTGGAAGCGGCAAAACCCAGATTTACCTTAAATTGATTCACTCCCTGCTGGAAAAGGGGAAAACGGCGCTGGTGATGGTGCCGGAAATTGCGCTCACCCCCCAGCTTATGCGGATTTTTGCCTCCCATTTCGGCACACAGGTGGCTATCCTCCACAGCTCTTTGTCTGCCGGGGAACGGTGTGACGAGTGGAAGCGGTCGCGCAGGGGGGAGGCCCGGGTGGTGGTGGGCACCCGCTCTGCGGTGTTCGCGCCTTTGCCGGATCTGGGCGCTATTATTTTGGACGAGGAACAGGAGCCCTCCTATAAATCAGAGCAGAACCCCCGGTACCACGCCCGGGATGTGGCCCGATACCGGTGCCACAAGTCAGGGGCCCTGCTGGTGCTGGGGTCGGCCACCCCGTCGGTAGACACAATGTACCACGCCCGGCAGGGGAGCTATCACCTGTTTACGCTCCAGCGCCGATTCAATGAGCGGGCGCTGCCAAACGTCGCTATTGTGGACATGAAGGACGAGCTTCGCCGGGGGAATGGCGGCTGTATCAGCTCGGTCCTGGCCCAAAGGCTGGAGGAAACTGTAGACCGGGGTGAGCAGGCCATCTTGTTCCTCAACCGCCGGGGGGCCAACCGTATGGCTGCCTGTGGCGAGTGCGGCGAAAGTCCGGCCTGTCCCCGCTGCTCAGTGCATTTGACCTACCACTCCGCCAACGGTCGGCTGATGTGCCACTATTGCGGGCATTCCCAGCCGCTGCCGGAGCGATGTCCAGTCTGCGGGGGACTGCTCAGCTTTGTGGGGGCGGGAACGCAGAAGGTGGAGGAGGAGCTGCGCAATCTTCTGCCCGGTGTTGGGGTGCTTCGCATGGACGCGGACACCGTATCTGTCACCCACAGCCATGAGGCCCTGCTGGAAAAATTCCGCAGGGAGCGTATCCCAATCCTGCTGGGCACCCAGATGGTGGCAAAGGGGCTGGACTTTGAGAATGTTACCCTGGTGGGGGCGGTGTCGGCGGATCAGAGCCTGTACACCGGCGATATCCACGCCTCGGAACGCACCTTTTCTCTGCTCACCCAGGTGGTGGGCCGGGCGGGACGGGGCGTTAAGGAGGGAAAAGCCATCATTCAGACCTATACTCCGGACAATGACGTCATTCAATATGCCGCCCGGCAGGATTACGACTCCTTCTATGCGCAGGAAATCCGTATCCGTGAGCTGCGGGAGCTGCCGCCCTGCAACGATTTGTTTATGATCTGCGCTTCCGGCCTGGAGGAGACTGCGGTACTGCACGCCTGCCTGAGGCTGCGGGATGGCATCAACGCGGCCATGAGGCGGGAGCCTTACGCGGGGACACGTTATCGTCTGCTTGGGCCCGCGCCGGCGCCGGTGGCCAAGGTCAACGACCGTTACCGCTATCGGATGATTTTGAATACGAGCAATACCAAAGCCATGCGCCAGCTGGTGGCACACCTGCTGCGCTGTGCCCAGGTGGATAAGCAGAATCGCGGGGTGGCCCTGTTTGCCGATTTGAACCCCATAGAATAAGAAGGAGGAAGTTGCGATGGCATTGCGGAAGATTTTGAAACAGGGGGATTCCGCCTTGGAAAAAGTATGCCGCCCGGTAGAAAAGTTTGACCGGAAACTCCATTGGCTGTTGGATGATTTACGGGAAACGCTGGAGGAAGCCGACGGGGTGGGGCTGGCCGCGCCCCAGGTCGGGATCCTGCGCCGGGCGGTTATCGTGGTGGACGATCAGGAGCAGATGATCGAACTGGTCAACCCGGTGATTATCCGCCAAGAAGGGGAGCAGGACGGCTGGGAAGGCTGTCTCAGCGTGCCAGGTATGTACGGAAAGGTAAGGCGCCCCAGTTCTGTGACGGTGCGGGCCCAGGACCGGAATGGGAATTTCTTCGAGGTGTCCGGCGAGGATATGGTGGCTCGATGCTTTTGCCATGAGCTGGAGCATTTGGACGGCCATCTGTTTGTGGAGCACACGGATAAGCTGTATACCGTGGAGGAGCTGGAAGCCATGGAGGAGGACAACTGATGCGTATCGTCTTTATGGGCACGCCGGATTTTGCGGTGCCCTCACTGAAAGCGCTGGTGGAGGCGGGGCATGAGGTCTGCGGTGTTTTCACTCAGCCGGACAAGCCGAAAAACCGGGGGATGAAGCTTCAACAGCCGCCTGTAAAGGAATATGCCTTGTCAGCTGGACTGCCCGTGTTTCAGCCTGCAAAGCTGCGGGACGGTGAGGCGCTGGAGACTTTGCGGGCGTTGAAGCCGGAGCTGATCGCTGTGGCGGCTTATGGGAAAATCCTGCCTGCCGACATTTTAGAGCTTCCTTCGCGGGGCTGTGTCAACGTACACTCGTCCCTGCTGCCAAAATACCGGGGCGCGGCCCCTATCAACTGGGCCATCCTCAACGGGGACGATAAGACCGGTGTCACCATCATGTATATGGCCGAGGGAATGGACACCGGCGACATTCTGGCTCAGGCTGTGACCCCCATCGACATCAACGAAAACGCCGCACAGCTTTTTGAACGTCTGGCCTTTTTGGGGGCGGAGCTGCTGGTCAAGACTGTGGAGCAGATCTCGAACGGGACGGTTCATGCTGTGCCCCAGGACGACAGCTTGTCCTGCCACGCCCCTATGCTGTCCAAGGAGCTTTCCCCGATGGATTGGAGCAGAACCGTCCGGCAGCTCCACGACCAGGTGCGGGGACTGTATCCCTGGCCCGCCGCTGTGGCGGTGCTGGATGGGATCCGGTGTAAGGTCCTGTGTACCGTTCTGCTGGACGAGACGACAGACCAGGCCCCGGGCACCATTTTGCAGGCGGATAAAAAGGGCCTGCGGATTGCCTGCGGCGGCGGGGGAGTGCTGGAGCTTTCCCTGCTTCAGCCAGATGGCAAAAAGGCTATGGCCGCATCCGCGTTTTTGATGGGGCATCCCATGAAAACGGGAACGGTATTGACAGATTAGGAGGGATTCCATGGGGTCGGCCAGAGAGGCCGCAATGCTTACCCTGGCCGCCTGTGAGCGGCAGGGAGCGTGGTCGGATGGTTATCTGAAAAAGATACTGCGGGAGCAGAGCCTGGACCGGCGGGATGCGGCGCTGGCCGCGAAGCTTTGCTACGGCGTTTTGCAGAATAAGCTGCTGCTGGACTGGCATCTGACCCGGTTTTGCAAGGGGAAGCTTACGGCGCTGGATGTGAAGGTGCTGTGCAATCTGCGGGTGGCGGTTTACCAGCTCCTGTTTTTGGATAAGATTCCACCCAGTGCTGCGGTGAATGAGGCGGTGGAGCTTACCAAGAAGTGCTGCCGCAACCCAAGGGCGGCGGGAATGGTAAACGGCATCCTGCGCGCTATGCTTCGGAATGGTGAACTGCCTGAGCCAAAAGGACGTGACAAGGAGGAAACCTTGTCACTCAAGTACAGTCATCCCAGGTGGCTGGTGGAGGAATTTACCGTGGCGTTAGGGATGGAAGGCGCGGAAGCGCTGTTGGTCGAGAACAACTGCCAGCCGTCCACTGCCGCACAGGTGAACGTTTTGCATGGCAGTTCGGCAGATTTGGCGGAAGCATTGCGAAAGGACGGGGCAGAGGTCCAACCTCATCCGTGGCTATATAACTGCCTGCTGCTCAGCGGCACAGGAGATTTGGAGCGGCTGCCCCCTTTCCAGAATGGCGCGTTTTATATTCAAGACGCGGCGTCGCGGCTGGCAGTTGCCGCCGCTGGAGTGGAGCCAGGGAGCAGAGTTCTGGACTGCTGTGCGGCGCCGGGGGGAAAGTCTTTTGCCGCCGCCATAGATATGGAAAACAGGGGAGAAATCATTTCCTGTGACATCCATCCCCACAAAATCAAGCTCATTGAGGCGGGCAGGGAGCGTTTGGGACTGTCCATTATCTCACCCTGCCTCCAAAACGCGGCGGAACTGCGGGAGGATTGGCTGGATGGCTTTGACACAGTGTTTACCGATGTGCCATGCTCGGGACTAGGTATCATCCGGAAAAAACCGGACATCCGCTATAAGGACCCGGAGAAGCTGAAAGGACTGCCTGGGGTTCAACGCCGGATTTTGGACAACTGCTCCCGCTATGTGCGCCCCGGCGGGGTGCTGCTTTATTCCACCTGCACACTTCTGCGCCGGGAAAATGAGGATGTGGTGGACGGCTTCCTGGCAGCGCATTCCCAGTTTGAGCCGGAGGCGTTTTCCCTCTCCCGGTTCGGTGAACAGCCGGGATGGGTCACCTTATGGCCCCACGTTCACGGCACTGACGGCTTTTTTGTGGCAAAACTGCGCAAAAGGGGGGACGCCTCTTGACAGATTTGAAATCCATGACGCCGGAGGAGCTTTCCGTCTATTTCAAGGAGCTTGGCCAGCCCTCTTTTCGGACCATGCAGGTGTTCCGCTGGCTACACCAGGGGGCGAGGTCCTTCGACGAGATGAGCAACCTCCCAAAGGCCCTGCGGGAGCGGCTGAAGGAGGACTGCCTGCTCACAGTCCCCGAGGTAGAGCGCAAACAGGTGTCAAAAGAGGATGGCACCATAAAATACCTTTGGCGGCTTTTTGATGGAAATTGTATCGAAACGGTTTTGATGCGGTACAAGCATGGGAATACTGTATGTGTGTCCAGCCAGGTGGGATGCAATATGGGCTGTGTGTTCTGCGCCTCCACATTAGGTGGAAAGGTGCGGGACCTGACACCTGCTGAAATCCTCGACCAGGTCATCTTTACACAGCAGGACAGCGGCGAGACGATTTCCAATATTGTGATGATGGGAATTGGGGAACCGCTGGACAATTTTGATAATGTCCTGCGCTTCCTGACTCTGGTAAATCATCCGGATGGGCTCAATATCGGGATGCGGCACATTTCCCTTTCTACCTGCGGGCTCATAAAGCAAATTGACAAACTGGCCCCTCTTGGGTTACAATTAACGTTAAGCGTATCGCTTCATGCCTCCAACGATGAGACCCGGTCCAGGCTCATGCCGGTGAACCGGTCGGTGGGGGTAGGGCCGCTGATGGAGGCCTGCCGACGCTACTTCGAGACGACGGGGCGGCGCATCTCCTACGAGTACGCCATGATCGACGGAGTGAATGACAGCGACGCCCAGGCCGACCAGCTGGCGCAGCTGCTCCAGGGCCAGCCTGGCCACGTGAATTTGATTCCACTCAACGATGTGGCGGAGTCGCCGCTGAAGCCCAGCCGCCGGGTGCGGCAGTTCCAGCAGCGGCTGGAGCGGCATGGCGTTACCGCCACTGTCCGGCGCAAGCTGGGAGGTGACATTGATGCCTCCTGCGGCCAGTTGAGGAGGAAGCATATTCAGCAGCAGTAACCCATTCCCGGAAGGAGGGACCTTCATGAACCTGTTCGGCGTGACGGACGTGGGCCGTCACAGAAAGGATAACCAGGACAGCTATGTGTTTCGTGAGCTGAACGAACACGCGGCGCTGCTGGTCGTGTGCGACGGTATGGGCGGCGCCCAGGCCGGCAACGTGGCCAGTTCAACAGCGGTGGAGGAATTTACCGCTGCGGTGGAGGAGCAGTTTGCCTCTGAAGATGCCTTGGAGGACGACCCGGTTTGGCGGGAGGATGTGCTGGCCTGCGCCTGCGACAGGGCAAACCAGCGGGTGTATGAGATGGCTAAGACCAATGCGGAGTACCACGGTATGGGCACCACGCTGGTGGCTGCGCTGATCATGCCGGGGGAAGCCTGTGTGGTCAACGTGGGGGACAGCCGGTGCTACCTGATCGAAAACGAGATGATACGGCAGGTGACGGTGGACCATTCTCTGGTCCAGCTCCTGGTGGACCGGGGAGAGATCACTGCGGAGGAAGCCCGGGTACATCCCAGAAAAAACCTGATCACCAGAGCGCTGGGGGTGGACAGCATGGTGGCCTGCGATCTGCTCCGGGTGGAGACCGGGCCGGGAAGCCGCCTGTTGCTGTGCAGCGATGGATTGAGCAATGTGCTGACAGATCAGGTACTGCTTCGGACAGCGATGGACGAGGCGGAGCCGGAGGGATTGTGCCGCAGCTTGCTGCGTATGACGCTGGAACAGGGTGCGCCGGACAACGTGACCGTTGTGCTGGCTCAGCTTTAAGCAATAACTTAGGAGGATATTTACCATGGATCAATACATAGGTAAAATGCTCGACAACCGATACGAGATTTTGGAGTGCATCGGCACCGGCGGCATGGCTGTGGTGTACAAGGCCCGGGATCATCGGCTGAATCGACTGGTGGCGGTGAAAATTCTCAAGCCGGAGCTGGCCAATGACGCAGATTTCCGCCGCCGCTTCCATGACGAATCCCAGGCCGTGGCCATGCTGTCCAACGCCAACATTGTCTCCGTATACGACGTGAGCCACTCCGACGGGCTGGACTATATCGTCATGGAGCTGATCGACGGCATGACGCTGAAGCAGTATATGAAAAAGCGTGGGACGCCGTTGAACTGGCGGGAGGCGCTGCACTTCATCACTCAGATCATGCGGGCGTTGAGCCATGCGCACAGCCGAGGGATCATCCACCGGGATATCAAGCCCCACAACATCATGGTGCTCCGGGACGGCAGCGTGAAGGTCACCGACTTCGGCATCGCCCAGCTGGCCAGCGCCTCCCAGAACACCTTGACCCAGGAAGCCATCGGCTCGGTACACTATATCTCGCCGGAGCAGGCCAGGGGCAGTCATGTGGATTGCCGAACAGACATCTATTCCGCCGGTGTGGTTTTGTATGAGATGCTCACCGGGCGGCTTCCCTTTGAGGGAGATACTCCGGTTGGGGTGGCTATCCAGCACATCAACGCCATACCCGTTCCGCCCCGCAGCCTGAATCCGGATGTGCCAAAGGCGCTGGAGGATATCACCATGAGGGCCATGTCCCCTTCGCTGGATCAGCGCTACCGCTCAGCGGACGATATGCTGGAAGATTTGAAAGAGTTTCGCAAAAATCCCGATGTGGAAGTCCCGCAGCCGGATATTGTGGATGAGCCCACGATGATCGTGCGTCCGGTGAGGTCCAGCACGTCCGGCGATACGGGGCGGCGTTCCCGTGTCCAGCCTGATGCCAGGTATCAGGAATCCGGCAATTATGATGAGGACGATTACGAGGATGAATACGACGATCCGCCGCGCCAGGGCGGGGCAGGACCAACCATAGCCGCCATTGTTGTGGTACTGGTGTTTATCGGCGGTATGCTGTTTTTCCTCTATAATTTCGTCATCAAGGGGATGTTTGCCGATACAAACAAACCGGAATTTGAGGTGCCGTCTGTGCTGGGGTATACCCTGGATGAGCTGAACGATAACAAGGACCTTCTGGGAGATTTCAAAATCGAGGAGGGCGACACCGTTTTCAGCGAGGAGTACGAGGAGGGGCAGATCTGTGAGCAGACCCCCGAGGCCGAGAGCATGGTTTCGGAGGATGAGATGGTCATCAAGGTAAACATCAGCGGTGGCAGCGATAAGATGTATATGGAGAATGTCACCGGCTGGGACGCCCGGGACGCGCTGAATAAGCTGCAAAACGAGATGGGCCTGGAGGTAGAGGTGGAGGAGGAACACTCCGATACCATTACCAAGGATTTTGTCATCCGGTTCTCTCCCATGGAGGGCAAGCTGTTGGAAAAGGGCGACAAAGTCACCATTGTGGTCAGTCTGGGTCCGAAGGAGCATAAGGTGACAATGCCCAACGTAGTAGGTTCCAAGTTCAGCGATATTGAACGCCAGCTCAGCGGTATGGGATTGAACCGGGGCAAGGTGGATTACCAGTACAGCGACCGATATGCTGAGGGCCTGATCATCTGGCAGAGCGTTTCGGGGGAAGTGGATGAGGGGACTGTTGTCGATTTCTGGGTGAGCAAAGGCCCGGAGGCCACGGAAGCGCCCGCCACGGAGCCGCCCACCGCCGAGCCTACAGAGCCGCCTACGCAGGCGCCCACGCAGGAGCCTACGCCTACGCCGCTGCCGACGGATAATGTTGTGGCGCCTACCAGCACCCAGACCATCAATGTGGACCTCACCAACTATGAGAGACCGGTGGATGTGCGTATCGTGGTGGGGGACATGACGGTATTTGACGGTACGGTGGATACGGACTCCAAAAGTGTACCCGTCACAGCCTCCGGGGTTCAAACTGTGCTGATTTATATTAACGGGGAGCAGGTGGACAGCTACTCCCTGCCATTCTGACGGATGACGGGTCAGATTATCAAGGCCCTCAGCGGGTTCTACTACGTAGACGCAGGGAAGGGCCAGCCCGTCCCATGCCGGGGCCGGGGGAGGCTCCGCCATCAGAAAGCGACCCCGCTGGTGGGCGACCGGGTGGAGATCAGCCGCCTGGACGACGGCACAGGAATGGTGGAGGCCATCCTGCCCCGAAAAAACCAGTTCCGCCGCCCCATGGTGGCCAACATCGACCAAATGGTGATCGTTGCCTCCGGGGCCATCCCTGTTACAGACCCGTTCCTCATTGACCGTATGTCGGCCATGGCGGAGTGGAAGGGGTGCGAGGTGCTGATCTGCTTCAACAAATGCGACCTGGAGCGGGCGGAGGATCTGGTTTCCCTCTATCGCGGGGCGGGCTTTCCCACCCTGCAGGTGAGTGCGGAAACCGGAGACGGCATCTCAGATTTAGCGGCGGCAATCACTGGCAAGGTATCTGCCTTTACAGGGAATTCCGGCGTCGGCAAGTCCAGCATCCTCAACGCCCTCCAGCCTGGGTTTGGCTTACAGGTGGGGGAGGTCAGCGAAAAGCTGGGACGGGGCCGCCATACCACCCGTCATGTGGAGCTGTTTCCAGTTGCGGGGGGATTTGTGGCGGATACGCCGGGCTTCTCCTCCTTTGATGTGGAGCAGATGGAGGCGATCCCGAAGGAAGCGCTGGCCTCCGCATTCCGGGAGTTTGCGCCTTATATGGATCTGTGCCGCTTTCAGGGCTGTGCCCATGTGAAGGAAAAGGGCTGTGCCGTGCGAGAGGCGGTGGCGGAGGGAAAAATTGCCCTCAGCCGGCACAAAAGCTACATCCGTTTGTATGAACAGGCCAGGGAAATCCCGGACTGGGAAATATCTAAAAATTGAGTGGAACCGGACAGCCTCCTTTTTCATATGCTGGTAGTAGATTCCAGCGATGAGAAGGGGGGCTGTTTTCATGCGAGTCGTGGTGGTAAAATTTCCGAAGGCGCTTTGCGGCCTGATGCGCAAGATTTTCCATATGGAGTGAAACGGATGACATATCCAGGCTGAATCCCTCATATAGTGGATGCAGAATACGTGCAAGGAGAGGAAGCCTATGGACATGGAGTTACAGCGTATTATGATAGAGGGGTTCTGGCCCGCCAGCCAGGGGATGTTCTCCCAGGAGGAGACCCTGGAGAGCATCGTCCCCGATGCCTGCCCGGACATTTCCCGCATTGTCTCGGCGGTGGGCAAGGTGTTTTTGAAGGATAAGGAGCTGGGAGAAGGTTCCCTGCGTCTGTCCGGCACTGCCCGGGTGACCGTACTGTACATACCCGAAGGGGAGGAGGCGCCCCGGTCGCTGGAGGTGTCCATCCCGTTCCAATGCGTCCGGGACGATCCCCAGTTCCACGCCGGGTGCCCGGTGCAGGCCACCGTGCAGGCAGCATCGGCTGACGCCCGCACCATCAATCCCCGAAAAATGCTGGTACGGGTAAACCTGGCTGTGTGGGCAGCAGCCTACCAGCAGGAGCGGCGGGAGCTGAGCTGTGACGTGAACTGCGGGGAAGGGGCTGGGATGGAAAAACTGCTCACCACCCGGAAATGCAGCGTGATCCCTGATGTGGCGGAAAAGGTGTTTACCTTCTCTGATGTCCTGCGTCCCCCGGCGTCCAAGCCGGAGATGGAAGAATTGCTGCTGTACCGGGCGGAGCTGGGGACCATGGACGCCAAATTTATCGGAAAAAAGCTGGTGCTCAAGGGAGATATCCAGTTGGTCACGCTATACCGCGGCGGGGAGGAACTGATCCCAGTCCGCTTTGAGCTGCCGTACTCCCAGATCCTGGACTTGGGGACGGTCCCCGATGAGGCGGAGCCTGATGTGGCTGTTACGCTGAAAAGCGTGGACTGCCGCCTGCGGGACGGGGAGCTGGAGGTGACCATGGAGGCCCTGGCCCAGGCGGCGCTGTGGGTTCAGCAGCCGGTCACCCTGATCAGCGACGCCTACTGCCTCAAACAGCCTATTGACGTGGAACGCTCGCCGGAACGGCTGTGTACCATGGTGGAGCGCTCCAGCCGCCGGGAGGTGGCCCGGAAGCTGTGCGAATCCGGCATTCCGGCCAAGCAGGTGCTGGACTGCGCGGTGACGGTCACTTCCATGGCCTCCGCTCCGGTGGAGGGCGGGATGGAGTTTACCGCCCAGGCCGCTGCGTCCATCCTCTATCTCAGTGAGGACGACGCGCTGTGCGGCGTGGATGTGGAACTGCCGGTGTCCTGCCGGGCGGAGTTGCCTGCGGGTTGTACCTGCTCGTGCATTTGCCGTCCCATAGGGGAAGCCGCCGCCGTTCCCGTTACCGGTGGGGTAGAGGTTCGCTTTGAGACGGAATTTGCCTGGACCACCCTGCGGGAGGAGCAGGTAAGCTGTGTATCCGAGCTGAAGCCCAGCGCCGCCCGGGAGACGGGGGTACGGCCCTCAGTGGTCATCCGCCGGGTGGAGCGGGGAGAGGCGCTGTGGGATATTGCCAAAGCCTGCGGCTCTACGGTAGAGGATATCTGCGGGGCCAACGGTCTGGCCTCCGGCGAGGCGGCGGAGGGGGTTTTGCTGCTCATTCCCGCGAAAAGATGCTGACCGACAGGGGCGGTGTGGATAAATTCCACGCCGTCCCTGTCATATTTTCCAGCTTATCCCCATACATATAAAATCGAGTATGCGTGAGGAGGGTTCTGCTTTGGAAAACAAATTGTATGAGGATATCGCCCAGCGCACCCAAGGCGACATCTATATCGGTGTGGTGGGCCCTGTGCGCACGGGGAAGTCCACCTTTATCAAGCGGTTTATGGAAACTCTGGTGCTGCCCAAGATTGAAAACAGCTACATCCGGGACCGGGCCCGGGATGAGCTCCCCCAGAGCGGTTCGGGGCGGGTGGTCATGACGGCCGAGCCCAAGTTCGTTCCAGAGGACGCGGTGGAAATGTCCATGGAGGACGGCGGCGTGTTCTCCGTCCGGCTCATCGACTGTGTGGGATACATGGTACCCAGTGCATTGGGGCAGATGGATGGGGAACAGCCCCGGATGGTAATGACGCCCTGGTTCGATCATGAGATCCCCATGACCCAGGCGGCGGAGTTTGGCACCCAGAAGGTGATCACCGACCACTCCACCATCGGCATTGTGGTAACCACGGACGGTACGGTTGCGGATATCCCCCGGGAGGATTACCTGGAGGCGGAGGAACGGGTTATCAGTGAGCTGAAAGGGCTGGGCAAGCCGTTCATGGTACTGCTCAACTCCGCCCAGCCCTATGGGGAGCGGGCGCAGACCCTTCAGGCGGACATCGCGGAGCGGTATGACGTGACCTGCCTAGCCGCCAACTGCCTGACGCTGGACGAGGGGGCGGTGAGCGAAATCATCCGGGCGGTGCTCCACGAGTTCCCGATGAAACAGATGGACCTGTTCCTGCCGCCCTGGGTGGATGTCCTGCCCTTTGATCATCCGATTAAAAGCGGGTTGTACACCATGATCCGGGAGGAAACGGAGGGCCTGACACGCCTGCGGGACGCGGAGGGCGCGGTACTGGCCATGGGCGACCGGGAGGAGGTCAGTTCTGCCGTCCTCAACCGGATGGACATGGGCAGCGGGGTGGTCACCGCCACGCTGGAGCTGCCCCGGACGCTGTTTTATTCTACGGTGTCCGAGCAGTGCGGGCTGGAGATCCAGGACGATGGCGACCTCATTGACCAGCTCACCCAGATGGCGGCTATGAAGCGGAAGTATGAGAAGGTGGAGGGGGCGCTGGCCCAGGTAGAGGCCACAGGGTATGGTATTGTGATGCCGAATCCGGAGGAGATGACCCTGGAGGAGCCGGAGATCGTCAAGCAGGGGGGACGGTATGGTGTGCGGCTCAAGGCATCCGCGCCGTCCATCCACATGATGCGGGCGGATATCAAGACGGAGGTTTCCCCCATCATGGGCACTGAGAAGCAGTCGGAGGAGATGGTGGACTACCTGCTCCAGCAGTTCGAGGGGGACACGGGGAAAATCTGGGATTCCAATATCTTTGGCCGCTCTTTCCATGAATTGGTGGGGGAGGATCTGAACGGCAAACTGAAACGGATGCCGGAGGAAGCTCGGGAGAAGCTGCGCGAGACCTTGCAGCGGATCATCAACGAGGGGTCCGGCGGGCTTATTTGTATCATCCTATAACAACCGCAGACCAAAAAATTGCCTTTGCTTGGAGACTTGCTCCAGACAAAGGCAATTTTTAATGTTCTGCGCCAGCCATTTATTTTTGACTGGCTTTATTGTTTGCTTTCCGGTCCAGATTCCAGCTAAAATATCCTTGAGGACCAAAGCTCTGTGGTTTTGTTGTACATGAGCATCAGCGCCGAATGCGCCATTCAGGCTCCAAGGGCCAGCTCCTCCAGCCGCGCCTGGTCCCAAACGGCGACTGACCGATAGCCCAGCTTTACCAGCCCAAGAGTAGCCAGCTCTCCCAGCACCCGGCTCACTGTCACACGGGACAGGCCCACCGCCTGACCGATGCCCTCGTGGGTGGCCCGGATGGAGCCGCTGTCCCCAACAGGCTGATGAAGCAGCCATCGTGCGATCCGCTGCTGGGCGGGCAGGGAGGAGGCCTCCACATGGTCGGACAGCATCCGCACCGTCCGGGCCAGGTGCTGGAGCATGGGCTGGGCCAGCTCCGGGTGGCGAAGGAAAGCGGCATCCAGCTGTCCCTGGTCGATGGTCAAAATCAGGCAGTCCTCCAGCGCCATGGCGGAGGTCACCCGGGGACAGCCGTCGAAGAAGGACGCCTCCCCCATAAGGTCCCCGGTGCGGTGGATGGTGAGCACCCGCTCCTCCCCGGTGCTGGAGCTGATGAAGCTGCGCACCGAGCCGGACAGCAGATAGTAGAAGCAGTCCGGATGGGTGCCTTGCAGATAGATCAGCTGTCCTGTCCGGTATTTCCGGGGACTGCGGCCCTCCGCCAGCAGGTCCCATTCCGCCATAATATGCACCTCCCGCGATTTTGCTGTTGTACATTGTATCATGGTTTGCATTTTTCGTCCAGTGGTTCTGGCATAATGGACACAGGAACAAAACACAACAGCTTTTCAAAGGAGGAGTTATTCCATGGGCATGACCATGACCCAGAAAATTCTGGCCCGCTCCGCCGGCCTTGACCAGGTGGAGGCTGGACAGCTCATCGAGGGACGGCTGGACCTGGTGCTGGGCAACGACATCACCACCCCGGTGGCCATCACGGAGTTCAACAAGGCGGGGCTGTCGTCCGTGTTCGACAAAGACAAGATTGCCATTGTGCTGGACCATTCCACCCCTTGCAAGGACATCAAGTCCGCCCAGTTGTGCGCCGCCTGCCGGGAATTCGCCAAGGAACACAGCATTACCCATTTTTATGATGTGGGCCAGATGGGCATTGAGCACGCACTTGTGCCGGAAAAAGGTTTGGCCGCCCCCGGCGAGGTGATTATTGGCGCGGATTCCCATACCTGCACCTATGGGGCCCTGGGGGCGTTCTCCACTGGCGTCGGTTCCACAGATATGGCCGCAGGGATGGCCACGGGGCTGGCTTGGTTCAAGGTGCCCTCCGCAATCAAGGTGGAGCTGACGGGCAGGCTGGGGCCGCATATCAGCGGCAAGGATGTGATTCTCCATCTGATCGGCATGATTGGGGTGGATGGGGCGCTGTACCAGTCTCTGGAGTTTGTGGGGGATGGGGTCGCTTCCCTGGAGATGGATGATCGGTTCACCATCTGCAACATGGCCATTGAAGCCGGGGCTAAGAATGGCATTTTCCCGGTGGATGACAGGACGGTTGACTACTTAAAGGGTCGGGTCAGCAGGGCATGGCGGGTATTTGAAGCCGATAGCGATGCGAAATATACCCAGGAGATTACAATTGATTTGTCTGCCCTGCGGCCTACGGTAGCATTCCCGCATCTGCCCTCCAACATAAAGAGCGTGGATGAGGCGGCGGGCAAGCCTATCCAGCAGGTGGTCATCGGCTCCTGCACCAACGGGCGGCTGAAGGACCTGCGGGAGGCCGCCGCCATCCTCAAGGGCCGGAAGGTGGCCGACTGGGTGCGGTGCATCGTCATACCCGCCACCCAGCAGGTCTATCTGGACGCCATGGCGGAGGGGTTGGTGGCCGACTTCATCAATGCAGGGGCAGTAGTGTCCACCCCCACCTGCGGGCCGTGTCTGGGCGGACATATGGGTGTGCTCAGTGATGGTGAGTGGGCTATCTCCACTACCAACCGCAATTTTGTGGGCCGCATGGGACCCACCAGCTCTATGATCATTTTGGCCAGCCCTGCTGTGGCGGCGGCGTCCGCTGTCACCGGTGTGGTTACCGATCCGGCAAGTATTTGAAAGGTGTGTAAAGGGATGAAGGTTTACAAGTACGGCGACAATGTTGATACGGATGTGATCATTCCGGCCCGCTATCTCAACGCCCCGGACGAGAAATCATTGGCCTCCCACTGTATGGAGGACATTGACGCCCAGTTTGCCTCCACGGTGGAGGCCGGGGACATTGTGGTGGGCGGCGGCAATTTCGGCTGCGGATCCTCCCGGGAGCACGCGCCGCTGGCCATCAAGGCATGCGGGGTGAAGTGCGTCATTGCCAAGAGCTTTGCCCGGATTTTTTACCGCAACGCCATCAACATCGGCTTGCCCATTTTGGAGTGCCCGGAGGCGGTGGACGGTATTTCTGCGGGAGATCAGGTATCGGTGGACTTCGGAACTGGGATGATTCTGAACGAGACCACCGGGGCCAGCTTCCAGGCCGCGCCCTTCCCGGCGTTCGTCAACGGAATCATTGAGTACGGCGGGCTGCTGAAGTCCTTGAAAGCAAGAGGAGCGGCAAAATGAGTGCGGATTACAACTTCTGGAAGTATAAGCAGAACGTAGTTCACGAGGATGAAAAGGTATATGCTTCTCTGTGCGATGGGGAGCAGTTGGAGGAGCTGCAGTCGCTTCCCATAGAGAAAATCAGGGAGCGGATTCGTGCCGTTTTTTCCGGTTGGGACTGGCTGAATCAGGACAACTGCGAAAAAGAGGGGTTTGGCAGCTTCACGCTGTATACTACGCCACAGCTTGTCCGGTTTGACTGCTATGGGATGTCTGAGCAGAGTTTGAATTTGTTTATAGACGTTATGACCCAGGAATTTGGTATTCCTGTATACGACCCGCAGATTTCCACAAGATTTGACGCTTGGACGGATATCTGAGCATAGATGGAGAGGAACAGCCATGAATTACAAAATTGCGTTGATCCGGGGGGACGGCATCGGCCCGGAGATTGTTAATGAGACGGTAAAGGTCATTGACAAGGTGGGGGAGAGGTTTGGCCACACCTTTGAGTATGTGGATGTAATGCTTGGTGGCTGTGCCACCGACGCGGTGGGCAAGAGCTATCCCGACGGCACCGCCGAAACCTGCAAAAGCTGTGACGCGGTCCTGCTGGGCGCGGTAGGCGGTCCCAAGTGGGGCAGCGACAGGCCTGCGGAGGAAAGGCCGGAAACAGCTCTGCTGGCTATCCGTAAAGACTTGGGCCTTTACGCCAATCTGCGTCCTGCCGCCTTGCGTCCCGCTTTGGCGGAGGCCTGCCCGCTGAGGAAGGAGACGGCGGAAAAGGGCATTGACCTGTTGATGGTGCGGGAGTTGACGGGCGGCATTTATTTCGGCAGGCGGGACAAGTACCAGACGGAGGACCGGGGGCTGGAGGCCACCGATTTGATGGCCTATTCCGAGAAGGAGATCGAGCGCATTGGCCGCCAGGCTTTTGAGATGGCCCGTCTGCGTCGGAAAAAGGTGACCAGCGTGGACAAGGCAAACGTGCTGGAGACTTCCCGTCTGTGGCGGTCCGTCATGCACAGGCTGGCGGAGGAATACGCCGATGTAGAGTATGAGGATGTGCTGGTGGACAACTGCGCCATGCAGCTGGTGCGGGACCCGGGGCAGTTTGACGTGGTGGTGACGGAGAATATGTTCGGGGACATCCTGTCCGACGAGGCGTCCATGATCACCGGCTCCATCGGCCTGCTGCCCTCCGCCTCCATAGGGGACGGTGCTCCCGCGCTGTACGAGCCGATTCACGGCTCCGCGCCGGACATCGCGGGACAGGACAAGGCCAATCCCATCGCCACCATCCTGTCCGCCGCCATGATGTTCCGATATTCGCTTAAATTGGCGGAAGAGGCGGACGCCATCGAGTGTGCCGTGGACCGGGCACTGGCCGGCGGCTGGCGTACCGTCGACATCGCAAGGGCGGGGGAGCGCGCCATCGGCACGCGCAAGATGGGTGAGGTTATCCGAGCGAATATTTGAGCAAACGGCCGGGACGGAAACGTTCCGGCCGTTCCATTGCCTCCTTGCAATGGGCGGCGTCCCGTGATAAAATAGGTTACATAAGGGGTAATAGAGATGAGAAATGATATTTTGAATTATTTGCGGGGAGAGCTCCGGTGCCGCTGTGAGCAGCCCTCCAATCAATTTGGGATGGGTGTGTATGATCATATTGAGGCAGTGGTCAAAAACGGGGTTTTTTTGGCGGAGCGGTACGGGGCGGACAAAGAGATTGTGATGATTGCTGCATGGCTCCACGATATTGCGTCTGTTACCGACTACAGCCTGTATCCCGACCACCACGTCCACGGGGCGGAGATGGCCCAGGGCATTCTGTCCCAATGGGACTATGAGCCGGAAAAAATTGCGCTTGTGCAAGACTGCATCCGCAGCCACCGGGGCAGTGTGCCGCTGGACCGGGAAAGTGTGGAGGAGCTATGCGTGGCGGACGCGGACGCGGTCTCTCATTTTGACAGCCTGCCCAGCCTGCTGTATCTGGCCTACCGGGAGCGGGGCTTGGAGTTTGAGGAAGGGAAGAAATTTGTGAAGGAAAAGCTGGAGCGGAGCTTTCAAAAGCTGTCGTCCCGGAGCAGGGAGCTTTATCGAAGCAAATACCAACAGGTTATGGACATACTGAACGGATAGAGAGAAGGGGAGAGGGTACATGATTTTAGCCATTGACATCGGTAATACTGGCACCACCATCGCCCTGTTCAGCGAGGACGGCGCACTATCGTTTCAATCGAGACTGTCCACCGACGCTAAAATGACGGACGACCGCTGTGCCATCGATCTGATGGCGGTGTTCCATCTGTACAGGGCTGACTTAAGCGCTGTAAAGGGAGCAATCTTGTCAAGTGTTGTACCGCCGATTACTTCGGCCTATGTGAGGACCCTGCGGCGGCTCACAGGCAGGGCTCCGCTGGTGGTGGGGCCGGGGCTGAAAACCGGGCTTAACATCAAATCGGAGATTCACAACCAGCTGGGAAGTGATATTGTGGCTTCCGCTGTGGCCATTGCTGCCCTTTACCCAACCCCTGCCATCGTTATCAATTCCCGCACGGCTGTCACCTTTTCCTATATTGGCGAAAACACCTTTGAGGGGTGCGCAATTATGCCGGGGATGGATATTGCGCTGGAAGCCCTGTCCCACTATGGGGCCCAGCTGCCCCAGATTTCCATGGCCCAGGTGGACACCCCCCTGTGCCGGAATACGGTGGATTCGATGCGGGCGGGTGTGCTGTACGGCTACAGCGGCGCGTTTGACCGGGTCATCCAGTCGCTGGAGGAGGCGGCGGGAGTACCGGCGCTGTCCGTGGTGTCCACCGGAAATCCCGCTCCGGAACTCTACCGCCTGTGCCGCCGGGAGATCCGTTACGACCACGACCTGTTGGTGAAGGGACTGTATCTGCTCTACCGCAAAAATGCCCGGGTCTGAATCCCATATTCCTGTCTGCGTGAGTGGACAGGAATATTTTGACAGGCATTATGCAATGCTGTTTCATTAAAATTGCAAAATCTTTGTTCAATATTCAAAATATACTTGCTTTTTTGCAGGATCGAGAATATAATACGGCAGGAAATAGAGTTTGGAGGGGATCGTTTTGAAGGATTTTTCGCAAATCGCGTCCGCTGTGCAGGTGTCCAGCACTATGGCTATCGACGCATTGTCCAAGCAGATGATGGCAGATGGTATTGATGTGGTCGGTTTCGGTGCGGGCGAACCTGATTTTAACACGCCGGAGCACATCAAAGCGGCAGCTAATCGTGCCATTGCTGATAATAATACCCGGTACACTCCGGCCTCTGGTACGGCTGCGCTGAAGGAAGCCGTTTGCAGGCGGATGAAGGAAGACTGCGGCCTTGATTACACACCCTCTCAGGTGGTGGTGTCCAGCGGCGCAAAGCACTGTGTTTACTTGGCTCTGCGGGCGCTGGTGAACCCCGGTGACGAGGTGGTCCTGCCCGCGCCCTTTTGGGTAAGCTACCTGGAAATGATCAAAATGGCGGGGGCCAAGCCAGTGATTGTCACGGCAGGGGAGGGCTCCGGTTTCAAAATGACGGCGGAACAGCTGGAGGCGGCTGTCACGCCCAACACCAAGGCACTGATTATCAACAATCCCTGCAATCCCACCGGAATGGTGTACAGCAGGGAGGAGTTGGACGCAATCGCGAGGGTGTGTGTTGACAAGGATATCTATGTGATTTCCGACGAAATCTACTATGGCCTGATGTATGATGGGCGGCAGTTTGTCTCCATTGCGGCTCTGGACAGTGAGGTCAGGGAGCGCACCATCCTGATCAACGGCGTGTCCAAGTCCTATGCCATGACCGGCTGGCGGATCGGCTATCTGCTGGCCAGCGAGAAAATTGCCAAGGTGTTGAGCAATTTCGTCAGCAATTCCACCGGTTCCCCCTGCACCATTTCCCAGGAGGCCGCTGTGGCCGCGCTGAACGGCCCCCAGGGCTGCGTGGAGGAGATGTGTCAGGCATTTGAAAAACGCCGGAACTACATTGTAGAGCGGATGAACCGTATGGACGGTGTCAGCTGTATCCAGCCAGAGGGCGCTTTCTATGTGATGATGAACATGGAAAAACTCGTCGGCAGGACCATCCACGGCCAACTGATCCAGACCGCTGACGACTTCTGCGCTGCGCTTTTAAAGTATGGGCTGGTGGCCGCTGTGCCAGGGGGCGGCTTCGGGGCCCCTGGCTTTGTACGCTGGTCCTACGCCACCTCCATGGACAACATCAAGAAAGGGATGGACCGGCTGGAGGAATTTTTAAACAGCTGAATTCCTGATTTTTTTGGGAAACACTTGCAAACCAACGCAGTATTGGGTATACTATAGGTTGTTCGACAAAAACTGCAAGGAGGTTGTCCCGAAATGGCTAAAATTACAAAGGACACCATCATCGGCGATATCTTGGACATCGCGCCCGACACCGCTCCCATCTTCCTGTCCATCGGTATGCACTGTCTGGGCTGCCCGTCCTCCCGCGGAGAGACGGTGGAGCAGGCCTGCATGGTCCACGGTGTGGATGTGGATGCCCTGCTGGAGCAGCTCAACGCCACTGTCGCCTGATTTTCGAACTGCGAAAAGAGCGGAGGTTTCCGCTCTTTTCCTTTATTCTGGGTTAGATGCAGGAGGGACGATATGGAATTGACACCCAGGCTACAAGCCATTGCGGAGCAGGTCCCCCAGGGGACCCGCTTGGCTGATGTAGGCACTGACCACGGATATCTTCCGGTTTGGCTGCTGCAAATCCGCCGCATTGACAGCGCCATTGCCGCTGATCTGCGGGAGGGGCCGCTGAACCGTGCCAAAAAGACCGCCCAGCGCTTTGGCGTGGCAGAGCAGATTTCCTTCCGTCTGTGCGACGGACTGACCGATATCCGCCAGTCAGAGGTAGACACCATCGCCATCGCAGGTATGGGAGGGGAGACCATCATCTCCATTCTGGAGGCCGCGCCATGGACCAGAGAGGGCGCTTTGCTTCTGCTCCAGCCCATGACCGGCTTTGTGGAGCTGCGGCGGTGGCTGCAATCCAACGGATATGAGATTGTGAAGGAACGCATTGCCTGTGAAGGGGAAAGGCTATACAGTATTATGTCCGTGAAGGGTGGGCAGATGCCGCCGTTAAGTCCTGCGGAGCAGTGGGCGGGGCGGCAGAACAGCGGGGTACTGCGCCGGGAATATCTGGCGCTGATACGGGAAAAAGCGGAGAAGGCCCTGCGCGGACAGCAGGCGGCGCACACGCCCAATCTAGCTGCCATTGAGGAGCTGGAATCTGTGCTGTCCGGATTGATTACCATGGAAAAGGAGCTGAGCACTGTGACAACTGTAGGCAAGGTGTACGCATTTTTGCAGGAGAAAGCGCCGTTTGAATTGCAGGAGGGCTTTGACAATGCCGGATTCCTGGTAGGCCGGGAGGGGGCGCAGGTCAGCAAGATCCTGGTGTCCCTGGACATCACCGAGCAGGTGTTGGAGGAGGCTGCTGAGCAGGGGGCGCAGCTGATCGTGTCACACCATCCGGTGATTTTCGGCGGTATTCAATCCGTGACGGACCAGACGATTACCGGGCAGATCCTTTTGTCTCTCGTGGAGCACGGGATTGCCGCCATCTGCGCCCATACCAATTTGGACGCGGTAGAGGGCGGGGTCAATGACGCGCTGGCCCTGCGGCTGGGGCTTACCGATATCAGCCACCTCAAGCAGGAGGGGGTTGACGGGCAGGGGAGAGACTACGGCATCGGCCGGGTGGGCTATGTGACGGAACAATCCCTCTATGATTTTTCCCTGGGGGTCAAACAGCTGCTGGGGGCCAATGGCCTGCGGCTGGTGGACGGAGGAAGGCCTGTTCACAAAATCGCGGTGGGGGGCGGGGCCTGTGCTGGTATGATGGAGGACGCCTTAGCCCATGGATGCGATACCTTTGTCACATCTGATGTAAAGTATAATCACTTTATTGATGCGAAGGCACAGGGGCTGAACTTGATTGATGCGGGGCATTTCCCCACGGAAAACGTGATATGCCCGGTGCTTCAGGCCTGGCTGGCGGAACAGTTTCCCCGGGTGTCCGTTGCCATTTCCAGCCGGCACCACGAGGTGTTTTCCTACCTCTGATCCATGCATGAACCGCCCTCTTTTCTCATATGGTGAAGGGAAGGGGGACTGGCCTGTGAAACGAGATTTGCTGCTGTTATTTTTGTGTCTGTGTATTTTGGGCGCCGCCGCCTATGTGGGCCGGGACAATGTGGTGTCCGCCATAGCCGCCTCGCCGGACGAGGGCCGGGTTTTGATTCTGGACGCCGGACATGGCGGGGAAGATGGCGGCGCCAGCACCGCCAGCGGAAGCCGGGAGAGCGATATCAACCTGAGTATCGTGCAGAAAACCGAGGCGTTGATGGCATTTTTGGGTGTGAGGACGGAACTGACCCGCATGGAGGACAGGTCGATGCACAGCGAGGGGGCGTCCACCATCCGGGAAAAGAAGGTTTCCGATTTGAAAAACCGGGTGGCTTTCGTGGGCGGCTTTTCTAATGCCATGCTTATCAGTGTACACCAAAACCACTTTACAGATACGAGATACAGCGGAGCTCAGGTATTTTACAACATGGGAGATGTCAGCCGCCAATGGGGCGAGAATACACAAGAGGTTCTGCGGCAGGTGTTATCCCCAGACAACGACCGGGATGCCAAGGCCATACCGGATGGAATCTACTTGTTTGAGCATATCAGTTGTCCGGCCATTTTGGTGGAGTGCGGATTTCTCAGCAACGGGGAGGAGGCATCCCTGCTGCTCACCGATCCCTACCAGCGTAAAATCTCTCTGGCGCTGGCAGGAGCGTATTGGCAGGAGTTACAAATGATACCCACAGTTTGGGAAGGAGAATGATACATGGCTAAGGCCAAAACCCTGTTTTACTGCACGGAATGCGGTACGGAATCGCTGAAGTGGCAGGGGAGATGCCCCGCCTGCGGCGCATGGAACACAATTGTGGAGCAGCCAGCGGCGGAGGTCAAAAAGAAATCCTCTGCCGCAGCCTCAGTTCGGCACAGCGGGATGCGCCGTCCCAGACCCATCGCTGAGGTAGAAGCGGTGGATGAGCTTCGCTTCAACACCGGAATGAATGAACTGGACCGGGTGCTGGGCGGCGGCGCGGTCCGGGGGGCGCTGGTGCTGGTGGGCGGTGCGCCGGGAATCGGGAAATCCACGCTTATGCTTCAAATTTGTGACAATTTGTGCCGTTTTGCCAACGTTTTATATGTATCGGGAGAGGAATCGGAGCGGCAGATCAAGCTGCGGGCACAGCGGCTGGGGGTCCGGGACGAGGGGCTGTACCTGTATTCCGAGACAAACCTGGACGATATCGTGGCGGCAGTCCAGGAGCAAAAACCGGATATCCTCATTGTGGATTCCATTCAGACCATTTATAATGGTGATTCCAATTCCTCGCCGGGAAGTGTGGCCCAGGTGAAGGAGTGTACCATGGCGCTGATGCACCTGGCCAAAGGGATGGGGGTGACGATTTTCGTGGTGGGCCACATCAATAAGGAGGGTTCGCTGGCCGGACCCAAGGTACTGGAGCACATGGTGGACTGTGTGCTTCATTTTGAGGGGGAGGAGCACAACTCATACCGCATCCTGCGGGCGGCTAAAAACCGTTTTGGCGCTACCAATGAAATCGGTGTGTTTGAGATGGTGGACAAGGGGCTGGTGGAGGTGCCCAATCCGTCAGAGGCCATGCTGTCGGGACGGCCGGAAAATATGCCCGGCTCCTGCGTCACCTGCGTGATGGAGGGAGTGCGGCCCGTACTGGCGGAGGTGCAGGCCCTGCTTGCGCCGTCGGCCTATGGAAATTCCCGCCGCACCAGCAATGGCTTTGACTATAACCGTGCCATGATGATGCTGGCGGTGCTGGAAAAACGGGGCGGGCTGATGTTGTCTAATTGTGATTTTTATGTCAATGTCATCGGCGGGCTGACGCTGGACGAGCCTGCCGCTGATCTGGCCCTGATTGTGGCGCTGGCGTCCAGCTTCCGGGACAAGCCTGTGCCTTATGACCTGGCCGCAGTTGGGGAGGTCGGACTGACCGGCGAGCTGCGCTCGGTGAGCGCCATCAACCAGCGGCTCAGCGAGGTGCGGCGGCTGGGCTTTACCAAATGCCTGGTGCCGTCCAGAAGCAGCGGCAAACTGCTGGCTCCGGACGGCTTAGATCTCATTCGGGTGGGCAATATTCGGGAAGCCATTGCCGTGCTGGTTTGATTCACGGGGCGTAAAATTCAGACAGGCATCGTTTGGAACAGCCTGATTGACCAGCGACGGGGCCTGAGCCAGTGTACACAGGCCCTCGTTTTGGTATTTGCAGTTTTGAGTGCACGGGATCAGGCTCACAGAAAATCACTCCAATATTAGTAGAATGAGAGGAGGTATAGGCTGATATATACAACTCAACAAAATTAAAATTTTGTTGAGTTGAGGGGAGGGGTGCACCGGAAAATCCGCCGATTTTGACCTATGACCTCCATATACAACCCTGCGACGAATCCGACTGCATCGCCCGGTGTTTACTGCGTACATGAATTTGTTTCGCCATTGTAGTCTGCCCAACTTTCCCCAAGATATAAGTCAGCTTGCAACCATGACTGATTATCGCACTGAAGCGCCGCCCGATCTGCGGAGCTTTCTGGCCTATCATGAGACCATCCAGGGCCACTCGAAAAAAACTGTGGACGAATACTTTCTCGACCTACGCACCTTTTTCCGTTACATAAAAATCGAAAAAAGTCTTGTGCCGCGCGCGACGCCGCTGGATGAGATATCCATATCCGACGTGAATCTGGATTTGATTCGCTCCGTGACCATGATGGATGTCTACGCGTTTCTCAGCTTTCTGAGCCGCGACCGCGCCAAGCACGCTAACGCCCCAAGCTCCGGCTATGGGCTTGAGGTGTCCTCAAGGGCCCGAAAAGTGGCCGTGATCCGGTCTTTTTATAACTATCTTGTGAACAAAGCAAAGGTTTTGGAGGTCAATCCCGTCCAAAACCTGGATACGCCCAAAATCCGGCAGTCTCTGCCCCGCTATCTGACGCTGGATGAGAGTATCCAGCTTTTGGACTCCATTGACGGGGACAACGCGGAACGGGATTACTGCATCATTACCCTGTTTTTGAACTGCGGACTTCGGATTTCCGAGCTGGTGGGGCTTAATATCACCGACATCCGGGATGACCGCCTGCGGGTGCTGGGCAAAGGAAATAAGGAACGGGTGGTCTACCTTAACGCTGCCTGCCAGAATGCCATTGAGGATTGGCTGGAGGTCCGAAGCCAGTCCGGTCCGGCGGACCCTAACGCGCTGTTTATCTCCCGGCGGCACACCCGCATCACCAAGGACGGCGTCCATTATATGCTCAAACAGCGCTTTATCGCCGCTGGGCTGGACAGCAGCAAATACTCCGCCCACAAGCTGCGCCACACCGCCGCCACGCTGATGCTGCAAAATGGCGTGGATGTGCGTACTTTGCAGGAGGTTCTGGGCCACGAAAATCTGAACACCACCCAGATTTACACCCATGTGAATAACGCCGCCCTCCAAGACGCGGCCCAGTCGAATCCGCTGGGCAAGGTCAAAGCCAAGCGCCGGGGACGGCCCAGGAAACAGACGGAGGAATCATGATGGAACACATTACCATCCATTTTGGTCACGGGAAGCCGGCGAAAAATTGAAAATGGGGTCAAGCAGGACTGGTCAAGGCGCGGGGGATCATCCCTCCGCGCCTTGCGTCCTGCTTTCGCTGGCCGCAGGACCGTCCGTCACCTTGATGGCCCCCACAATATGAAGGAACCGCCACTCCACCACGTTTTGGTAGCTGTCCAGCGGGCGGTAGTCGGCGTCATTGGTGTGGGCCGCGATGAGGATGTTGTCCGGCCTGGGGATACTGCCCACTGACACCACCACCGGCGTGTGGGCGAACACCTCCCCGCTGTTTTCAAACCGGAGCTGCACAAAATCCCCGGGCCGCAGGAAATTCATGTGTACCTGGATGCCGATGGGGCCGTCCGTAGGCTGGGCCCGGGTCATGAACTCCCAGAAAAACTGTACGCCCGTCCAGGACGGCGCCCGGTCGGTGGCATCGATGTAGTACCAGCCGTATTCCGGCGTGAAGTTCATGATCCCCGTTCCCGCATACAGGCATTGGGATGCGAAATTGGTGCAGTCGCCGCCAATTTCGCTGAAGTCGTAAAAGGCTGGATTGCGGCTGTAGGCCCACTTGTGGGCGTAGGCCACCGCCGCCCGGCGGTTGTATGGGAGTATCTGGATCATACGTCCTCCCCCCTTTCCCGCCATTATATGCCCGCCGTCATTTTGTTGGCACCGGGTAAAAATTTTTCCCTTGTTTTGTATGTTTTGACTTGGAAAAGCCGTCGCTTTTCCTTGCATTTTTGAATTGAAAATGTTAAAATCATAACGTAATCCAGCAAAATTAAATTCTTGACAAGGAGTTGGACAATTATGCCACTGGTTACCTCTACCGAAATGTTCAAAAAAGCCTACAATGGCGGCTACGCTGTCGGCGCTTTTAACGTCAACAACATGGAGATCGTCCAAGGCATCACCGAGGCCTGCAAGGAGGAGAAGGCCCCCGTTATCCTCCAGGTGTCCAAGGGCGCCCGCGCCTACGCCAACCACACCTATCTGGTGAAGCTGGTGGAGGCTGCTGTTATTGAGTGCCCCGAGATCCCCATCGTGCTCCACCTGGACCACGGCGACAGCTTTGAAACCTGCAAGAGCTGCATCGACGGCGGCTTCACCTCCGTTATGATCGACCTGTCCTCCAAGCCCTTTGCCGAGAACATTGAGGGCACCAAGAAGGTTGTGGAGTACGCCCACGACCACGGTGTTGTAGTCGAGGCCGAGCTGGGCGCCCTGGCTGGTGTTGAGGACGATGTGAAGGTCTCCGCTGAGGAATCCCACTACACCCGTCCCGAGGAGGTCGAGGAGTTCGTGTCCAAGACCGGCTGTGATTCCCTGGCCATCGCCATCGGCACCTCCCACGGCGCCTACAAGTTCACCGCCGCCCAGTGTACCCGCAACGAGAAGGGCGAGCTGGTCCCCCCTCCTCTGCGCTTCGACATTCTGGACGAGGTGGTCAAGCGTCTGCCCGGCTTCCCCATCGTGCTCCACGGCTCCTCCAGCGTGCCCCAGGAGTATGTGAAGATGGTCAACGCCAACGGCGGCAAGATGCCCGATGCCGTAGGTATCCCCGAGGAGCAGCTGCGCAAGGCCGCCGAGAGCGCCGTGTGTAAGATCAATATCGACTCCGACCTGCGTCTGGCCATGACTGGCACCATCCGTCAGTTCTACACCGAGCATCCCGACAAGTTCGACCCCCGCGAGTACCTGAAGCCCGCCCGCGCAAACATCAAGGAGCTGGTGCGCCACAAGCTGGTGGACGTGCTGGGCTGCAACGGCAAGGCCTGATTTAACCTACGACAAAGGAGAACACGAACATGGCACAGTTAAAGGGCGCTTGCGTCATTGGTCAGTCCGGAGGCCCCACCTCCGTTATCAATGCCAGCGCGTACGGCGTCATCCGCACCGCGCTGGACTGCCCCGACATCACCGCCGTCTATGGCATGGCCCACGGCATCAAAGGGATGCTCAACGATCAGCTGTACGACATGGGACAGGAGGATGCCAAGGAGCTGGAGCTTCTGCTCAACACCCCCTCCTCCGAGCTGGGTTCCTGCCGCTACAAGATCGCCGACCCCGATGTGGACGACACCGATTACAAGCGCATTCTGGAGATCTTCAAGAAGTACAATATCCGCTATTTCTTCTACAACGGCGGCAATGATTCTATGGATACCTGCGCCAAGGTCAGCCGCTTCATGGCCAAGTCCGGCTACGAGTGCCGGGTGATGGGCGTACCCAAGACCATCGACAACGACCTGTTCGGCACAGACCACTGCCCCGGCTTTGCCTCTGCCGCCAAATATATCGCCACCTCCTGCGCCGAGGTGTACAAGGACGCCCGGGTGTATGACACCGGCATGGTCACCGTGATCGAGATCATGGGCCGCCACGCTGGCTGGCTGGCTGGCGCCGCCGCTCTGGCTGGCGTGGTAGGCTGCGCTCCCGACCTGGTCTATCTCCCCGAGGTGGATTTCGACATGGACAAGTTCCTGACCGACGTGGACGCCATTTACAAGAAGAACGGCAACTGCATTGTAGCCGTCTCCGAGGGCATCCACTATGCCGACGGTACCTTCGTGGCTGAGGCCAAGACCTCCGCCACCGACGGCTTTGGTCACGCCCAGTTGGGTGGTCTGGCCGCCCTGCTGGCCAATGTGGTCAAGGAGAAGACCGGTGCCAAGGTCCGCGGCATCGAGCTGTCCCTGCTCCAGCGTTGCGGCGCCCATGTGGCCTCCCGCACCGACATCGACGAATCCTTCCTGGCAGGCAAGACCGCCGTGGAGGCTGCCGTGGCTGGTGAGACCGACAAGATGGTAGGTTTTGAGTGCACCCGCGAGGGTGGTGTGTATACCTGCAAGACCAAGCTGTTCAATCTCTCTGAGGTGGCCAACTTCGAGAAGAAGGTGCCGCTGGAGTGGATTAACAAGGAGAACAACGGGGTCACTCAGGACTTCATCGACTATGCCCTGCCCCTGATCCAGGGTGAGGCCAAGGCTCCCACCGAGAACTCTCTCCCCCGCTTCGCACGCCTGAAGAAGGTTCTTGCAAAGTAAGAAAAATACTTGCGAACGAAAAACCGGCGGTCATAAGACCGCCGGTTTTTTATCATTCATCTTCTTCCATAGGCTCTAAAGATTCGCTGTAAAAGCCCAGCGGATGTGTCCGCTGGGCTTTTCTGGTATCATCAAATATGTTCTTCCGCTACGCCAGTCATGGCACGGGCCACAACCTCGCTCAATTCATCCAAGTCCTTTGTCATGGCCAAGGCCTCAGTAATGTCATAATTTACAACATCGTCGCCCTTCATGGCCACAACCCGGCAGGACTTCCCTTCCGCCAGCAGCTTCACCGCCTCATAGCCCATATAGGTGGCTACCATACGGTCGCGGGAGGTGGGCGAACCGCCCCGCTGTACATGGCCCAACACAGTGACACGGGTATCCAGCGCCGTGGCTTCCCGGATCTGGTCCGCTACACTGTATGCGCCGCCGGGAACACCCTCGGCTACAATGACCATGAAGTGAGTGCGTCCACCCAAACGGGCCCGGCGGATCGGCTCGATCACATCCTGCTCAAAGTTCACTTCGCGCTCTGGCACAAGGACCACCGTGGCGCCGCAGGCAATGCCCACGGAGTAGGCCAGAAATCCGGCCCGATGCCCCATGACCTCCACCACCGAGCAGCGCTCGTGAGATTTCATGGTGTCACGCAGACGGTCAATGCTATCCAACGCGATGTTGCAGGCGGAATCGTAACCGATGGTGTAGGTGGAGCAGGCGATGTCGTTGTCAATAGTACCGGGGATGCCGATGACAGAGATGCCGCAGTTGGCCAAGCTGAGCAGGCCCTTGAAGGTACCATCGCCGCCGATGCCAACCAGGGCGTCCATCCCCAGCAACTTACAGGTGGCCAGAGCCTTGTTCCGTCCGGCCTCCTCTATAAACTCCAGACTGCGGGCCGAATAGAGCATGGTGCCACCCCGGCGGGAAATGTCGCTGACGCTCTCAAAGTCCAGCTTGTAGAAATCACCGTTGAGCAGGCCGTGATAGCCCCGCCGGATACCGATACACTCAATGCCATAGTGCAGGGAGGCACGCACCACTGCGCGGATCGCCGCGTTCATGCCGGGGGCGTCGCCTCCGCTGGTAAATACACCGATACGACGGACAGCAGATTTCATATGTGATCAATCCTTTCCAAAATTGACATCTATAGTCATAACACTTGAAAATCGGTACCCGATTTTCAAGACGAGCAAAGCCCGCCAGCCCATTAAAGCGGTGACTATAATGGTTATACCTTCAGCTCCACCGCCTGATCAGACAGGGCGTCCGGATGGGCCGCAAGCACAGGCTGGATGAACTCGGACAGGAAGTCGGATACCTGCTCCGGGCACCGTCCGATATATCGGGACGGTGCCATATGGGCGGTCAGCTCCTCCCGGCTCAGTCCAAACTGCGGGTCGGCAGAAATCAAATCCAGGAGATTATTCGTCAAGCCTAATTCCTTTACGTTTCGCCCAGCTTCAAGGGCATGGAGCCGAATACGCTCATGCAGCTGTTGCCGGTCCCCTCCCCTTTTCACAGCGTCCATCAAAATAT
The DNA here is from genome assembly GCA_910575695.1 of Oscillospiraceae bacterium. Classification (GTDB taxonomy): domain Bacteria; phylum Bacillota; class Clostridia; order Oscillospirales; family Oscillospiraceae; genus Enterenecus. The sequence continues at coordinate 66,215 of CAJTGJ010000007.1, read as the reverse complement.
TTTCGCTGGCCATGAAGGGAAGCTCCTCCATGATATGTTTCTCGATCACCTTCTCATGCACTACCAGGCCGGAGGCCACATTCTCATAAATATTGAGGATGGCATCCACCGCCAGGAATGCTTCGGGCACTGAGATGCGCTTGTTGGCGGAATCGTCCAGGGTACGCTCAAACCACTGGGTCGCGGTGGTATAGGCGGGGTTTGCGGCATCCGCGATTACGTAGCGGGCCAGGGAACAGATGCGCTCACACCGCATGGGATTTCGCTTATAGGGCATGGCGGAGGAGCCGATCTGCTTTTTTTCAAAGGGCTCCTCAATTTCCTTCAAATGGCACAAAAGCCGCACATCCGTGGCGAATTTACAGGCAGACTGGGCAATTCCGGACAAGGTGGCCAGCACAGCGGCGTCCACCTTCCGGGAATAGGTCTGCCCGGACACTGGGACGGTAGCCTCGAAGCCCATTTCCCGGGCAATGCGGCGGTCAAGTTCTTTGCACAGACTGTGGTCGCCCTCGAACAGTTCCAGGAAAGACGCTTGGGTGCCGGTGGTGCCTTTGCACCCCAGCAGCTTCAGCGTGGAGTTGCGGTACTCTACTTCGTCCAGATCCTGGAGCAGCTCATTCATCCACAGTGTGGCACGTTTGCCCACCGTGACCAGCTGAGCCGCCTGAAAGTGAGTAAAACCAAGGGTCGGCAAGGCTTTATACTTGTCAGCAAATTGGGCCAGTGCGTTCAGCACCCGCACCAGCTTGTTCCGGATCAGCTCCAGGCCATCCCGCATGATGATGATATCGGTGTTGTCCCCTACATAGCAGCTGGTGGCCCCCAGGTGGATAATGGGCATGGCCTCAGGACATTGGGCGCCGTATGTGTGTATGTGGGCCATGACATCATGGCGTAGTTCCGTTTCCTTCTGCGCAGCCATATCATAGTCGATGTCGGTGATGTGGGCCTCCATCTGGTTGATCTGTTCCTGGGTAACAGGCAGGCCCAATTCCATCTCCGCCCGGGCCAAAGCAATCCACAGCCGCCGCCAGGTGGAAAATTTCTTGTCCGGGGAGAAGATATACTGCATCTGGTCGCTGGCATAGCGGGAGGAAAGCGGACTTTCATAGATGGATTTATTCACGCGATACGCCACTCCTTTTCATTTGGATCATATTCACATATTCAAAAAAATTATACCACACTTTACGCCGCCAGACAAGCCGTTGGCCCAAACTTATTTCAGATAAAAAAGAAGGTCGTGCTGAATGCACGGCCTTCTTTGTCATTCGTTTGTTCAGCCCTCGCCGCGCATCTTGGCGAAGCACTCACTGCAGTAGACGGGACGGTCAGACTTCGGCTCAAAGGGAACCTTGGCCTCGCCACCGCAGGCGGCACATGTAGCAGTGAAGTACTCCCGGGGACCGCGGGCAGCAGCCTTGCGGGCGTCACGGCAGGCCTTGCAGCGCTGAGGCTCATTCTGGAAGCCGCGCTCTGCGTAGAACTCCTGCTCACCGGCGGTGAACACGAACTCCTGGCCGCACTCTTTGCAAACTAAAGTCTTGTCTTCGTACATAGGAAATACCCTCTCTTTTGATGCCCAGAACCGGAAAAGCAACCTGCTGGGACTGTAATATTTGCGTCAGCTTTCGCTGATAACGCCGAAATCGCCGGCAACCTTCCGCCGGATGCGCTGAATCGCATTGTCCACTGATTTGATGGGACGTCCCACCTGCTCGCTGATTTCCCGATAGGACAGGCCGTACAAAAAGAGCGCCATAATCTTCCGCTCCAGCGGCGAGAGCTTTTGGTCCAGTTTGGACAGCCGTTCCGCTTCTTCTTCCCTGCTGATATAAAGCTCCTCCGGGCTGGCTCCGCTGCCCAGCATAGGCGGCTCAAACGGAACGCTGTCATTCAATGGAGCGTACTTGCATCTGGAAGCTGTAGCCACCGCAGACCGGATCCGGTTGCGGATACAGACCTCCGCAAAGGTTTTGAACTTCGCATCATGTCCGGAATCAAACTCACGAACTGCCTTTAAAAGACCAAACGTGGCCTCCTGAATCAAATCCTCGCTGTCTCCTCCAGCCAGAAAGTACGGTCTGGCACACACACGAACCATCCGAAGGTAACGCTTGACCAGAGTTTCCTCCGCGTCACGGTTTCCGGAGGCGGCGAGACGGCACAGCTCTTCGTCGCTGTATTTGCTTGTTTGGGAAATAATTGTGCTCATAATGCAACCCTACATATTATAATCACAAAAGTGGAGAATTGTCAATCACTTTCGGCAATTTTTTTAGAAATTTCCCTGGAATTTCTTTTTACTTTAGCCGTTCTGACAAAGCAGAACGCCGACAGCCGGTGATTTTGCCGAATTTCCACCGAAAATCAAAAGGAAAGCTGTTCCATATGTTCCCTTCCGCCTGCCGCGCCGGGCACAGGCATATCCAAATGCCGGTATGCCTTGGGCGTCACGCATCTGCCACGGGGCGTACGGGTGAGGAAGCCCAGCTGCATGAGGTACGGCTCATATACGTCCTCCAGCGTGACGGATTCCTCATTGATGGTGGCCGCCAGGGTGTCCAGGCCCACCGGCCCCCCGCCATAATTGGTGATGATGCTCACCAGCATCCGCCTATCCACATTGTCCAGTCCCAGCTCGTCGATTTCCAGGGCCTGGAGCGCCTTGTCCGCCACGCCCTGGGTGACCACCCCCCCGGCGGTAACCTGGGCAAAATCCCGCACCCGGCGGAGCATACGGTTGGCGATTCGAGGGGTGCCTCGGCTGCGGCGGGCGATCTCCAGTGCCCCCTCCTGTTCGATGGGTACGTCCAAAATCCCCGCAGAGCGGGTAACGATGAGGGCCAGTTCCTCGGGGGTGTACAGCTCCAGCCGCAGCGTGACACCGAAGCGGTCCCGCAGAGGCGCGGACAGCTGCCCTGCCCGGGTGGTGGCGCCGATCAGGGTAAACTTGGGCAGATCCAGCCGGATGGAGTTGGCGGAGGGGCCTTTGCCAATGATGATGTCGATGGCATAGTCCTCCATGGCGGGGTACAGGATTTCCTCAACAGAGCGGTTCAGCCGGTGGATTTCGTCCACGAACAGAATATCGTTTTCTTGCAAATTGGTCAGCAGCGCCGCTAAATCGCCGGGCTTTTCAATGGCTGGACCGGAAGTGATCCGGATATTTACCCCCATCTCGTTGGCTATGATGCCGGACAGGGTGGTTTTGCCCAGACCCGGGGGGCCGTGGAGCAGAACGTGATCCAGCGGTTCTCCCCGCATTTTTGCGGCTTGGATAAAGATGGACAGGTTGCCCTTGACCTTCTCCTGCCCGATATACTCCACCAGGGATTTTGGGCGCAGGGACCCTTCCCCCTCGTCGTCCTGGGTCAGCGAGGTGGTTACAAGAGGGGCTTCCGTTTCAAAGCCGCCGCTGTCGGAAAAATCTATGCTCAAGGGCTCCCCTCCTTGACAATTATTTGGTTTGCCGAAGTAAAATAGAGCTTCACGCCTTCACCATCTTTTTCAACGCCTGCTTTATGATGTCCTCCAGCGGCAGCGCATCCAAATCAATTCCCTTCAGAGCAACCGCCACCTCACTCTGGCTGTAGCCCAGCACCGCCAAAGCCGCCGCCGCTTCGCTGGCCTTGTTCTCGGGGATAACGGTGATGCCTCCCGCGAAGCTCTCCCCTCCCACTGTGTCCAGCTGGCCCTTGGCCAGTTTGTCCTTCAGCTCCAGAATGATGCGCTGGGCGATTTTCTTCCCGATGCCGGGGGCAGAGGTCAGCGCCTTCTCATTGCCGGATACAATGGCCATCGCCAGTCCCTCTGGGGTGTTGGAGGACAATATAGCCAGCGCCGCCTTTGGCCCTACCCCGGACACTCCGATCAGCATCCGGAAACAGCCCAGCTCATTTTCGCTTGCAAAACCGTAAAGCTCCACAAGGTCCTCTCGCACGTTTATATAGGTGTAAAGTTTAGATGCTTTACCCACAGTGAGTTTGCTTATTGTATGGTTGGTGGTGCGGCAGGCATAGCCCACTCCCCCGCAGTCAATTACCGCCAGATGCGGCCCGATGTGTGCTACGGTACCACTTAAATAATAAAACACGTTGATCTCCCCAGACGTTATTGTAAAGTTTTTAACAGCGAGGTTGACGACCGGGCGTGGCACAGAGCAATGGCCACCGCGTCAGCGGCGTCGTCCGGCTTAGGCACCGCATTCAGGTTTAAAAGCCGCTTGGTCATATCCATCACCTGCCGTTTTTCCGCCTTGCCATAGCCCACCACCGCTTGCTTCACCTGGGAAGGATTGTACTCGCAAATGGGCACGCCCAGCTTTTCTGCCGTCATAAGAATGACACCCCGAGCCTGGGCCACGCCGATGCCGGTGGTAACGTTGTGGTTGAAGAACAACTCCTCAATGGCCATGACATCCGGGTGAAACTGCTCAATCAGATTCTCCAGATCAGTGGCGATCTGCCACAGCCGGGCGGGGAGCCTCACCCCTGCCGGGGTATTGATAGCCCCACAGGCGGTCATCCGATACTTCCCCTGGCGGGCCTCGACCAGACCAAAGCCTGCAATAGCATAGCCTGGGTCTATTCCAAGAATCAGCATGACGGTACCTCCCGGCCAGACATCTGGGCAATCACCCCAAATATCAGTTCACGTTACCATAAACTGCACAGAATGACAAATCGAATCAAGCTCAAAAAAAGGTACGCCACCGGCGTACCCTTTTGGAGCAGGTGAGGGGAATCGAACCCCCGTGTTCAGCTTGGGAAGCTGACATTCTACCATTGAACTACACCTGCGTCTGTGCTGATTATTATAGCAGACCTGAATGGAAAATGCAAGCATTTTTTTGCGGCGGGTGCCTTTATTTTTCCTGACGGGCAGATGGCATCTGCCCGTCAGGATTTTTTCTCAGACAATGTGGTTTTTCAGTATGCCCACACCCTCAATGTCCACCTCTACCCTGTCGCCGGGGATCATGGGGCCAATGCCAGCCGGAGTGCCTGTGGCCACTACGTCGCCGGGCTCCAGCGTCATGGAGGCGGTGATAAACTCGATCAGCTGGGGGATCGGGGTGATAAAATCAGCGGTGCAGCCCTGCTGGACTGTCTTGCCGTTCAGCCGCGTTTCCAGCTTCAAGGCTGACGGGTCCACATCATCCACCACCCAGGGGCCGATCGGGCAGAAACCGTCCATGGACTTGCCCCGGGTCCATTGGCTGTCATGCTGCTGGATGTCCCGGGCGGTAACATCATTCAAGCAGGTGTAGCCCAGCACATAATCTGAAAAGTGTTTTGCCTTTACATCTTTTGCCCGACGGCGGATAACAACGCCAAGCTCTCCTTCATAGTCCAGGCGCCCCACAAAATCCGGCGCATGGACCGCGCCTTCCGGCCGGTTCAGTGTATTGGTTCCTTTTAAAAACAGCACCGGAAATCCAGGGGGTTCTGAGCCCAGCTCTCTGGCGTGTTCCACATAGTTTTTACCCACACAGACAATTTTGGTGGGAGCGCAGGGAGCCAGCAGCCTGCACTGGCTGAGGGGCAGTTTGCCGCCATCGTACTCCAGTCCGTCAAAAGGCGGCTTGGACAGAGTGAGGACGTCCTCCCCTTTCACCACGCCCCAGCAGGGGCCATCCGGCCTTTCAATGCACACATATTTCATGTCTGGTCCTCCAAACGGTTTAAAATTTCGCTTATCAGCTCCGCCTTCCCATCTCCCTTTTCCGCAGAAAACGAAATGACGGAAGCCGTATCCGGCAAAGACAGCGTTTCACAAACACGAAGTAAATTCGGCTCAATTTCGCTTTTTTTCAGTTTATCCAGCTTATTTGCCACCACAACAAAGGGCTTTTCCGAGGCCAAAAATACCTCTGCCATGGTGCAGTCGTCCGCCGTTGGCTTGTGCCGGGCATCTACGATCAAGATCCCCAAAGCCATCCGGTGCGCATCGGCAAACCACGCCTCAATCAGCCGTCCCCAGCGGTCCTTTTCCTGCTTTGACACCTTGGCGTAGCCATAGCCAGGCAAATCCACCAAATACAGCTTTTTATTGATTAAAAAGTAGTTGATATGGGTGGTTTTCCCCGGCGCGGAGCCCACACGGGCAAAATTTTTACGGTTAAGCAGACGGTTGATGACCGACGACTTGCCCACGTTGGAGCGGCCCGCGAATACCACCTGGGGCAGCCCGTCCTGGGGAAAGTCCCCGGGCTTTGCTGCGGAGCGGATAAACTCCGCCATATTCCAGTTCACAGTCATGGCCGCACCTCACTACTGCCGCAGGCTGGCGGCGGTTCCGGCGGGTCTCGCGGCCTCCGGCATCCGGATCGGGCCCCCACCACACTGTAACGGTAAAACACTTGTCAGAGCTTGCGCAAGAACCTCATCCACCTGATGGACTGGAACAAACTTCAATGCCGCCCGAACAGTTTGGTCGATGTCCTGCAAATCCTTTTCGTTGTCCGCAGGGATGATCACCGTAGTGATGCTGTTGCGCAAAGCGGCCATCGTTTTTTCCCGAAGCCCGCCAATGGCAAGCACTCGACCTCGTAAAGTAACCTCCCCTGTCATCGCGATATCCCGTTTCACAGGAATACCGGTGAGGGCGGACACCATGGCGCTGGTGATGGCAATTCCGGCGGAGGGTCCATCCTTGGGCACCGCCCCCTCCGGAAAATGGACATGAATATCTTTTTTGCTGTGGAAATCCGGATCAATACCCAGCTGAGCACTGCGGCTTCGGATATAGGACAACGCCGCCCTGGCGGATTCCTTCATCACATCCCCCAGATTACCGGTGAGCACGATCTTGCCGGACCCAGGCACCACATTGACCTCTACCTCCAGCAGCTCACCGCCTACGGACGTCCAGGCCAGACCATTGACCACTCCCACCAGCGGCTCGACAGACGGGGGCTCAATGCGATAACGCCGCTCCCCTAAAAATTCTTTGACATTCTCCTCTGTAATGGAAATCCGCTTTACATCTTCTTTGACGATTTTTGCCGCGCATTTTCGGCACAGCTCCGCCAGCTTCCGTTCCAGACGCCGCACCCCGGATTCCTTGGTATAGCCGATGATGAGTTCGTTCAGCCCCCCGTCGCTGATTTTCAGCTGGGTGCGGGACAAGCCATGGCGCTTCAGCTCCCGGGGCAGCAGATGTTTTTTTGCGATTTGCAGCTTTTCCTTTTCTGTATAGCTGGGCAGCTCAATGACCTCCATACGGTCCAGCAGGGGCCGGGGAATGGTGTCAGTGGAATTTGCCGTGGTGATGAACATCACGTCCGACAGGTCAAAGGGCAGTTCCAGGTAGTGATCCCGGAAGGTGCTGTTCTGCTCCGCATCCAGCACCTCCAGGAGAGCCGCCGCCGGGTCGCCCCGGTGGTCGTTTCCCACCTTGTCGATCTCGTCCAGCAGCAGCACTGGATTGGCGCTCCCCGCCTGGTTGATTCCGGCAATGATGCGCCCCGGCATAGCTCCCACATAAGTTTTGCGGTGTCCTCGGATATCTGCCTCGTCCCGGATGCCGCCCAGGGAGATCCGGGCCAGCTTGCGGTTCATGGCCTTGGCCACACTCATTGCAATGGAGGTTTTGCCCACACCCGGCGGGCCAACCAGACAGATGATCTGCCCCTTCAAATCTGGAGCCAGCTGTTTCACCGCCACAAATTCCAGTATGCGCTCTTTTACCTTAGTAAGCCCATAGTGGTCCGCGTCCAGCGCCTTGGAAACCGCCTGCACATTGACCCGCTCCCGGGTCTTGATCTGCCAGGGCAGCTCCAGGCAGGTATCCAAATACCCCCGAAGCACCGCCGCCTCCGACGAACTGTAGGGCTGTTTTTCCAGATGCCTGACCTCCTTCAACAGCTTTTCGCGCACCTCCTCGGGCAGCTTTGCCTGGGAAATACGCTGGCGGTACTCGACGATCTCATTGTCCTCGTCCTCCTCCCCCAGCTCACGCTGGAGCACCCGCAGCTGTTCCCGGAGGAAATAATCCCGCTGGCTTGCCGCCACCTGCTCGTGGATTTTGGCGGCAAGTTCGCTCTCCACCTCCAGGATTTCCACTTCACGGCTGAGAATCCGGCACAGCCGGTCCAGACGGCGGGCGGGCCGCAGCTCCTCCAGCACCGACTGCTTATCCTCAAACCGCAGAGGGAGGTGCTGGGCAGCGTAGTCGGCAATATAGGCCGGGTCGTCGCTGGCCAACAGCTTCAGGTAAATTTCCGGAGCAACCCGGTCGGAAAGCTCAGTATACCGCTCTAAATAGTTATAAACCTGACGAATCTCCGCCTCTGTCCGGGAGGAATTGCCTTTTACCGGCTGTTCGGGGATTAGCTCAATCTCCGCCGTCAGGTAGGGCTCCGATGACACAAGCTCCAGCAGACGGCCCCGGCAGCGCCCGGCCACCATGACCCGAACGCCATTTTCCGGCAGACGGAGAATCTGTTTTACCTCCGCCACTGTGCCGATGGCATAGAGATCCCGTTTGCCTGGATTCTCAACCGTCAAATCCCGCTGGGTCACAAGGAAAATCTCCTGATTTTCCTCCATTGCCTCCTCCAAAGCACGGATGGAGGCATCCCGTCCCACATCAAAGTGGAGCAGCAGCTGCGGGAACACGGTCAGCCCACGCAGGGTGAGCACTGGAATGGTCAGCCGGGCAGGCCCGGTATCCAACAGATCTGTCATTGGGATCACTCCTTATATTGATGAAAAGGGGCGGACAGATATGCCCGCCCCTTGTAATTCATGCCTCGATTTGAGCCTGTCAGGACGCGTTTCCTCTGGGATGGGCCTGCCCGCCCTTTTCCGCACGCAGTTCGGCGGCGCCCAAACGGGGCCGCGCAGGACGGCCCTCTTCCCGCTGGATCTCCGGCTCCTGCCCATCCTGGATGGATCCGGCGGTGATTACCACCTTGGCAATGCTGGCATCCGACGGCACCTCGTACATCACAGGCGTCATGACATCTTCCAGCACCGCCCGCAGACCGCGGGCGCCAATTTTCCGCTCCAGCGCCTTGTCGGCAGCGGCCTCCAGCGCACCGGGGGCAAACTCCAGCTCCACATTGTCGTATTCCATCAGGCATCTATACTGCTTCACCAAGGCATTCTTCGGCTCGGTGAGGATACGCACCAGTTGGTCCCGGTCCAGCGCTTTCAGGCTTGTCAGAATGGGCAGACGGCCCACCAGCTCCGGAATAATGCCGAATTTCAGCAGATCGTGGGGCTGTACAAACTGGAACACGTCCTCTTTTGCCCGCTCCGACGAGGTTTTCACATCTGCCCCAAAACCGATGGTTTTTTGGTCCAAACGCTGCTCAATGATCTTGTCCAGCCCGTCAAAAGCCCCGCCGCAGATGAACAGGATGTTTTTGGTGTCGATCTGCAAAAACTCCTGATGGGGATGCTTGCGTCCACCCTGGGGCGGCACATTGGCCACAGTGCCCTCCAGGATTTTCAACAGCGCCTGCTGTACGCCCTCGCCGGACACGTCACGGGTGATGGAGGTGTTCTCGCTCTTGCGGGCGATCTTGTCGATCTCGTCCACATAAATGATGCCTCGCTGGGCCAGCTCAATATCATAGTCTGCAGCTTGCACCAAACGCAGCAGGATGTTCTCCACATCGTCGCCCACATAGCCCGCCTCGGTGAGGGTGGTGGCGTCGGCGATGGCAAAGGGCACCTTCAAAATGCGGGCCAGGGTCTGGGCAAACAGGGTTTTACCGCAGCCGGTGGGACCTACCATGAGAATGTTGCTTTTTTGCAGCTCCACATCCTCGCCGCCACCGAAATAAATACGCTTATAGTGGTTGTATACCGCCACGGACAGGGCGATTTTCGCATTTTCCTGCCCGATGATATACTCGTCCAGCACCGTGCACATTTCCTGGGGGGTGGGGATTACATCGGGAATTTCCGGGGCGTCTACCGCCTCGTTGTTGTAGTCCTCCCCTAAAATGCTCATGCACAGGTGAACACACTCGTTGCAGATATATGCGCCGGGACCGGCAATCACCCGCTCCACCTGCTCCTGGTGCTTGCCGCAGAAGGAGCAGCGTACTGATTTGTAATCATCTCTTGCCATGGTTCATCTTCCTTTCAAGGAAAGCGCCAAAGAGCGGAGACGGCAGCCTCCGCTCTTTAGTCTGAATCAGTGATTGTAAATAATCTTATCAACAAGACCGTACTCCTTGGCTTCGTCAGCTGTCATGAAGTTGTCCCGTTCACAGTCGGCGGTGACCTCCTCCACGCTGCGACCACAGTTATCGGCCAGAATGACATTCATCCGCTTCTTGATGATCTCCAGCCGCTTCAAATGGATGGCCATATCGGTGATCTGACCCTGGGTGCCGGCGGAGGGCTGATGGATCATGATTTCGGCGTTGGGCAGAGCAATCCGCTTCCCTTTTGTGCCGGAGGACAGCAGGAACGCGCCCATAGACGCAGCCATACCTACGCAGACAGTAGACACATCACACTTGATGTACTGCATGGTGTCGTAAATCGCCATACCGTCGGTGACGGAGCCGCCGGGGCTGTTGATATAGAACTGGATGTCCTTGTCCGGGTCCTGGGCCTCCAGATAGAGCAGCTGGGCTACCACCAGGGACGCGGTGGTGGCGTTAACCTCCTCGCCCAGAAAGACGATGCGGTCGTTGAGCAGCCGGGAAAAAATATCGTAGGAGCGCTCACCCCGGCTGGTCTGCTCTACTACATATGGAACTAAACTCATGAAAATTTCTCCTTTCCGATAGGGGAACTGCTCTCCCCTGCCAATGCCTGACAGATCGCATTATACCCACCGGCACAGGGGGCTTATTCCCTCCCGCTCTCAAAAAGGCCGTTTTACTCTTCTTCCGCCGCTTCGTCCTTGGCCTCGTCGTCTTTGACCTCGTCCTCCTTGGCCTTTTTCTTCCTGGCAGGCTTCTTCACAGCGTCCTTCACCAGATCAAGAGCCTTGCGGATGGTCAGATCCATGCGAATATCCTCTGCGTTGAGCAGCTCGCGGACCTTGTCCACCTCCATCTGGTACTGCTCAGCCAGCTTGGCGATCTCCTCGTCCACCTCGGCGTCAGCAACCTCGATCCCCTCGGCGGCGGCGACTGCCTCCAGCGCCAGGTCGCTGCGCACACTGCGGTCGGCGGCGGTCTTGGACTGGGCACGGATATCGTCCACAGTCATCCCCATCATCTGGAGATAGTTCTCGAAGCTGATTCCCTGGCTCTGGATTCGGTTGGCATAATCCTCCACCATCTTATCCGCCCGGTAGTCCACCATGGTCTCGGGCACCTCGCACTCCAGCTTTTCGATCAGCGCGTCAATGACGGCGGTCTCAAAGTCCCGGTCAGCCTGCTCCTGGCGGCGGGCCTTCAGCTTCTCGCCCAGGTCCTTCTTGAACTCGTCCAGGGTGTCGAACTCGGACACGTCCTTGGCGAACTCGTCGTCCACCTCGGGCTCCTGCTTCTCCTTCACCTCGTGGACCTTTACCTTAAACACCACAGCGGTGCCGGCCAGCTCAGGGGTGTAGTTCTCCGGGAAGGTGATATCGATGTCCTTCTCGTCGCCGGCCTTCATGCCGATGACCTGCTCCTCAAAACCGGGGACAAAGGAGCCGGAACCCAGCTCCAGGCTGTAGTTCTCGCCTTTGCCGCCCTGGAACGGCTCACCGTCTTTGAATCCCTCAAAGTCGATGACCGTGGTATCGCCCTTCTTGGCCTTGCGCTCCACGCTGACCAGCCGGGAGGCCCGGTCAATGTACGGCTTCAGCTCTCCCTTGATGTCGGCGGCAGACACCTTCACCTCGGGTTTGGCGATCTGCAGGCCCTTGTAGTCCTTGATGGACGCCTCGGGCTTGACGGTGATGACGGCCTTGAAGCTGAAGCCGCCGGCGCTGGCCTCCAGCACCTCCAGCTGGGGATAGGCCACAGGCTTGATGCCGGTTTCCTTCAGCGCCGCCTCATAAGCATCGGGATAGGCCATGGAGATGGCGTCGTCGAAGAAGATCTCGGCGCCGTACATCTTCTCCACCATCTTTCGGGGGGCCTTGCCTTTGCGGAAGCCGGGGACATTGATGCGGTTTTTCTGCCGTGCGTACACCTTATCAATGGCGGCCTGGAACTGGTCGGCTCCTACCTCAATGACCAGCTCATAGGTGCTGTTTTCTTTTTTTTCGTTACTTTTGATGTTCATGGTGTGTTCCTCCAAGCTCGGCCCTGTTTATACCGCGGGCCTTCTTTCTAAACAATCCAACCTATTCTACCAGATAGGCGCAAAGATTTCCACTGTTTTTTTGCCTAATCTAAAATTTTTTTCGGACGGAATCCGACAAAGTCCGCCGCCACCAGCTGATAGTCCACAGTACCCTGCACCCCCTCCACGGCCAAACGGTGGCTGGCCCCGTGGAGATGGCCATAACAGCAGGTGCGCACACCGTACTGCTCCAGCAGGTGGATGATCTCCCCGCAGCGGTAGCCCCGGTACAGGGGCGGATAGTGCAGGAAGCACAGCTTTTCCCTCTCCCCCGCCGCTTTCAGAGACGCCTCCAACCGGATCAGTTCCCGTTTGAATACCTTTTCCCACTGAGGGGCACCATTCTCCTCGAAAAACCACCCCCGGGTGCCGCACAGGGCGGTTTCGCCGTAGTATGCGCAGTTGTTGTGGAGAATGTGGAGCCGGGTGAAGCCGTTGGCCTGGAAAAAGGAGTTCATCTTGGAAGCTGTGGTCCACCAGTAGTCGTGGTTTCCCTTGAGCAGCCACTTCTCCCCTGGCAGATCGCTGTTGAGGAATGCAAAGTCGTCCCTGGCCTCCTCCAGGCTCATGCCCCAGGACAGGTCGCCGCACAGCACCACCGTATCGGTATCCTCCACCCGGGCAAAGCCCTCCCGGAGCTTGTCCACATAGCCCTCCCAGCCGCCGCCGAACACGTCCATGGGCTTGTCCGAGTTCAGAGACAGATGGGTGTCTCCGATGGCGTACAGTGCCATCCCATCACCTCTTATTTCAGGAAATCCAGCACACAGTCCCTCATACCGGACTTCTCCACCACGCCGCTGAACCGGCGCTGGCGGTTTTTCAGCCGGGCCAGGGGCATCGGTACAGGCACGCCGGTGCGTGAGGACAGCTGATCCAGAATTTCGATCCCATCAAGCCTCTGCTGTACCCCCAGGGCGTCCAGCACACTGTCGCAGAACTTGAAGGGGCTGGCGGTGGACACCGTAATGGTCATGGTACCGTCCCCCGTCTCGTTCCGGTAGTCCTCCAGCACCTGAAACGCCACAGCGGTGTGGGGGTCGATGAGATACTCATGCTCGGACCACATCTTGGCGATCATGGCCTTGGACTGGACGTCGTCGCAGCTGCCCGCGCCGAACAGCCGGGTGAGCTTGGTGCGGATGGAGGTATCCACCCGGTAGCTGCCGTACTCCGCCAGCTGGGACATATACTCCCGCACCTGCTTGTCGTTCCGGCCGGACAGCTCGAACAGCATACGCTCCAGGTTACTGGAGATCAGAATGTCCATGGAGGGGGAAATGGTGTTGTAGAAGGTGCGGTTGCGGTCATAGGTGCCGGTTTTGATAAAATCTGTGAGCACATTGTTCTGGTTGGAGGCGCAGATCAGCTTATTGATGGGAATGCCCATCTCCTTGGCGTAATACGCAGCCAGGATGTTGCCGAAATTGCCCGTTGGCACGCACACGTTGATGGGCTCGCCCTTGTTGATGGCCCCGGCCTTGAGCAGGTCGCAGTAGGCGGAGGCATAATAGACGATCTGCGGCAGGACCCGGCCCCAGTTGATGGAGTTGGCGGAGGACAGGAAATACCCCCGTTCCGCCAGCGTTTCAGCCAGCGCCTCGTCGGCAAACAGCATCTTCACCCCGGCCTGGGCGTCGTCGAAGTTGCCCACCACAGAGGACACGCCAACATTGCCTCCCTCCTGGGTGATCATTTGAAGCTCCTGGATATCAGACACGCCGTCCTTGGGATAGAACACCAGGATCTTCGTCTTGTCCACGTTGCGGAAGCCCTCCAGCGCGGCCTTGCCCGTGTCGCCGGAGGTGGCAACCAGGATGCACACCGTCCTCTTTTCATCGTTTTTTTCCATGGACGCGGCGAGCAGATAGGGCAGTATTTGCAGGGCCATATCCTTAAACGCGCAGGTGGGTCCGTGCCACAGCTCCAGGCAGTAGGTATTGTCATCCACCTTGCGGATGGGGGCCACGTCCTCGTGGGAGAACTTGCCCCCGCCATAGGCCTCGGCGGCGTAGGCGGTCAGCTCAGAGGCGGCGAACCCCTCCAAAAAGCTGTTCATGATATACACCACCCGCTGCTGATAGGACATCGCCTTCAACGTCTCCACGGCGGAGGCGGGCAGGCGGGGCAGTACCGCCGGGGTCAGCAGTCCCCCGTCGGGAGCCAGACCCTTGGCGATGGCTTGGGTCGCGCTCATGCGCAGGTCTTTATTTCTCGTGCTCAGATAATTCATCGTTGTCTCACAACCCTCATTAAATTGTTATAAAACAGATCGCGCACGACTGTTTCGTTATAACCATGGCACAGCAGGTATTCATAGAAGCAGCCCAGCTTATCAATGGACGGAAGGGCATCAATGGTGTCGCACCCATCCCAGTCGCCGCCCAAGCCCACATTTGCCGCCCCGCCCAGCTCCAGAATACGGTCCAGGTGGGCCCGCAGCATATCCAGGTCCTGACTGCCCCCCACGAAGTCCTTGTAAAAGTTGAGGCCGATCACACCTTGGTTATCTATTATCGCAGTTATTTGCTCATCCGTCAAGTTCCTTGTGTGATCCCGCACAGATTTTGCGTTGGAGTGGCTTGCGATGATGGGCCGCCGGGCTATCTCCATCACATCCCAGAAGCCCGTCTCCGACAGATGGGATACATCCACCAGAATATGTAAGTTCTCCATGGCGGATACGAACTGCCTGCCGACGGGGGTCAAACCCTGCTCCGGATGCTCAAGGCTGGAGCCGGACAGGGCGTTGGCGTGGTTCCAGGTCAGGTTGATGGCTGTCACGCCGTCCTCCGCCGCCTGAGCCAGCCGGGCCGGGTCACAGTCCAGCAGCTCCCCGCCCTCCACCGTCAGGAAAGCGGCGGTTTTTCCCCGGGAATGGGCCAGCTCCACGTCCCGCGCCGTGCGGCACTGGACGATGGTGTGGGAATTGCAGGCCAACTGCTTCTGGAAGCAGTTCAGCAGAGTACGATATGTATCCTCCATGGAACAGCCCTTTGCCTCAGCGGCCTCCCGGTCGGCCCACAGCGCGAAGAACTGGCAGTAGCGGATAAATCCTGACGTCCGCTCCAGGGACAGCTGCCCGGAATTGCTCCTCAACCCCTCATGCAGATGGCAGCAGCGGGAAATGGTGTCGCAATGGGCGTCAAAAACAGAAATGGGTTTCATGGGTATCCTCCCGATCAAAATGCGTTTTCTATATAGTATATGTCCGGCGTTTCCGTGCGTACCCCCTGGGGGGCGTATACTTCCGCCACGTCGAACCGGGGCTGAAGCTTCGACGGGCAGCTGAGGAGATAGCACTGGGCGGCGGCCCGCAGTTTGCGCTGCTTGGACGGGGTCACCGACTCGCAGGCCGAGCCAAACCGGCTGTCCTTCCGCAGCTTTACCTCCACAAAGGCCAGGAACGTCCCGTTTTCCGCCACGATGTCAAGCTCGCCCATACGGCAGCGGTAGTTGCGTGCTGTGATGCTCCAGCCCTCCCGGCGCAGCTTTTCCGCCACCCGCTCCTCCCCCCACTGGCCCAGGACACGGGCGCCTGTTCCCCCGCTCACAGTTTTTTCAAAAAAGAGCGGCGGTGGATGGGGCACGGCCCGAACTCCCGCAGCAGCTCGTAGTGGCGTTTGGTGGGGTAGCCTTTGTGGCGCTGAAATTCGTATTGGGGATAAAGCGCGGCCATCTCCCTCATGTAGCGGTCCCGGCTGACCTTGGCCAGGATGGACGCCGCAGCGATGGAGCAGGACAAGCTGTCCCCCTTGACGATCAGCTGGTGATCGAGGGTGATGGCGCATTCGCTTCCGTGGTCCCGGTTGCCATCCACCAGGGCGAAGTCCGCGCCGGGCTTCAGCCCGTCAATAGCCATCTGCATGGCCTTGATGCGGCTGTTCAGTATGTCGATCTCGTCAATCTCTTTGGGCTCCACCCAGGCCACAGACCAGGCCGCGGCCTGGTCCCTGATCTGGTTGAATACGGCTTCCCTGCGCTTTTCCGACACCTTTTTGGAATCATCCAGGTACGGAAGCTCCAACCCGTCGGGAAGGATCACCGCCGCCGCGTACACACGGCCCGCCAGGGGGCCAACCCCCGCCTCGTCACAGCCGCACACCGACAGACGGCCTGCCGCCGACGCAGCCCGCTCATACTCCCAGCCCGGCATTTCGCTCCCTCCTTATGATTTGATATCCTCCGGCACTTCCAGCGTAAAACGTCCCAGCCTGCCCCCCCGGAACTCGTCCAGCAGGACCTTCGCCATCCGCTCTGTGTCCGCCTCACCGCCGGAGATCAGCATCCCGCGCTTCCGCGCCCCCTGCTCCAGCAACTCCCAGCCCTGCTGTTCGTCCAGCCCGGTCAGCTTGTACCGCTCCGCCACCGTCTGGGGGTACCGGTCCCGGAGGAGCTCCAGCAGGGCGCAGGCCAGCCCCTCCATGTCTGTCACCTCATCCTTGACCGCTCCGGTGAAGGCCAGGTGCAGTCCGGTGGTCTCGTCCTCAAACTTGGGCCAGAGGATGCCCGGGGTATCCAGCAGTTCCAATCCCTTGTCCACGCTCACCCACTGTTTGCCTCGGGTGACGCCGGGCCTGTCCCCCGCCTTGGCGGACTTGCGCCGGGCCAGCTTGTTGATAAAGGTGGATTTGCCCACGTTGGGCACCCCCACCACCATGGCCCGGACGGGACGGCCTACCTGCCCTTTTTCCTTCCATCTGGCGATCTGGTCTTTCAGGGCGTTCCTGGCCAACGCCACCATCCCGTTCACCCCTGTGCCGGAGCGGGAATCCACCGCCGCCGCCTGTATCCCCCGCTGGGTGAAGTAATTGACCCAGGCCTTGGTCCTCTGCGGGTCCGCCTGGTCGGCCCGGTTGAGCATAATGATCCGGGGCTTGTCCCCGCAGATGGCGTCAATGTCCGGGTTGCGGCTGGAAATGGGGATGCGGGCATCCACCAGCTCCACCACGATATCCACGTGCTTCAGGTCGGCCTCCATCTGCCGCCGGGTCTTGGTCATATGCCCTGGATACCATTGGATGTTCACAGCCATCCCCTCCTTTGATTTAAAGCAAACCGTCCTTTAATAAAAAAGGAGCGGTCCCCCGCTCCTTTTTTATTCCACAGCTTACAGATCCTCTTTGACCTTAGCCGCCTTGCCCACACGGTCGCGCAGATAGTACAGCTTGGCGCGGCGGACCTTGCCCTTGCGGACAGTCTCCACCTTCTCAATGGTGGGCGCGTGCAGGGGGAACACCTTCTCAACGCCGACGCCGTAAGAGATGCGGCGGACGGTAAAGGTCTCCTCCATGCCGCCGTGCTTCTTGGCAATCACGGTGCCCTCGAACACCTGGATACGCTCACGGCTGCCTTCCTTGACCCGGATGTGAACACGAACGGTGTCGCCTACACGGACAGAAGGAGCTTCCTCCTTCATGTACTTCTCGCTGAATTGATGCAGCAGATCCATTTGTTCTTCCTCCTAATATTCAGGCGTTCATGCATCCAAGCCCTGATGCCGTGCAGAGGACCGCCCGTTTTCAGACTATGGTAGTTTACCATACCAGGGAGGGTTTTGCAAGGGCTTTTCCAAAAAACTTTTCCAAATTTCTCATTTTTCCCGCAGGGAGGAGTGCTCCCGCCCGGTGCCTCCCCCCTGCCCGCCATGACGGAGCACCCCCGCCAGCAGCCATGCGGCGGTGAGCAGGAGCGTTACATTGGCGTAGCAGGCGGCGGCGATCACTCCTGTGCCTGCCAGCACCCCTACCAGGCATCCCGCCGCCGCTGTCAGCAGCCGGTCGGCCCAGTCCGGATCCAGCCGGTCGGCCAGCAGGCCATACACCACCCTTCCCCCGTCCAGCGGCAGGATGGGCAGAAGATTGAACGCCCCCACCCCAAGGCTCAGCGCCGCCGCCAGATGCCAGTCCAGTGCGAAAAACAGCCCGCCCAGCGCCATGTTCGCCGCCGGACCCGCAAGCGCCACCAGGCAGTCCTGCCCGTAGGTCAGCGGCGCACAGTAGGAAAAGGACAGCTCCGCCCCCACCACAGTCAGGGACAGCCGCTCCGCCCGGCCTCCATAGGACGCCGCTGCCGCCACATGGCCCAGCTCGTGGACGGCGCAGGCCAGCAGCCCCCAGACCAGCAGCCCCACCCCTTCGTCCAGCCAGTACAGCACCGCCAGCAGCAGGAGAAAACCGGGACTCACCTCCAGCCGGCGGCGGTCAGGAGAGTCCCACATAGTACGCCGGGTCCAGCCGGATACTGTCCTTCTCGATGGTCAGGTGGAGGTGGGGGCCGGTGGCGTTGCCCGTCTGCCCCACCAACGCTACCGTCTGCCCGCAGGCCACCGTGTCGCCCTTACGCACCAGCAGCTTGCTGCAATGGGCGTAAAAGCTGCTCACGTTGTTGGCGTGGTTGATTTTCAAATACAGGCCGAACTCGTCGCTCTTCCCGATATACTCCACCACGCCGTCGGCAAAAGCGCCGATATCCGTCCCCTCTGCCGCGCCGATATCCAGGGCCAGATGGAACTCATATTTCCCGTTCACCGGGCTGTCCCGATAGCCGAAGGTGGAGGTGACCGGCCCGGTCACCGGGTCCGCCGTCTCCGATAGGCCCAGCTCGTAAAAGGCAAAGCTTACGTTGGAGGGCAGCTTCACCCCTTCCTCGGAATACTCCTGGGCCACCGCCGTCTCGATCACGGCGGGCTGGGCAGTATCCACTGGCTCTGTGGCCTCGGCCTCCGGCGGCTGTGTGGGCGCGGGCGGAGCAGCCGGCTCATCCTCCGTTTTGTCCGTGCCCGCCCCGGCCATCACCCCGTGGGTGCTCAAATAGGCCCGTCCCGCCCCAGCGGTCTGACCAAGCGGCACCACCTTGGGAGGCGTGTCCTCAGCGGGCCCCGGCACGGTAAGCTCGTCCGGCTCCGGTTCGCCGCCCAGAATCCGGACGCCCAGCTCTTCCAGAGATTCCTTCAGGGAACTGCCGTTGGAAACGGCCTGACTGAACTCCTGAAACGCCGCAGAGAAATCCACATTATCATACATGGCGTCCCGCCACATCTCAAATTGGGCGGGAAACACCCCTCGCCCGATGTAGACCAGCAGAAACAGCACCAAGCTCACCAGCAGCTGGGCCAGCCTGCGTTTGTCTCCCTGCCCCTCGTTCTGCGGCGCGGGACGCCTTGTCCCGCGGACCGTCCGGCTGTTTCCCGCCGTCCTGCGCCTGTACGTCGTGTCCACACCGACCCCTCCTTGTCATACAGTCCTGTCCTACTGTATGTTCCAGGCGGGGGTTTTATGCGCCGGTGCCCTCCGGCAAACAAAAAAACAGCGGCGGACGCCCCTTCATAAAGAGGCTCTGCCGCCGTTGTATGTTGAATCAGGCCCGGGGATGGGCTTTTGCGTACACGTCCCGGAGCTTTTGGTTGACCACCTGGGTGTAAATCTGGGTGGCGGAGATATCCGCGTGGCCCAGCATCTCCTGGATGGATTTCAGGTCCGCCCCATTCTCCAGCAGATGGGCGGCAAAGGAGTGGCGCAGGGTATGGGGTGTGATGTCCTTGTGGATCCCCGCCTTCTCCTGGTAGCCCTTGACGATCTTCCAGAAGCCCTGGCGGCTCATCCGCTCCCCGTTCATATTGACAAACAGCGCCGCCTCGTCCGGGTCCTCCAGCAGTTGGGGCCGGATGTCGTTGACATAGGCCGTCAGCGCCCGCACCGCAGCCTTGTACAGGGGGACCACCCGTTCCTTGTTCTTCCCCCGGCAGCGCAGGAAGCAGGCGGACAGATTGATATCGTGGGTATCCAGCGCAATGAGCTCCGACACCCGGATGCCGGTGGCGTAAAGCAGCTCCAGCATGGCCTTGTCACGGCATCCTTTGGCCTCTCCGATGTTGGGCTGCTCCAGAAACAAATCCACCTCGTGGTTGGTGAGGATGGCGGGCAGCTTGCGCTCGACACGGTTGGGGGTAAACCCTTTGGCCGGGTTGGAGCGGACAAAATGAGCGGCCATCATATAGGTATAAAAGGACTTCAGCGACGCCACGGAACGCACTACGGTAGCATTGGATTTCCCTTTCTTTTCCAGGTAGCGGACATACCGCTTGATATCCTCCTGTCCTGCCTGGGTCAGGGGCAGATCGTCTTCCTCTGCCCAGAGGTTGAACTGACGCACGTCCCGTACATAGGAGCTGAGCGTATTGGCGGCGGCACGCTTTTCCCGGGCAAGCCAGGCTTCGTATCCAGCGACATAGTCCAACATCCACAACTCCTCTCTCATGAAATCAACAGCCGGGCACAAACAGCGGAAAACAGGGCGGGCATTACCGTCTGCTGGAGCGCGACAGCCAACACCAGCAGTCCCGCGCAGGGGGCCAAGGCCCTGGCTCTGTCACTCCAGTGGACCGGGGGCGAGGCAGCGCCGGGCAGTCTGCTCAGCGACTGGCGGAACGCGTCCTCCGCCACCACGAACAGCACCGGCACAGCCAAAAGGACCGTCACGCCAAACGCGGCCAGCGCCGCCGCCACGCCGGGCAGGTGGAACAGCCGGGCAAAGGTGGTGGCCGCGAAGGCCAGCAGGAAGCCCCGTCCTCCCATTAACAGAGGCACTCCCGCCGCCCCGATCGGGGCCAGACCCAACAAAAACGCCGCCAGCGGCCAGCGGATCAGATCCCATATGGTGGCGCCCAACGACGGCTCCAGGCCTCCCCCCTGCCCTGCGGACTGGAAGTACTGCCGGAGGTAATCCGTCAGCTCGGGGCTCTCCACGCCCAAAGCGGAAAAAAGGAAGCCGCCCAGAGCTCCCACAGCAAAGCAGACGGCCAACACCGCCAGCCGGGTCAGGCCATCCCACGAGGAAACCGACCCTATTTGTTTTCCTGTCCTTCGGACTGCCACACCCATCACCCCACCCTCATCCTATGAGGCAAGGACAGGTTGTATGCAGGAAACCGAAAACGGGGCGTGTCCGCCCCGGAATTGAAATCGACAATTTTATAATAGACCTCTTTGACCGGGAACGCAAGAGGAAATGTAAAATTTCTTTCAAAAAATTAATTATGTCTAGTTGTTATGTAATCTGTATTATGTCAATCGAACAAAAATCGATTTCTTTTTTTGACGAAATGCAGGATATTGTGGCGTTGAGGCTTCTGATATCAAAATATTGAAACAGGAAGCCTCAACGCCATATCCGCTGTTTTTCAGCGGTTCAGGCCCTCTCCCCCGCCATCCCCGCCCGAACGGCCTTCATGGCGATGGCGCACTCCAGCCGCTTGCGCTGCATATCGCAGCCGAACCGGTTCGGCTTTTTTATGTCGCCGTTGACAAGCAGATTGGATGCGGAGCACCCGCCGCTGCAATAAAATCTGGCCCAGCACTGCTGGCAGTCGGGCCTGGTGTAAATGTTCAGTCCGGCGAATTTCCGGGAAAGCTCCATATCAAAGGTGCCATCATAAAGACTGCCCAGCCGGTATTCTTCGTTGCCTACAAACTGGTGGCAGGGGTAGATGTCCCCTTCCGGGGTGATGGCCACGTACTCGCACCCAGCGCCACACCCACGCATCCGCTTGATGACGCAGGGGCCCTGGGACAGATCCACATTGAAATGGAAGAAGTTCACGTCGTCCCGCTTCAGCAGCTCCGCCGCCAGCCGTTCGTATTCCGCCAGGATGCCAGGCAGGTCCTCCTCCTGGAACGCGTATCCGCAGTCCGGACTGCCCACCACCGGTTCCACCGATACATGACGGAAGCCCTGGTCGGCAATGTGCATCACGTCGGAGGCAAAATCCGTGTTGTGCCGGGTGAAGGTGCCGCGGAGGTAGTAGTCTTTGTCCCCCCTGCCCTGCACCAGCTTCTGGAACCTTGGCAGGATCACCTCGTAGCTTCCGCCGCCGCTCACGGTTTTGCGCATCCGGTCATTGACCTCGGGCCGTCCGTCCAGGGACAGCACCGCGTTGGACATCTCCCGGTTGATGTACTCGATATTCTCGTCGCTGAGCAGTACGCCGTTGGTGGTGATGGTGAAGCGGAAATTCTTATTGTGCTCCTTCTCAATGGAACGGGCGTACTCCACTGTGGCCTTGACAGTGTCCATTGCCATCAGCGGCTCGCCGCCGAAGAAGTCCACCTCAATGTTGCGCCGTCCGCCGGAGCGTTCGATCACAAAGTCGATGGCTTTTTTCGCCGTCTCGATGTCCATGGTCATGCGGCGCCCGGTGCCGAAGTCGCCGGTGGAGGCGAAGCAGTACTGGCACCTGAGATTGCAGTCGTGGGACACGTGGAGGCACAGCGCCTTGATGGGCGCGTCCTGCTTCATCAGCGTCATAGCGGCGGGGTCGATGTAGCTGTCATCGGTAAACAGAAGACCGTTCTTTTGAAGCTCCACCAGCTCCGCCCAGGCCTCGTCCACCACCCTGGCGGCATACTGGGGCAGTTTATCATGGATTTCCTGGGGGCAGATGTCTGCCATGGGGCCGTCCAGCAGGGAGAGCACATCATAGGCGGTTTTGTCCAACACATGGACCGCGCCGCTGTTCACATCCACCGCCACGGGTACGCCCAGACAGGTAAATGTATGGACCATTTTGGTCATCCTCCTTCATGCGCAGAAAAAGGGTGGGACAAGCCCACCCTTTCCGGCGCTTTTGTGTTATGAGTTTACTTGTTGTTCTCGCACTTCTGGTTGGCCACGGTGCAAGAGGTCTTGCAGGCGGACTGGCAAGAGGCCTGACACTCGCCGCAGCCGCCGTGAGCAGCGCTCTGCTTCAGGGTCGCGCCGTTCAGAGTCTGGATGTGAGTCATGGGTATCTCCCTCCATTTCAACTGGTCTGCTCCATACCGCGCGGGATATGAGCCGATGAGTTAACATCTTTGGGCATTATAGCACATTCTTTTTGGAAATTCAATACGGTGCCCGCTTTTTCTTTCTCTCGACTTTTTACGCGCACAAAACGGGGTGGGCGCATAGTATGGAGTGGCAGTCAATGCCAGACAATTCAATTCAAGGAGGCTATCCGCTTGAATTCTGACAACGGAACGATCCGGCCCTGCGGCGACAATTGCGGCACCATGCCGTCCTGCGCCCCTCTGTCGGTACCATATGTGCCCTTCCAGCAGGAGGGCAGCCAGAAATACGACCAGGCCAACGCCCTGGCCAACGGCACTTTATTCCCCGGGCTGAACCTGCCCTTCCATTTGAAGGTAGACGCCGCCGCTCTGCCCGACGACCACTCCACCCAGCTCCAGGCCCTGCTGTTCGTAGTCACCGAGCTTGGGATGTACCTGGATACACACAAGGACGACGCGGAGGCGTTTCAGCTGTTCCGGCAGTATGCTCAGCTGGCTAAGGAGGGCAAGCGCCGCTATGAGGAGATGCACGGCCCGCTGACCAAACTCAGCGCTGGGCAGGATGCCGCTTACCGCTGGCTGGACGATCCCTGGCCCTGGGATTTTCAGGAAGGAGGGAGCAACTGATGTTTGTCTATGAAAAAAAGTTACAATATCCTGTCCGTATTAAAAACTGCAACCCGAAGCTGGCGGCTGTGATCATTTCCCAGTATGGAGGTCCAGACGGTGAGCTCGGCGCCTCTCTGCGCTACCTGTCCCAGCGGTATGCCATGCCCTATCCCGAGTTGAAGGGTCTGCTCACCGACATAGGTACAGAGGAATCCGACCAATCAGGTTATCAATAACTGGGCCTAAAAAAATGCCTCGCTGCTCTGTGAGGTGTGCCCGACGCAGAAGCCGAGAAGCTGGTAGGCGGCTGAAATCCTGCCTGCCGCCGTGTCCAGCCTGTCCCGCGCTTCCGGGTCAGAAATCTCCGCGAGGGCCTGCTTGAAAGCGTCCTCCGCCTCTCGAATCTCCGGCAGCTCGAAACGCTCCACAAGCTCCTCTGCGAGCGGTGAGGAGGCGAGGTTCCGCAGGTAGTCCATTTTCCGCTGCCGCCGTTCCTCCCGTGTGGGCGGGGTGATCGTGGCGCTCCTGCCAAACCATTTCGCGTGAAAATCGCGTGAATCCATGATAACCTCCTGTGCTGGCGGGAGGTGGTGCGGTGAGCCGCAGCCCACCTCCCGTTATATCTCAAGTCCTTAATCCTTCATCTTTTATCCTTTATCCTTAATCCTTTATAGCTTGCGTGTTGCTTGCACTTTCGACTTCTATAAGCGTTTGATGCTTCGAGGTTGATTTGAGGTTGATTTTAGTTTGCTTCTTGTTTGCTTCCGTTTTGCTTTCGCGTTGCTTAAAAGTCAGTCGTAAATGGTGTTGATGTCAAGCCTCTGCTTGCGGAGGGCCAAGGCCCGCGCCGCCAGCGCCACGCCGTCCGTGTCGCAATAGCTCACGATGTCCTGCGGCGTGTAACCGCCGAAGAATCCACCGTTGTAAAGGTTCCCGGCCAGCGCCACAAGGACGGTCTCGCCAGAGGAGAGGCCCATGTGGAACATCGGCTCGAAGTCGATATAGCCGGGGTGGATGTGCTGCTGCGCCCGGTCGTAGACGCTGGGGAGGCCCGTGAGGATATAGAGGCTGGCCCCGAAGTCCCCCTTCACCGTGTCGTCGTCTCTGACCGCTCCTGCGGTCTGGATGGCTGCCGCCCAGCGCTGGGCGTGGTCGTTGTCCATGAAAATCATTCCTGCGCCTCCTCCATGTCGATATTGTTCATGTCCCGCTGCCGTTGGATATAGTTTTCCGCCCGGAAAGCCTCAAGCTGATTCTTGTGCGTCGCCAGCGTCGCCGTCCCGCCGTAGGCCTGCGTGATGAAGCCGTACTTGACAGCCAGCTCCATGACCTCGTTCCAATGGCTGTCCAGCTCCGCGAGCTTGTCCATGTTGACTTCCATTCTACTCCTCCTCCCCGGCCAGCCGCTTCATGGCTCGCAAAACCGTGTCCGCCTTGCGGAACGCCTCGACCAGCTTGCCCTCGGTGATGTCCCTCTCGTCCGCTCCGGCGTGGCCTGCGTAGGCCACTTCGGGGGTGTCTCCCGGCCCGTAGAAGAAGCACATATCCAGCGTGTCGCAGAACATATAGCTGTTCTTCACGGGGAGCTGCTGCCCGGCCTGCATGAACTGGACGGCTATCTTCTCCGCCCACGTCTGCGCCTCTTTCCGGCGCTCAATGAGGCGGATATGGCTGTCAAGCACAGCCTCTTTACAAGCCTTGGAAATAAGCTCCGCCTGCCGCTCTGGTGTCATGTCGCCACCCCCTCTCCGAGCCTGTGGGCCGGGTCGAACTCCTTGCCCTCCGCGTACCCCTGCGCGTAGGCGCGGGGGTCGATGGTGTCCTCCGTCCGGGCTTTGAAATCCTCTTTTCCGAGGCGCTGGGAGGCCTCCTGTACCTCCTGCGGCATCACCAATACAAGGCCCCATTCGCCGCGCTTCTCCTCGTCCTGCCCGTCGAGCGCCCTTTTAATGCCCTCGGCGAAGCCAAAGCCGTAGCTGTCGCATTGCTGCTTGATGTACCAAGGGTAGTACCCGTCAAGCTCTTTCTTGATGGCTTTCACTCCGGCTCTGATACAGTCCACCGCGTACTTGAAGATCGCCACGCAAATCTCAACATCGTCCTCAAGGCCGATGAATCCGATGGTCTGCGTCTGGTGGCCTCTGGCGTGGTTCCTGTAGCCCTTGCAGCAGTAGCTCTCCCCGATTACCGCCGAGAGGCAAACAATCCACGGGTCACGCCGCTTGCTACAGGTGATGTCCGTGAGGGTGTTCCTGACGGCCTGCTTCTTTTCCTCCTCCAAGTCCGCCTCGGTGAGCTTGTGCTTTGCCATCAGCTCGCGGGCGCGGAGGAGGGCGGCTTTCGCCTCCTCCTCCTCCGGGCTTTCTGCCAGCGCGAGGAGCTTCCTGATTTTGTCCTTATAGTCAGTCATCGGTCTCTGCCTCCTGTTCTTTGAGTGCTTGCAGCCGCTCCATGAGGGCCGCGCCGTCGAGCGTCGTCTCGACCTCCCAGCCGTCCTCGACGCGCCACGCCGTAAAGGTCTCGCCGAGCTTGAGGTGGGGAAAGTCCTCCGGGTAGGAGGTATGGCCCTTTTGGGCCACCGCCTCGCCCGGCGCGGTGTTGATGTGGAATATCGCCGCTCCGCTCCGCTTCTCCTCCTGCGCTGGCCGGGGAAGCTCGCCCCACCGCCCGGCGAGGTAGTCGCGGCTGTGCTGGACGATGAAACTGTAGAGGCCGTCCCGGAACTCCTGCATAGCAAGCCGGAGGGGGTCGCTGCGGGTAGCGTCCTCTGCCGTCTGGTAGAGCCAGCAGTCGAGGAGCTGCGCGAGCTGGTAGTGCCACGGGAGGACGGCGTAGGTAGTGCCGTTGCCCTCGTCCCGGCTTTGGTACTCCGGGCCGTGGTGGACGATGTACTCGCTCCCGTCGATGATTGGGGCCACCTCGTCCTCCGGCTCCTCATGGTCTCCGTAGCGCCCGTTGTATGCCCGGACGTTGACCGCGTAGAGCTTCTTGTAGATTTCCTCCGCGAAGTAGGTGCAGGACATTTTGCAGTCCGCCAGCTCGCGGTAGAGGCTGTCCGGGGCCTCGAAGCCCCAGTAGTCATATCCGACGTTGAGCCGGGTCTCGACGGCGTTCGCAATCGCCGCCAGTGGCTCCGGGTTCATCACAAAACAGGACATATTTACTGCTCCCTTCTACAAATTTCAGTGACGGCTTTCTCGATGCCCCGCTTGAGCCGGGGGTCGTTGAGCACCTGCTCCGCCGTGTAGCCAAGCGCGTCCAGCGTGTCCTCGGTGTCTCTGGTGTAGCCGTACTCGTGATTGTCCAGCTCGTAGAGGAACATTTCGTAGATGAAGCCCTCCCCGGTCTTGTCCTCCGCGATAGCGGCCTCCATTTCCTCGTCGAGCCGCTTGTGCGTCTGGTGCAGCAACTCCGCATCCTTTTTCTGGACGTAGCCCCCGGCCCCGATGGAGTAGATTTTGTCCACGTCCTTCTCCGGGTCGAGGCCCCACCCGCGCATCATTTCATCGAACTGCTTGTTACCGAAAGCGAAGCCGAGGGGGAGGGCGTTGAACTCCTCCTGTTGGCGCTGCTTCAATGCTGCGTATCTGTTCATGGTAATCTCCTTTCAGTTGAGCTCCGGCATGGAGCTGATGATTTTTCGTATCCGGGCCTCGCTCACCCGGTAGGGGTTCCGGCGGGTGGTATTGTCTTCCTTAATCTGCGCGTAGACCATCAGAGGAAGCTCAAACAAGGCGACGCAACAGGGGTAAAGGCGGAGCGCCTGCCGCCGGATTTCGAGGTCGATTTCCTCACATCTCGTCATGGCTGCTCTCCTTTTGCCGGAGTTTGGAGCGTTGGAGCGTTGGCCCTCCAATGCAGTCCCCGCCGGGGAAACGGTAAATCCCGCAAACGAGGCCGTCAACAAGCGGCTGGATGTCTACGAGCGTTCCCTTGTACTCCCCGTGCATGATGGTCTCCGGCGCTCCTGCGGCCAAATACCGCTTTGCGTATTCAGTCACGGCCGCCCTCCTTGAGATATTTCTCCTTCATGGCTGCGTGGAGTTTCGGGAGTGCCATTCCGCCCTCGGAGTAGCCCCTCTCGACCTCCGTACAGCGGTGTTTCGGGTACGCTGGGTAGCCAGACTTCCAGAGGGTTCCGTCCCAGTCGAGGAGGAGGCTCCCGTCCGGGCAGCGGTAGACGATGTACTCCGCCACCCTTTTCGCCGGGGTCAGCTCGTAGCTGGCCGCCTGCTCCGGGGAGAGGGCCTGCTCGTAGTCGATGTAGCCCCAAGCCTCCCGGCCAAGCTCCTCGCAGAAGGTCTTGCCGTAGAAGTTGTGAAGCTCCACGACCTTGTTCCCCTCCGGCTTTGGGAACGTGCCCGGCCCGACCGGGCGCTGTGTGCTGTAGTAACGCATCAGAACGGCCACTCCTCTCCATCCTCGCCCTCGTCCGCCTCTGCGTCCATGGCGTTGTAATACTCGTCCTCCTCGTCGTAGCTGTCGTCAACGTCCTCGCAGTCGTCCCGGTAGTCCCATATATCCTCGCGGTTCTCCTCCGCTTTCAGCTCCGGGTGCTGCTCCAAGTAGGAGAGTACGGCCTCCTCAAGGGTGGCGACCGCTGCGTCGTAGCGGCTGTCGTCGTAGATGCCCCACATATCCTCGACGGCGGCCTTGGCCTCGCTCCCGGCCCGCTCCATAAGGTAGCGGGCCGCCGGGTTGCAGGTTTCCTTGCCGTACCCCACGCCAACGCGATCGCCGTCGTTGCTATTGCGGTAGGCAATCCGATTGACGGCCCGGATGATCTCTCCGGCCACAGTGCTGGCCTTGCCGGAAACGGGTACGAGCTCGTCAAAAAGAGCGCTGATGCGGTTCTCTGCTGCTGTCATGGTATTGTCCTTTCTGCCCTCGTAACCTCCGGGGCGGGTGTCGTATTCAGCAATCGGTGTGGGCGAGCGAGAGGGTGTCGAGGGCGTTCCAGATAACGGTGAACTCCTCCTCGCTGATGTTCTCCTCGGTGACGGCGACGATGGTGAAGTCCAGCTTGACCTCCTCCGGGTGGCCGATGGGGTTCAGCTCGTCGTCCATAATAGCGGCCTCTGTGACGTAGGCTGCGTGGGCCTCGGAAACGAAAGCAACCTTGGCGGGGTCGATTTCCGCGAGGGTCTTGCGGGCCTGTCCCGCCTGCTCAAACAGTTTCTTCATGGTGTCGTCCTTTCTGCCCTCGTAACCTCCGGGGCGGGCCATTATCAATAGGTGTTGTGTGCGCTTGCGGCCATAGCGTGAATCGCGCTGCTAATGGCCTTCTCAACGGTCTTGCAGTCGTCCCAGTGGTGAGGGCCAACGAAGCGATATACCCTGCTGCCGTTCGGGATGGTGCCGATTACTGTCGTATCGCCGTCGGTGTCGTCAATCTCGACGGTAAACAGGTCTTTTTCGCCGATGTAGTCGAGGTAGCCCCATCCGATTTTGGCCGTACTCTTGGTAACGGAAGCGACGCGCCAGCTCCAATTCGTGTCCGCCTGCCGCTCCTCGGCGACCGCTGTCTTAACGACTTCCTTGTACTCTCTCATGTCTGCCATGTCGTTTCCTTTCTCCCCGTCCCGCCGTTAGGTCAGCGCCCCCCATTTCGGGGTATCCTGCGGCGCTCTCAGGGCTTTTGTGTCCCGTTTCGCGTCATTCTGCGGTAAAAAATTAAGCCGCGTTCTTGATGGTGTCGAGCCGCGCAAGCCGCTCTTTTTTGGCCTCGACGCTGGCCTGCGCGTTCCTGTGGTCTGTGACGGCCTGCCGGAACTCCTCGCTGGCCGGATTGTCGGCATAGGCTACAATCTTCTGTGCCGCCTCGTCCCGGCGTTGCTCCGCCTCCGCGAGGTCTTTCTCGGCGAGCTTGGTGAGGTGCGCGAGGTCTGTGGTGGAGACGGTCTCTTGCTCTATCCTCTGATAAAGGCTCTTGGTGAGGGCGCGTTCGTTCTCAAGCGAGGATTCAAGGAGCTTGATGTCGGATTTCAACTGCCTGATGTCCTCCATGGCCTCGTCAAGCCTCTTTTCGGCGCACTCGGCCCGGCCCTTCATGCTATCCCCGAAGTCGTTCTCGATGTTCTGCTCGGCAACCTCGAAGCACCCCTCAAAGGCGGTGGCGACGTAGCTCTGTGGCCCCAGCTCCTCGACCATCTTCTTGATGGCCGCCAGCGCGTCGCGCTCCTGCTGCTTGGTGGCGATGGCGTTCTCGCGGTACAGCTCAATGCTGGTGATGTCGAGCTTGATGCCCTTGCGCGTGGAAAGGAAGAACTTCTTGGCTGCGGCCTCTGTGCGCTCGGTAACGAGCTGGTAGCCCTCGCTCTCGCCAGTGTAGGTGATCTTGTACTCGTTCATGGTGGCTCCTCCTCATTTCGTCCGGCTGTCGATTGCGGCCTTTGCGTCCTTCAAGCGGGAGTAAAGCTGCTTCTCGCCGCTGATCTTGAAGTAGTTGTAGCCGTGCCTGTAGGTCTTGATGATCTCGTAGCCCTTGTATTTGGTTCCCATATCGTTTCCTCCTGCCCCGTATCGGGTAATCCGTCGTGCCTGTCCCTTAACTGTCTCCAATTATAGCCCCTATTTGGGGCATTGTCAACCATGTTTCACAAATTTGTTCAGAAAAATTTGTGCAGGTTTAACAGCGACGTGGCCCGTTTTGGGGAGGCCCTGCGGCGAAGGCTCCGGGGAATCCCCCGGCCTCCGCCGCTGTAGGGCCGGAGGTGCTATTTGTCGTCAACGTCCCGCGTGATGGTGAGGGTCTTCTTGTCTACCCGGTCGTATTGGCTGTACCGGGCGACGATGTAGTGATCGCCGCAGTCCCTCGCCGTCCCGCTGGGTGTCCAGCCCTTGTGTCCGGGCTTCATCTTGAGGATAACGCGGGTGCTGCCGCCGCCGCTGTAGGTCTCCCGCATGAAGCCGACGACGTTGTGGTGAGGGTGCTGGGCGCTGAACCAGCGCATATCGTCCTCGGAGACATCGTTGATTATCTCAATCGTGTCCTCCTGCTGCTCGGTAGCGGTAGGCTGCATGGCTGCCATGGTGACCTCCCCGGCTCCTGTCCGAGGGGCCGGGCCGCTGTCGCCCATCCCGTGCGGCTCCCCTTTTTCAATAAGGCGGCAGATATGCTCCGTCAATGCGGTGTGCTTCTTCCCGTGCCGCCAGACGTGCAGGTGGGCGATTTCATGGGCGATAACCTGCTCCAAGCTGGCGGGCCGCAGGACGGCGAGCGGGTCGTTTTCGTAAACGTAGCACTCATGGATGAAGAACTCGTCGATGGTGATACGGAATGGGGCGGGCTTCCCTGTCCCGTCGTCCTCCGCCCAGCAGATGCCAAGCGCCTCCTTGTTCGTCCCGGTGAGCTGTTCGTGATTCATAGGCTCGATGGGGACGCGGACGTTCACAGAGTATTTGACTTTCGCCACGGTGTCGTTGAAGAACTTGATCTCCTCCTCGGTGAGGGTGGTCTCGTTAGAGCTGGGAGTAGAGGCTGTATCATCGGCCTCCTGCTCCTCGTCCTCCTCGCCTGTGACGACGGTCAGCTCGACGTAGTATGTGCCGTCGTGGTCTTCCACGCACCAGTGCCAGCCGCCCTTATAAACCAGCCCCTTGCCGCTCTCCCAATACTGCTCTTTGTCGCCGAAGCATCCGTTCTCGCAGCTCTCCTCAATGCCCTCGCGCCAGCCGTCGAAGCGGCTGTCGCCCTCAAGGGCCTTGAAAAAGCGCCGGATGGCCGTCTTGTAGCGCTTGCAATCGGTCATGAGGTCAGCGCAAACGCGCTTCTTGCCGTGGCTGCCGCCCTTGACGATGGTAACGACCTCGTACTTGCCGGAGATTCCGCTCTCCTCGAAATCCTCGAAACTCTCGAACTCGACTACTTTCAACATAATGTGTACCTCCTGTTGATGCCCCGTTTCGGGTAACTCGTTTAACTGTAGCTTTATTATAGCCCCTATTTGGGGCAAAGTCAATTATATTTGCACAATTTTTTCAAAAAGTTTTGTGCAGGTTGCACAAGTGCGTTCCCGGTTGCGTCTGGGCAAAAAAAGAAAGCCCCTCCCCCGGATTTCTCCGAGAGAGGGGCTGAATCAATCGCCGTGTATGTGCTTCCGCTTCTCCGCCTCTGTGCAGGGCGGGAATGGGCAAGTGTCGCAGTCGCCGGGCTTGCAGGGTGGCCCGGCGCTGCGGCCTCTGTTCAAGGCGATGCCAAGAAGGACGAAAAGTGCCAGGGCGACGGCAATCATTCCGTCTGCTCCGGCTCCGGCGCGGGGGCCTTCCCGGTGCCGGGCTGGTTGATGGCAACCTGCGTGACGGCTGCCGCCGTCGCTGCGGCACAGGTCGCGGCAATGGCCTTGGTGTCCGGGATGGTGCTATCCATAACCAGGAGGGCCAGCGTTGCGGGTTCCTCCTTTTTCTGCTTACGCACCTCCGCCTCGATGCGGTTGGCGAGGTACTTCTCCAAGTCCCCGTAGGCGGACTTGATGAACGCATTGGCCGCCGGGCTGATAGAGGCGATACAAGCGGTGAGCGCCCGCTTTGCGGCCTCCGCCTGCGCCTCCGCATCGAATTTCCCGGCCTTTTTCAGCGCGTCCACATAGGTCTGACTGGTGGCCTCCACCGCGTCGGAGATTGCGTCGGTGATCTCCTTGATGTAGCCCTGCGTCTTGATGTCGTCGGTGCTGGCTTGCGCCCGTTTCCCGGCCTGCCGGATGTAGCCGATGGCATAGCTGGTGAGTACGGGGACGGCGGCTGTCACGACCGCCAGCAGCAGAGTAGAGAGAAATTCTTTCATGTTGTCCTCCTTCTTAATCCGGGAGCTTCAACACCTGTCCGGGGTGGATGGTGTCGCTCTTGAGGCCGTTGAGAGCCTTGATTTCTGTGTAGCGGCTGCCGTTGCCGAGCTGCTTGGCGGCGATAGCCCAAAGACTGTCGCCGCTACGGACTGTGTACGTCCGGGCCGCGCTCCCTGCGGTGCCGCCGATGTCCCCGGCATCTGCCCAGCCGTGGACGGTGGAGCCTCCCCCGCTTACCTTGACGAGGTGATAGGGGTGCTTCGCGCCCTGTGCCAGCGCCGTTACCTTGGCCTTACCGGGCTTGCAGGGGGAGCCGCTGGTGGCGTTGCTGCTGGCGTAGTGCGTGGTGCCCGTGAAGTCTACCACGTCGCCCACGGAAAGGCCCGTGGAGGGCGCTGTGGTGCCCGTGGAGGCCCCTCCGCCCGTCCCGGTGTCCTTGGCCTTGCTGCTGTACTTGGGAACGCCGTAGCCCCTGATATAGCGCCCGTTGACCTTGAGGGTGCGCCGCCCGACGGCGTTGCTCATGTTGCCCTCAATGACGGTGATGGTCTGCCCGCTGACCTTTTCGACGATGCCGACATGATCGGGTGCCCCGGTATTGTCCGTGGTGGCGTAGTTCGCGCCGTCCTGCCAGTCGTAGAAGATATAGTCGCCGGGGGACGGCACATAAGCGTCGTTCTCCTGCCAGCTTCCCAGCTTCTTAAACAGCTCAACGTGCTTGCCGCAGCCGCACTCTGTCGGGATGATGTCGGTCAGCCCGGCCTTGATCGCGCAGGCGCTGGCGAAGGTGCTGCACCATGCGTCGGTGTACTTCACAGGGTAGCCCCGCGCAAGAGGCTTGTGGCTGTTGTAGAGGTCGATAATGGGCTTGTGGGTGCCGTTGCTCTCCTTGCAGCCAATCCACCCCTGCGCGATACTGACTACCTGCTGCCTCAATTCCTGTTCTGTCATAGATGTTCTCCTTTCTGTTAGCCCCCGTCCGGCGGCTCCTCCGACTCGCTGCCGCTGTCGGTGGCCGCCTTATCGGGCCAGTGGTTGTTTTTGCTCAAGTTCTCAATGGCGGATTTGCCCGCGTAAACCGCGACCGGGACGATGATCTCGGCCAGCGCCACTTGGGATAGGCTCTCTGCTATCTGCGGCTTGTCCAGCGCAGCCAAAACGTAGCTGCACCATACCCAAGCGAAGCCGTTGAGAACGCAGGCCCACAATACCCGCTTCATCGTCTCTGTCTGCGGCCCGTCCCGTCCAGCGCGAAGCTCCCTCACCCTCCGGCGCAGAACGCGGATTGTACGCAGGCTTGAGAAATAGCCGAGGGCCACCCCCACAAGGAGGGCGGCCCCGGCGATAAGTGCGGTTCTCATTTCGCCGCTGCCGCCAGCAAGTAGAGAATCCCAGCGCCCAGCGCGGTAACGAGGGAGCCGACAATGCCGTAGATAATTTTCTCTACCATGCCGTCCCAGCGCTTGCCCGGTTTCTTTTCAATGGCATCCACTTTCTTTCCCAGTGCGGTAACGTCCGTCTTGATCTCCGCCATAGTTTCGCTTTGGTGTTTCTGCTCCGTTGCCATAACCTCTACTGCTGTAGTCAGGCGTTGCAGCGTGTCCACCTTCTCGTCCATATCGTCCAGCCGGTGGGTGTTTGATTTGCTCCGGGCATCAACCTCCACCAGCTTCACGGCCATTTCATCCTGCGTCATGGCCCATACCTCCTTGCAAAATACGTCTTTGTGTGCGAAGGCCACCCCCATATCAGGGGGCGGCCTTTTCGCGGCGGTTCTTAGACATTGACCTCAAGGGTCTCCAAGATGTCCTCCACCTCCTCGCGGAGCTTGCCGGGCACCTGCTCCAAGGTCTTCTTGCCCTTGATAATGAGCGTGGCGTAAACGACAGCCATGGTCTGCACCTCCTTTCTAAGCAAGAATTTCAGCAACAACTCCCGGAGCCTACTCATTTTCGGTCTCCGCCAGCAGCGCCTCGACATCCGCCCGGATACGGGCGGGAACGTCGTCAATGGTTTTCAGCCCCTTGCGAATGAGGTCGGCATAGATTTTCGCCATTACTGCTCACCTCCAACAAGGGCCTCATAAACGTCGCAGAGCGCAATCTGCGTGTCGGTGAGCTGTCCCTCAAGCGTGGCGACCTTCTTCCGCAACGCTGCGTTCTCTGCGGAAAGCTGCTCATTGGTCTTGCGCTTGTTCAGCTCCTTGATAGAATCTTCTCGTCTCGTTACCATTACTGGAATCCTCCTTGAATGCCGGAAATATAGCCGCCCTCGCCGGACGCGCCCCGTTGGACATTGACGCGGAAATTGAAAGCAAAACCTTTCGCCGCTGTCTCATTGGTGAAGATGTGGTTGCCGCCGTTCTTCACCTCAATGGTGCAGTCCTCCCAAACCGGATTGTCGTCGTTGGCGTTGTTGGTGACCTCCACGGTGTAGGCTGCGTCCGCCGGGATATGCCCGGCCACGGAGAGGACGCAGATAGAGATTTTGTCGTCGGCGGGGAACGCCTCTTTCAGTGTAAGGCTGGCCTCGGTGACCTCCTTGGTGAAGGACAGCCTGTGAACCGCTGCGGCGTTGCCGTCCCCTGCGGTGATGGCGAGGGCGTGGGAACCGTTCAGCAGTTTCATAAAGGTGTCGCCCGTCAGCTCCATGGTGTAGGCTTTGCCGGATTCCGCCGAGAAGCTGCGCAGGGCCGCGCCGTCGATATCTTCCGTAACTGTCACCGGGTCTCCGTCCGGGTCGCTCACACTGTAGCCGACGGAAAAGCCTGCGGCGCGGGTGCCGAGGTCGGAGCCTGTCGGAGTGTCGCAGGTGACGACCGGGGGCCTGTTGTTGTTCACGGGCTGCGCCGTCCCGGTGGTGTAGGCGCTATAGGCACTGTAGGTGTCGTAGGCCCGGACGCGATAATTCACGCTCTGCCAGCCCCGCGTGATCGTGTCCGTGTAGCTGGTGTCCGCGCCCTTGTAAACCTGCGCCCAGTCGCCGCCGTCCACCTGCCGCTCAAGCTCGTAGCCGGACAGGTTGTTGTCTGCGTCGGTGGCTGCGCCCCACGTCACCGTCAGCGTCCCGCCGCCCAGCACGTTTTCCGGCACCGTGATTCCTCCGGGTGCGCCGGGGGCGTTATTGTTAAACACACTCACCTGGGCGCTGTTGCGGTAGCCGCTGTAAAGCCCCTCGCTATCGTAGGCTTTCACGCGGCACATAATGGTCTCGCTGCCCGCCGGAACTACAAACGTAGCCTTTAGGCCGCCACCTTGGAACACCTGCGTCCATGTGTTCCCGCCGTCGGTGGAGCGCTCCACAATGTAGCCCTCCAAATTGTTCTCCGCGTCGGTGCTGGCCGTCCACGTTACCTCGATGCTCTTTCCGCCCTCTGCGCCCTCCGGGACGGTGATGCTCCCCGGCGTAGTCGGGGCCGTGTTCGTGTTTACGGTGCCGTCGTCAGAGACCAAGAGAGAAGAGGGAAGTATCAAAGCGGGGCGGATGCCATACGAGTTGGAGCAGTTGTTGTTGTACCAACTGCCATTGGAGAGCACGAGCTGCGCGCGCGCCGCACCGTAGTTGGAGTAGCAATAGGGGCAACGGAGCCACCAGTTCGACGCGGAACCGTTGAGCTTCGCCACGCGCTTTGTGTCCGCCGCCGTGTCCTGACATCCCTTGAAATAGTCCAGCTCTGCGCCCAAGATGGGGATGTAGCTATGGGCCATGCTGACCTCTGTGCCGGAAAGCAGGAAGACTTTCGCGGAGAGGCCGTTGGCCCCGCTGTTGACGTTCGTTCCGTAGCCGGAGCCGGGCCGATACGGGAGCTTGACCTGCTTGATTTGGGCTTGGATGTCCTTGTCAAACAGCCCCAAGAAAGTGCTGTTCAGATAGGCGTGGATGGTGCTGTTGGCGTAGTCGTTGACGTTGCTGCTGTGCCATTGGCGGTTTTCGTAGATGTCCTCCATCAACAGCCAAACGCCGTCACAGCTCGCGTCGTAGGCGGTGCTGGGCCTGCCTTTGTGTAACACGATGAAGTTTCGCGGTGTGCCGCCGACTTTCAGTTTGACGGTCGAGCCGACGGCTTTGTTGCTAAGTGCAACAGATGCCATAAAATTACCTCCTGTGTTTGTATTACATCCACGGCGGAATGTCGTCCGGGCGCGGCCCTTCCATTGCTGGCCGGGCAAAAGAAATCGGCGCACCCTTTTTCTTCTGGATGCACCGTTGCTGTTTCGCCCTCCTGCGGATGCGGGCCTCTTTGGTGGAGTTGATTTTCCTGTGGATTTTCGGCACTTCCCCGATGATCTCCCCCACCTGTTCGGCGTACTTCTGCCGTAATGCGTGAGTGTCGCCGTGGGCCGCGTGTGCGTCCCACCCTTGGAATTGGTCTATGATTTTCTCCTTGGTGATCTCTCCGGCGGGGTATGCCTCCCTCCAATAGCGGATGCGTGACTGGATTCTCTCGATTCCGTCCTTTCGCAGCTTTTGGATGCAGGCTCCGCTCTCGGTGAGGTAGCTGTGGAAGCCCAAGAGGTCGATACCGTTCCGCAGCGGGAAGATGCCTGTTTTCTGGTTCAATTCAAGCTCAAGGCCGTCCATCCATTCCCGGATTTCTGCCAAGAGCTGCTGCGTCTCCTCTTTTGTCCGCACGATGATATAAAAATCATCCATGTACCTACCGTAGAACTCGCAGCCCTTCTCCTCCTTTATCCAATGGTCAAACTCGTCCAAGAATAAGAGGGCGAAAAGCTGGCTCGTCTGGTAGCCCAGCGGCAGGCCGTCCGAAGCGTCGATGTAGGTGCAGAGCAGGTCGTACAGCTCCATGTCGAGGCCGCGCCGGATGAAAAGCCTTTTGAGCAAGCGCTTTAGTTTCCTGTGGCTGATAGATGCGAAAAAGCGGCGAACGTCTGCTTTAACTATCCAGCCCTCCGCCGTCCCGTAACGGCGGTAGTATGTGACCATCTGGAGCTTGAGCCGTGCGAGGCCGTCGTGTGTTCCCTTTCCCTTCTGACTGGAATAGTTGTCCCGGATAAAGCTCTTGGTGATCGCCTCATACAGGATGTTGTCGGTAGCGGCGTGAAGCACTACCTTGTCCACAAATGCCGGAGCTTGTACGTCCCGCTCCTTCGGTTCGTACACCTTGAAGATTTCAAACTTGCTTGGCCGATAGGTTTTGGTCAGCAGGAGCCGCGATAGCTTTTCCGTGCAGGCCAGGGCGTTTGCCTCATATTGGGCGGTTCCGGCCTTGCTCCGCTTTCCTTTTCGTGCCGAAAGATACGCCTTGTAAAGCGTTTCAAACTGGCACATTTCTTCGTAGGTCATGCCATGAATCACCTAAAATCTTGGCTGGCCGGGGATAGGGGGAGGTCGGCCAGCCCATGCCTAACACCGGCCCGCTCCCCCACGGTAGCGGGCTGCGTCCCATCAAGGACGGCCCGCCTCGGTGTGATGTGTTTGTCGTCAGCCCACGCGCAGGCTTTCGACAGGATGCGGCCCCCTTTGATGATGGTGCACTGTTTTCGCCCGTTTTACCGGGCTACTAATTCTCGCGTTCCATCAGAGCGGGGCGGATGCCATACGAGTTGGAGCAGTTGTTGTTGTTCCAACTGCCATTGGAGTTCACGTTCTGCGCGTTCGTCGCACCGTTGTTGGAGTTGCAATAGGGGCAACGGAGCCACCAGTTCGACGCGGAAAAAATACGGGCCGCACCCTAACACAAGGCGGATGCCTCCGCCGAGTATCTAAATTCTGTTTGGCTGAACCTTTCTTTCGGCGTTGTACTGGCTTATCGCGGTTTTCACAACGGCAACCTGCCGGGCGGATTCCTCCGCCCGCTTCTCGTCTTCCAGTTTCTTCGCCCTCGCCCCGTCGTTTTTCTTCCACGACGCGGACATAAACTTCACGTCCAGCACCTTTTTTGTCCAGACCTTGCTTTTCTCAAGCGAGATAATGCCCATGTCAAGACAGATTTGGATGTACTCCAACATGAGGCTGCACCCGTCAAGAATTTGGCCGATAAGGCGTAGGCGTTCTTCATACTCAATGACAAACATCTTCCCGTTGGCTGCGTGGATGTCCCGGACAATGCCCTTTGCGGTCTTCCTCATATCCTCGCCGTAACAGCGGTACGCAGCCTTGGTAAATCCCTGTTTGTCCTTCTTGTCGAGGTAGCCTATCATCTTCCCGCACACTTGTTTCACGTCCCGGATGTCGTCGAGGGCGGCGATTTTCTGTAGGATTTTCCGCACGTCCCTTTGGCTCACGTCGTCGGTGACGATCTTCGTCGCCTGATTGGTGTAGGTCAGCAGCTCCCGCGCCTTATTGCCTAAGACATATTCCTTGTCAGCCATAGCAGCACCTCCGGGCGGGGCAGCGGCTATTCCGGGCCGCGTTGTAGTCCTCCGCGTTCCCGATGAAAGTACACCTATCCGCGCCAATCAGAAGCATAGCCTCCCGCCCGGCGGGTGTGCGTCCGCAAAGGATAAGGCCGTCCGAGAATTGTTCCTTTTCGCACGGAGGCTCAAGCTCTGTAAAGAGGTTCCCGACGAAACACGAGAGCTTTCCTGCCGGGAGGGAGAAATTGATAAGCTCGTTCATCAGAACTCCACCCGCTTCAACGTCTCATTCCATACACCCGTCACCAGCAGGCCGGACATATCAGAGAAGGACACCGTGAAGGGGTTGCCGGAAACCTGCGTCCGATACATCAGCTCCAAAAGGGTCAGCCGGGTATTCACGTCGTCGATGGTTGTTTCGTTCGCTGCGCTCGCCGCGAGCTGATCGCGGATGGACTGCCCGGCTGCTACAGGCTCCCAAATGTAGCCACCCTCGCCGATGCCGTTACAGACAAACTCATTCCCGGTATCCGCATTGATATAGTGCTGTCCTTTGCGGCCCACGGTCTCGGATGTGGGGTCGCCGTCCCCGATGATGGTGTTGCTGCCGTTGACGGCCAGCTCCATGGCTTTAATGCGCAAAATGAGGCCGCTGTGCGCTCTGTCGCTGGTGTCGTGTTCCTCCATAAGGCGCTTGACCGCCTCGTAGGTGGCGACTGCATCCGGGGCGATATTGGCCGAAACTGCGTCCACCGCGCCGACGGCAACAATCAGGTCGAAGGTCGCCAGCTTCCCGATGGCGCTGCTGGCCGGGCGAATCCATTCCAGCCCCTCCTCCAACTTGAGGTAGGTGTACGGGACTTCCCCGAGGTCAGGGTCTTCCGCGTATAGCATAATGCCCGTGGCGTAGAATCCCGTCTCAACATCCGCGCTGTAAATCTGGACTGTGACCTGACACTCGCCGTCGATGGGGTTCGTGATGGCGGCGATTTTCGCGTCCATCACATATCCGGGCGGCTCCGCGAGGGTCTTGGGCGAGGTGCCCTCCGGGATGGTTCCCTGCCCAACGGTGGCCCGTGTGTAGTTCATCTGGCAGCGCCCGGCGAGGACTTTTGCAATCAGCGCGGCCCCTGGCAAGCACTGGTAGCTGCCGTCTTCGTAAATTCTGGTAGGCTCGATAGGCATTTTGTTTCCTCCTTTTTTCGGTTCGGTTTAGTCGATGCGCTTGGATTTGATGTGCGTATAGCAAAGCAGGCCCCCAGCGGCCTTTTCAAGGCCCGTGGAGGCCCGCCTTGTTACGGGTATATCTGTTGTCGCCTGCGCTCCGCCGAAGCCACTGTGCGCCACGGTAGCGGCTCCTGTGGCGGTTCTCTGGACTGGTGGCGTATCTCCCCCGTCGCTGCCGGATGTAGACGCGCCGCTCTGCGTCAATGGGGTGGCTACCGTGGCGGTTCGATGGACTTGCGGGGTGTCTCCGCCGTCGTTGTCCGCCATGATCGCGCCGCTCTGCTGCAAGCTGTACTGCGTCCGGGCTGTCCATGCGACGGTCGGGGTGTCGCTGGTGAATACCGGGCCGCTTGCTGCGCTCTGCGAAAGCAAGAGCATGGAGGTGATGGTCTCCCTCGTCTCTGCGGGGTCGCCGTGGATGTGGATGGTGGCCGCTCCGCCCTGCAGGAGAATGAGGTCTTGCCTGTACTCCCTGCGGACGTGGACGGTTATGCTGAGGCCGAGGTGGGCTGGAATCCGGCGGAGGAGGGTGTTGAGCATATTGTCCTCGTCGAATATCTCCCCGTCGATAAAGATGGTAATGAGGCCTCGCATG
This sequence comes from Oscillospiraceae bacterium, assembly GCA_910575695.1. GTDB lineage: Bacteria > Bacillota > Clostridia > Oscillospirales > Oscillospiraceae > Enterenecus. The sequence continues at coordinate 25,601 of CAJTGJ010000007.1, read as the reverse complement.
AAGTCAAAATCGACGTGATTTGGAGTGTACTGGGCGATTATAGCCCGTATCTCCGGCTCCCCGATGTGGCCGAAGCCGATGATATAGCCAATGACGACGCGCCTCCTCTGTTCGAGGGTGAGGTGGCTCTTGTAGGTGATTTTGAACACCCTTTCCCATTGGCGTATCGTGGCCTCGTTCGCCGTGAGGATGAAGTTCGCGTCTACGATCTCCTCAAGCCCTGCGCAAGCGCCGTCCAGTAACCGCCCCTGCGCCCGGAGGATGGCCCGCATTTCAAACACGTCGAGGTAGAAAAGGGGCATGGCCGCGCATAGCTCTTGGAAGTTGTTGGGGTATGGCGGGTTAAGGTAGGACATCGACGTTCACCTCCCCCAGCACAGGCACCTCGTCCGCCGCCAGCCGGACATTGACCTCCTCCCCGTTTACGGTGAGGTCTGCGTAGTCAATGAGGTATGTGGTGAGGCCAGCGAGAATAGCGCCGATGGCGCTGATGCGGACGATGATGGTCGTGCCGTCTGTTGCGTCCAGCACAAGCCCCTTGAGGTATTCTGTAACGGCCTCTGTGACGGCCTGCTGTACGTTCTCTGCTGTTTGGCTGGCCGGAAGCTCCGCCGTGAAGGATAGGTCGATGTGCAGGGCTGTGGCCGCTACCGCTGTAAAGTGCGCCCCGATATTCGCCTGCCCGTTTCCCCTGCCGTCGCCGAAGACGTAGGTTTTCCCGTCCACCTCAACGGTCATGCCCTCGTCCGCCGGGTCAATGTACCGCTGTACCTCCTCCACTACGCTGTCCGCCACGGGGAGGCCGTCTGGACTGATAAGCACCGCCTTGACGGTGTTCTGCCCGTACCAAAGTGGGAAGATAATGGCCCGGCCCACGCCGTCGATGCTTTCGCACCACGTCTTATAGTGCTGTCGGTTGCCGTTCTCTGCGGGGCCTGCTATCTTCTCGAAGATACGGTTGCGGAGGTGATCGTCGTCCTCTGTGTCGGTGCCGTAGCCCTCACCGTAGACCGGGCCGAAGCTGGCCGAGGTCATGCCTTGGACGGTGTCGCAGGGGACGGCAATATCGCCGCTCTGGATGTAGTTGCATTCCGTCCCCGGTGTCTCCGCCTCAAGGTAGAGGCTGCCGTCCTCGTCCTCGCAGAGGGTAAAGTAGTAGCCGCTGTCATTGTGGAAAAAGCGCCAGCCCACAGCCGGACGGGTGCCCTCGTAGACAAAGAGGTACTTTGCGCTGGTGGCTGCGTTCCGGCTCATACCGTACTCCGCTGCCCGGAGGTCGAGGTATTCGTCGTGGGCGGTGACGATGAATACCGTCTCAAATACCCGGTCGAGGTCGGTGTAGAGCTTGGCTATCTTATTGACCGTGGCCGAAACTGCATCGAAAAAGATGCTCCCCTGCCGGGTGTCGATGCCCTCCGGGGCTATAGCGAGAACTTCCTCCATCAGCCTCTTTTCGGTTCTGTCCTCAAACATCAAATCACCTCCTTTATCTGAACTGTGCCGTAGATGGTGTCCGCGTCAAAGGCGACGAAAACGGTGTCGCCCTCGTCCCCCATGAGATCATAGAGGGCAGGGAAACGCTCTGCCTTTTCCTCCGGCGTAAATGCGAAAACAAAGTTGTAGACGAGCGTAACGCGGCTGTCCGGGCGCAACGCGTCCCGGACAAATCCGGGGACGACCGCCTCGATATAATCGCGGTTGGCCCGTCCTTGGCTCTGAATGACCGCCGCCTCGATCTCGCTGCCGTACTGGTTGTCGTATATCAGGCACTTCCAGCGCGGGGTGATGATCGCCTTGTGGATGGCCTGCCGGACGGCCTCTTGACCGTCCACAATACCGAGTATGCGGCCCTCCTCCAAGTCGAGGCGGTAGGTCTTAGAGGGCGGCTCCGCCGCTTCCTCCACCTGCGTCACGAGGAGGGGAATATATACGCTCTCCTTCACTAAATCACCTCCTGCCCGGCCACACGGTCAAGCACATAGTAGAGCTTCCCATTGTTGAGGGCGAGAATGTGCAGCTTGTCGCCTACGCGCAGGGCGTTGTGGACGACGATAATGCCATTGTAGAGGTTGAAGTCTTCCCCATGGTGGACGTGCGTTCCGCCTATCGGGTCGGCATGGGAACCATCGTTTTTCGTCCAGCTATCCAGCGTTCCGTCCATCTTGCGGTAGGTGGCTCTGGTTTTGTAGTCGGTGAGGTGCCACGGGACGATGGTAATGCGCTCATTTATAATGTGCTTTTCGTCGTTGGTCATTTGGATTTTGAGGGGGTTAATCTGAATGACCTTGCCCTCCATAAGCTCCGGGCCGCCCGGTATCATACTCTGAAAAAGCTGCTTGAGGCTGGTTTCGTTCCCGCTGCTGTTGGTCTGTGCCACATTATCGCCTCCCCCTTACGCAGCGTCCGCCGCCCACGAGAGGTCGAGCGACATGGTGTGCAGATTATCCTTGAATGTATGGGTGTCTGAATCCACATAGAGCGTCCTGTTGATGTCGATGTGCGGAATGATGATGAACACCCCCACGCCTGCAATAACGTCTGGTATGCCCAGCAAGTTAGTGAGCGAGAGGGTGCGCTGCGGGGTCTTCTTCTCTTGCAGCATGGACTTAGCCAGGGCGTTGATTTGGGCGCTGTTGAGTGTTTCGTCCGGGGTGTCAATCTCCTGCATGATGCCGATTTTCTGCTCAAGCGCCGGGTCGCTGGCCTGTGCAAGTGCCGTCCCCTCTCCACTCAAGAGCTTAATGCGGGTACGGACGTTCTCAATGGATTTGGTGTACTTGTACTTGGAGACGTTGGCTCCCGTTTCCAGCACCCATTGGAGAATGTTCTCCTGCCTCTTTCGCAGGCAGATGGAGCCTTGGTCACTGACGACGAAAAAGCGCGTCCCCGTGTTGTCGAACTCAAGGCTTAATGCGTCCTCGATAGCGTCCCAGCCTGTGGTCTTCTTCTTGGTAAGGTCAGGGATAGTGTAACTACAAGAAGCCACGTCCCCGGTCGGAAGCCCGAAGCGGCTGCAAACGTCCCGGAAAACCGCGTCGGCGGTTTTGCTTTCATATACGAACGTGTCCCGGTTGTTGCTCAAATAGATGCCGTTGTCGTATGCCTTGAGGGTGAGGGTCTTGCTTTGGCTGGCGGACTGGTTCATAAAGATGCCGCGAAAAAGCTCCTCCCCGTTGTATCGGAATAAGCACTGCCAGCCGTCCTCCACGTCGATGCCGCTGCGCTCGTGCCAGTAGCCGTCGTCGTCGAGGAGGCTGACGGAAAGGGTACGGGCCGGGCTGCCTCTGCGCCCGGCCCATGTAACGCTCTGGACGAGCTGCGTAATGTCCAGCCCGCCTCCGCCGCCGTTCTGGTAGACAGTGAGATTGATTCCCTGCGCCATAGCCGCTCGCCTCCTATTCTGGTATGGTCAAAACCTGTCCGGGGTATATCAGGTTCGGATTGCTGCCCACGGTGCCCTTATTGGCCTCGTAGATTTTGGTGTAGTCCGCTCCGCTGCCGTAAAGGGACTTGGCGATATTCCATAGGCAGTCGCCCTTCTTGACGGTGTAGGTTTTCGGGGTGGTGGTGTTGTCCACGCGTGTCTCTGCGGGCTGTACGGTGGCCTTGCTGCCCTCCACCGTGACCTGCCGGACGGTGACCTCCCTATACTCCTTGAGGGTGAGGTCGTAATAGATGGTGCCTACGTCTCCGCCCTCCTCGTAGCGGTTGAACTTCTCAATGGTGCAGTATTCGTTTATCCCGGCCCCGGTGATGATGATGTGGACGGGCTTTTTGCTTTCAATCCACCTGTTTATCCGCTCCACGCACTGCTGCGGGTCGGTGAGCGGCACATTCTCGATACCGGGAAAGTTGGTGCGCGGGAAGAAGCTGCTGAAAGAGAACTGGTAGGCTGGGCGAGACTGCTTAATGGTGATCTCGCCCAGCCCAGTCACGTCTACAGAGGTGTTCTTGCTGCCGATGGAGACGCTGAACTTTTGAGGCAGAACGGGGATTTGCAGTTTCTCTTGCTCTGCGTTCCCTGTTATCCACATCTGGTAGTTAGTGTTCATAGCTGCCGTCTCCTTCCTCGAAGATTTCGTCCTTGACGAGGTTCAGAAGCGCCGGACGGAGATTCGCAACGAGGATTTCTACAATGTCCTCTTTGCTGGTGCCGCTGCCGCCGTTGACCTCTATCGGCGAACCGCCGGCGATTTCAAGGGTAATATGCTTGGTCTGCTCCTCTCTGCCGTCCTCATTTCCGGCTCCTGTTGCCGGGGCTGCGAGTGTGTAGCTGGTGGAGTAGTCGTCGTAGTTGTTGGTAACTGCGTCGATAATGCGGTCGGTTTCGTCCGCCGGGAATACCGTACTACCAGCCTTGCCGAGGATAAGCTCCGGCCCGTTTTCGCCAGCAATAAAAGCGTCCTCGGCATATGTGGTGCCGTTGGCGTGGCCCGGTACAGTGGTGGCGCTTCCGCCGCCGCTGTAGGAGCTGCTTAGAGCCGCCGAGACCGCATTAGCCGCCGATTCCGCTGCGCTGACGGCGTTGGCCGTTCCGTCACGGATGGACTGCGTGTATGCCTCCATCGTCTGTTTGGCCGCCGCCGCTGCGTCTGCCTCCATGTTCATGTTGTCTATGGCCTCGTCCAGCCGCCCCTCGATTTCGGCCATTTTCGTGTCGAAGTCGGTCTCCATGGTGGCGACGGTGGTGGCGAACTCGTCCTTGGCGGCCTCCACCTCTTGGAAGGAGGCATTGAAGTCGTCCACGAACGCCTGCGCCTCCGCGCTGCTGTCCCCCAGCGCCTCGATGTTCTCGATGATCGCGTTGAGGTAGCCAGCGCTCTCCTCGCTGCCGTCGGAGAGGGAGGAAATAAGGCCCTCGTCAAGGCCGTATTCCGCCGCCTTGCGCAGGTTCTCGGAGTAGGTATTCAGATACTCGATTTGGCTGTCAAAGGCCGCCTGCATATCCGAGATACTAAGCTCCGTCTCGGTCTTCATGGTATCGAAAAGGCCGATTTGACCGTCGATGCTGCTCCGGGCACTCTCGTAGGCTTCGTCGTAGGCTTCACAAAGCGCTTCGATGTCACCCTGTACCGAGGATAGGGCCGTGTTTACCGCGTCCTGATAGCTGACGGTGGCCTCTGCCGCCTCCGCCTCTGCCTCCGCGAGGTCTTCCCATCCCTGCTCGATTTCGGCGATAGTCGCGTCGTTTTCGGCCATGGCCGCTTCCAGCTCCTCAAGGGCCGCTTGGTATGCCTCAAGGTCGTCCCATTCGCCGCCAGTCCAAAAGTGATCCCAGCCGCTCATGTCGTCCATGCGCTGCTGCTCAAGGTTGACATTCTCCTGCGCCTTTGCCAGCTCGTCGGTCAGCTCCGCCCGCTTTTGGAGGGCTTCGATGTAGGTCTCCTGCGCCTGCTGCTGCCGGGCCTCCTCCGCCTCCGCTTCACAGGCTTTCCGCATGGCCTCCACATAGTCCTCGGTACTCATGCTGGCGCTGTTCATTTGGGCGGCGATTTCGGGGTAGGATGCTGCGAGCTGCTTATTGACGGCTTGCAGGGCCTTTTCCTCTGCCGCCGTCCTGTTCGTCTTGGAGGCGAGGTCGTCGTACTTCTGAATGAGGGACATGGCCCCGACTTCGTTGGCGTTGATGTCCGCGAGGGCGCTGTCGAAGTCTGCCGAGACGGAATGAACGCTCTCGCAAAGCGCGTCTACCTCTGCGACAAACTCCTCCACGGTCTGCCTGTTGGCCTCAAAAGCTGCGGAGAGGTCGTCCACCTGATACTTGAGCCTGCTGGCCTCCTCGGAGGTCTCGCCGTACTGCTCACAGGCTCGCTCGTACTCCGCGTTGAGGTCTTGCAGCTCGTAATACTGGGCGCGGGTGGCTGCTGTCATGCCCTCTGTTTCGCCCAAATTCTCCTCGTTCATAGCGATAAAGGCCGCGACCGCTGCGGTGAGTGCCGTAACGCCTACGGCCACCCATCCTATCGGGCCGAGGGCGGTGTTCAGAGCTACGCCGAAGGAAACGATGGCCGGGATTGCGGTGGAGGTCGCAACGGTAACTCCTACCATGGCAACAGCGGCCACTCCGAGGCCGATTCCGATGGCTGCGACAGCCTTGGTGACGACCGGGTGTTCCTGCGTAAACTCTGTCATAAGGTTCAGCATATTAGTCCCCGCCCCATAGAGCTTTTCAATGAGCGGGTTGATTTGCTGGCCGATGGAGATTTGCAGGTTCGCCGCCGCATTGGACAGCTCCTCCTGTGCGTGGGCCGTGGTGTCTGTCATGGTCGCGTAGGCTGCCGAAGTCGCTCCTGCGGAGGTCTGCATAGCGTCGAGCGTGGTGTTGAACTGCTCCGCCCCGGCATTGTAGAGGGACAAAGCGCCGATTCCGGCCTCCGAACTGCTCCATAGCTCGTTAAACGCGCCCGCGCTCCCGCCGACGCTTGTACCCAGCACGTCCATCACGTCGCCAAGCGAGTAGCCAATATCCATCAGCTCGGAGAAGGAGCTGCCTGTTTCCTCCGTCAGAACGGCGGACACAGTGCTACCGCTGTCGCCCAGCTCGTTCAGCATGGACTTGAGGTATGTCCCGGCCTCCGCCGTCGCAATACCGCCCTTGGTCAGCTCCGCGTAGGCTGTCGAGAGGTTATCCATTTCCACGCCGTAGGCCGAGGCAAGGGGGATTACTTTACCAACGCTGGCGGCCAGCTCGTCCACGGTGGTTTTGCCGAGGTTTTGGGTCGTAATGAGCATATCGGAAATGTTCTCCGCGTAGCTCGCTTCCAGCCCGTAGGCGTTGAGGGCCGTTGTGAGTACGTCTACCGCCGTGGCGGAGCTGGTAAATCCGCCTGTAGCCAGTTTGGTCGCTGTGGCGGTAAATTCGACCGCCGAAGCCGTTTCTACGCTTGCGGAGAGCGCAGAATAGGTGGCTTCCGATAATTCGTTGACACTCTGGCCCGTCGCCATAGACAGGGCCAGAAGGTCGCCAGAAAGGGTCGAGAGGGAGACCTGCGTGGTGTCGGCGATGGTGGAGATTTTCATGGTGGCAACCTCGAACTCCGCCGCCGCCTCGGACGCTTCCATGTAAGCGTCCGCCAGCTCGAACACCATCTTGGCTATCCCGGCGGAGGTCAGCACCGTGGCAAGCTGCTCCGCCGCCTTTTGGCCCCTCTCGCTGCCCTCCTCTGCCTCGTCCGCTGCCCGGTCGGTCGCATCGGATAGCTCGTCTGTAGCGTCTGCGGCCCTCCTGTTTGCTTCGTCCAGTTCCCGCGCAGCGTCCGCCGCGTTTTGGGCCGCCTCTTCAAGCTCGTCGAGGTTGTCGCAGCCAGAGGCGAGAAGTTGGTCGTATTCGTCCATGGCTTGCTGTGCCCGCTCCTGCGCTGCGGTGAGCGCATTCATGGCCTCCTCCGCTTCCTCGCTTGCCCTTGCCAGCTCCTCTTTCGCCTCTGCGGAGACATTATCGTTTCCGGCAAGCTCCTCCATTGTCTGTGAGGCCCTTTCCATAGCTGCCGTCAGGTCTGTTTGGGCCTCCTCTGCTTGGTCTATGGAGGTGGCTACGCCGTCTATTGTCCGGGCTACCGCTGCCGCCCGCGCTGACATATTGCCAAAGGCGCTGTCTGCCGCTGCCCCAGCCCTCTCGATGCGGTCGGCCATATCCTGTCCGCTCTGCGCTATGCGTTCGATGATCGCGCTCATTTCATCCAGAACGCTAAATCTCGCAGTCAGGTTTTCCAATGCTCCACCTCCTCCCAATTTGGGTATAGAAAAAGGGCCTCGCATAGCCGCGAGGCCCTTCTGATTTCGTATTTAGTTTTGGGCTAAAGCCTTGTCTATAGCTTCTTTGAACGCTAACGCTTCATCATACTGCGGTTTTCTAAAACAGATGGCATTCTGGTCTGTTGCGTAGTGTGTCGCATTGGCGACAGCGGAATAGGTCTTTGCGCCCCTCACTTGGATATGCAAGCACCCGGCCATCATCAGACCGGGCTTGAGGAGCGTTGTGGAAACAACATCGGAAAGCCTGACCGTGTGGCCTGTGTCCTTTTTCCCCTTCTTGATTTTGACGGTCGCGCCCTCAAGCTCTATTTCGCCGTCGTAGCCGATGAACTTCATACCTGCGCTCCTCCTCTTTCGGTCTTTTGGGTGGTTTGAATTTCGACGACACGCTTCTCCCGTTCCGCTTTCTGGTGCCAACGTACAGTACCCCTCCCCCAGTCAATGGCAAAACCAGTCAATCCGGGAGGCAGCGGCTGCTCTCGAAGTTCCATAAAGTCGCCCTCTGCCGTCTCCTCTTTCCTGTTTGGGTAGGCTTCCGGAACGCGGCCTTTTCGGTTCGGGAATATGCTGCCGATATGGTACGTCTCATAATAGCGGGCGAGCGTCGTGTCTTCCCCGATGAAAACCATGAGATAATTCCTACCTTTGGAGAAGCCCGCCTCCTGCATAGCCGTATATTCCTTGATGAATCCGGCCTCTCGCGCCGCCATAAACTCCGGGTGATTGGGTGCGTGGCGTATGAGTATCACGTCTTTGGGGTCTAATTTCATGGCGCGTAAAATATCGCTCACATACTCATACATCACGCAAACCTCCGCCCGGTGCATCATAGCACCACTTTTTTATACTTGTAGCGCCAGATATACCCGCCTGCGCGGTGTTGCCTGCCGCGCAGACAGGCGTTGATGCAGGACACCCGGATTCCAGTCGCTTTCGCTGCTGCGCTCTGGCCGGGGTATTCCGCAATCACCTTGAGCGTCCCCGGCTCGATTTGGAGGACGGGGGTTTTGCTGCCGTTCTTCGCCGCTGCTCTCGCTGTGCGACCGCCGTAATTGGTGTTCTCTGCGGCTGTGGCCCACTCAAGGTTATCCGCCCGGTTGTTCTCCGGGTTTTCGTCCCTGTGGTTCACCTGCGGCTTTCCCTCCGGGTTTGGGATGAATGCCTCTGCGACAATCCTGTGTACCCGGAGGGACTTTCTTGTTCCACCGCTATCCTTGAGGGACACCTGCATATATCCATGCTTTTTCCGGGTTTGTACCACTATGCGTATGCGCCTGATTCTGCCAAAATTACTGACCTCATAAAGGCCCTCGTAACCAACAACAGGCCGCCATTTCTCACGCATCGCAGCACCTCCGATAATGCCCCACCATTATACCCCCCCCCCCCCTGTTTTGGCAATAGTTTTCGGATAAATGCCCCGATAAACGGCAATCGGCTACTTTTTGGCCCGTATCGTGTCAAATCTCACGGGGTTCTTGTCTTCCACTAATTCGGAGGCTATATAGAAGTTTTGCAGCGGCCTCGGCATAGCGTAGAACTCCTCCGGGCGGAGGTTGTGCCTCTGCCAGAGGACGCTACACCAGTAGGCCCGGCTCCCTGCCTCCGATATTAGTTTTTTGCGTCTTCGATGTCCTCCCCATCATTGGCCGGGGCCGCCAGCCCGAGGGCCTGCATGACCATCCGGGAGACGTGCTGGTACTCGTCGGACTTGGGGAACACCTTGAGCGGCATTTCGGTGATGTCCACGCAGCCGTAGTATTCCATCAGCTCCTTGTCCTTGAGGTTGGGGAACTGCAAAGCCTCGACAATCATGTGCCGGGAGGCGCGGGCGCTGTCTCTCTCGGTCTTCCAGACGACCTCGCCCATGTAAATCAGGGGGTTGCCCTTCTTGTCGGTGGCGAGGCTTCTGGTGCGGTACATATCGTTGATTTTGGTGATCTCCGCCTGCGACAGCACCTTGATTTCCAGCGGGAGGACGTTCCCATCCTCGTCCCGAATGGTGTCCGGGCCGGGAACGGTGACGATTTCCGGCTCCTTGCTGCGCATGAAGTATTTGAGGTCTTTCTTAGTCGCCATGATGATATTACTCCCTTCAAAATGATGCAGGCCCCGCCCGGCGTGGGCGGGGCTGCTGCTGGTTAAACGATGTCTTTGGCGTTGAACGCGATACTGTCGTCAACGACTTGGCCGCCGCTGTCGAGGTTAATGAGGTTGAGGTCGCCCGTCAGCACACAGCCGACGCAGGTGATCGTCTCCGCGCCGTTGTTGGCGAAGAACTCGCTGTTCTCGTCGTTCATGATGCCTTGGATGGTCATTTCCGGCGTTTCCTTGGTCTGGTTGTAGTGCTTGATGGCATCACGCAGCCACGGGGTGCTGCGCCTGCGGGTCAGGTTCCCGGTGATCTGGCAGCCCAGCCAACGGGAGCTGGGGGTGCGCTCTCCGAGCTGCCGCCCAGTCCAAACGTCCGGCGTGAACTTGATTTCGCACTTCACGCTGTCGAGGACTTCGATGCCGTCGATGAAGACCTTGCCCTCCCGGAGGGAAATGGGGTTTTTGTTGTACTGCATGAGAGACATTTCGCTTTACCTCCCTTCTTAGCGCGTGGTGACGGTGAAATAGAACTTTTCCGCTGCGTCCACGGGCTGGATGCCGACGTTGACGAAAACCTCGTCGCCGTGGGATTCCTCCCGGTCAACGAGGAAGTCCTTGTCGTAGTCAATGCCACGGATGGCCCCTACGCCGCCCTCGGACTTGAGGCCGTACAGCTTGAGGATGGTCTTGCCGATGCCCTCCATGGCGTTCCAGCCATCGTCGTCGTTGTCGAAGCGGTTGGGCGGGAAATTGAGCTGGACGCTCTCGCCGAAGCTGTCCATGACGCGGAGTACCCGGTTCTTGCGCCAGCTCTTGGCCTTTCTCTGCCGGGCGAAGGAGACGAGGCTGTTGATGTCGTACTCCACGACGACCTCGTTCGTCTCGTTGAAGGAGAAAAAGAACTTCCCGGCCTTGATAGCGGCCACGGCCTCGGTGTGGGACAGCAGGCCATGGATGTCCGCTGCGTCCTCCACGGGCTTGTAGGTGTTGCTGGTAACGCAGTCCGCGCCTGCGTCTGCCCCGGCCACCCACGCCGTCGCCATGGTCGCGTCAACGATGGTGCCGTCGCTCAAAACGTAGCCGTTGCAGACGTTGATAATGCCCTCGTAGTCCGCCGCGTAGTTGGAAATGACGGCCTTGCGGTACTTGCCGACATCCTCGCGCAGGTACTTGATTTTGCTGACCACGGCGGTCATGAGGCTGCTGTTCTCCTTGCTGTCCAGCGGCACGGCCATCGTGTTCCAATGAATCGCCTCCGAAGCATCGAGGAAACGGGTGATGTCGATGGTGTTGGTCTGGCCGTTGGTTCCGCCCGTGAGACTGATCGCGGAGAAGTCTCCCAGCGCTGCCGCCTCGTCGCCCTTGAAGAAAATCCAAGAGGAGCCTGCTTCCATCAGCTCGCCCACGGTGTTCAGCCCCTCGAACTCCTCCACAGCGGAGTTGTCGAGGTAGACGGTAACATCATAGCCGCCGTCCTCATTGGCAACGCAGTCGAAGCTCAAGTCGTTGCCACGCTCGCCGCCGTACATGGCCTTGGCGGTGAGTGTCGTGTTGGTGAAGACGGGGGCCTCCGGGGTCTCGCCGCTCTCTGCTCCTGCGGTGCCCTCCTCACCCTCCTCCGGCGTGGGGATGATGATGCCCTCAATATCGACGCTACCGCTGGCCTGCTCGCCCTGCGCGGGGATATAGAGGATGATCTTCTTGGCGCTTTTCAGCGCCTCCTTCACCAGCAGCAGCGGGGCCTCGTAAACGCTGTAGCCCAGCTTGGCATACTGCGCGTCCGGGGAGCCGTTCTCGATGGTGATAAACTCCTTGGCAGGCCCGTAGTTGTGACCCAGCAGAGGCATAATGACGGTGCCGCGCTCGGCGATACCGATGATGGTCTGCTCGGTGGTCTGCCAGTTTATATAGGTGCCGGGCCGCTCTTTCAGAGAAAGCTTGCTCCATGTTCCTCCGGCCATGGCTTACCCCTCCTTCCTCTGGCCCAGCGAGACAGGGGTGTTGAGCCACTTGTCGATGTGGGCCTGCATTTCCTCCACGGTGTACTTGCTGCCCTCCGGGATGCCGACGGTGGCCCCGTCAAAGGTGCTGGGGGTTACCCCGAACAGCTTGACGCAGCTCCGGCGCAGCTTCTCGATGGGGATTTTGCGCTCCGCCTCCGCTTTCGGCGTGGTGGGAGCGGCCTTGGTCTTATTCGCCATCTGGTGAATCCTCCTTTTTGGAAAATAGAATGTGAGTGATATTGACTTTGGGCGGCTCGTCTTCGGCGTAGCTCCTGCGGCTCGTCCACCCGATTGTGAGCTGGGCTACGCCGCTGTCCCCGCGCTTGAGGCCGGGGTCTTTGAGCCGGAGCTTCTTCCCGGTCTCCTCCCCGTCCTCGTTCAGCAGCGGGACGTAGTTTCTGGCCCTCTTGAGCGCGGTCAGCACCCGGCGGGCAATCCCGTGGGCCTCCTCTGTCGTGGCCGCAAAGACGTTTATATACCATGCGTACTCCGACGCATAGGTGCCGAGGGTGTCGCCGCCCGTTTCGATTTCCGGCTGCGGAAAGTACATGGCCGGGTACTCGAAGTCCTCTGGAACGTCCCAGTAGTAGGGGTTAATGTCCCCGGCGGTGCGGAGTGCAAACGCCATTACGCTCGCCGCCTCCTGCTCCAATTCGATGTTCTCTGCCATGTCCTAAACCCCCTCGAAAAACCGTTGTAGCCACTCCCGGAGCTTTGCCTCCGCGCTGGCCCGAAAAACAGGCTCAAAGGCCCGTAGAGCGCCCTCGAAATAGTGCGCCCCCTCTACCCAGTGCTGCTTGAGGAGCATACCCGTCTTAGCCTGCGGGTCGTAAATGAAGCGGTCGCCCTCCCAGTAGCCCGGCACCCAGCGCCGGGCTACTCCACGGGGGTTTGTCCAGTGGCCGTCATTCACAAAGGCGGCATACTCAAGGTTCGTCCCGACTTCCAGTGTGAGGCCGCCGTCCAGCAGGCTCCATACGTTGCCGTCTCCCCCCTTCTCGAAGCTGGCGAGGAGGAGGCGGGTGTCTATCACCTTGCGCCGCACGATCTCGTCCTGCAATATCCGCAGAAACTCGGAACCTAAAGCCTCGACATATAGCTCAAGCTCTGCCCGGAAGTCTCCCCGCGCCGCTCTCTCCATGCGCCGGAAGAATTCTCTGAACTCGCTCATATCGAACGTCACGGCAGACACTAAAGCGCCTCCTGTCCGTTTTTTCTCTTGAGGTAGACAAAAAGGTGGTGGCCCCTGACGTTGACAGGCTGCTCCGCTGTGTACTCAAGCCCTGTGTCGCAGTCCACGATTTTGTCGTTGAGCCGCACGTCCGTCCCGATAGGGAGGGTGAGCTTTTTCTTTGCGTCCATGATGTTCGCCGGGGCCGTCTGCGTCACTGTAACGACGGCGTTTTTCACGCCGAAGTGACAGCGCTGGCCCTTGATGTCCGGCTCATCCGGGTAATTGAAGGAGGGCGAGCCCGCCAGCCCGTAGCCGGGGGACTTGCCCTCCTTCGTGATGTGGTAGATGTCGCAGGTGTGGTCGAGAAGGGCTTCCAAACTCATAGCTGCACCTCCTAAAGCCTGCGCATACGAAATGTCATGTTGCCGCTGGCCTGCTGGACGACAAATTCGTCCAGCAGCGCGGCGAGGTTGAGCGCCTTTACCATGTCCTCGAAGGTGCCCTCCCCCGCTGTGTAGGAGTAGTCGTCGAAGGTCTCGGACTTGACCGCGCCGCCGCCCGTCTTCTTGAGATGGTTTGAGTAGGAGGCATAAGCCTCCGCCAGCAGGATAACGGCGGTTCTGACCGGGCCGGGGATTTTGTCGTAGCCCTCAAAGCGGTTGTGCGTGTAGGTAATCACATACTGCTCCGCTCTCGCTATGTCCATTTCCAGCTTATCCTTTTTGCGCTGCTGGACGGCCTCAATATCGGTGTACGCCTTTACCTCTTTGGGAAGCACCCACGGCCTTGTAGCCATACCGCCCGCCCCCTTACTCGCGAATGAGGTCGAGCATGGTGTAGCTGCCGCCGAGGGCAACGCTGATAGCCTCAAGCGCGTCCTCTCTGGTCTCACAGCCCGTCAGGTCGATGCCCTTCTCCTCGACAAGGGCTTTCAGCTCCTCGTCAGACATGGCGGTCAGCGCCTCCGCGTCAAAGGCCGGGGCGCTGACCTCCACGGCGACGATGGCCGTGATAATGGCAGCCTTGTCCTTGAGGCCCTTGATGTCCGCGCCGATTTCCCCGGCCAGCTTCTTGAGGTCGGGAATAGTCAGCTCCTCAAGCTGTTTCGGGTCGAGGTGGCCCAGCACCTCGCCGGGAGGCGGGAAGCCGGGGGCCTCCCCCTCCCCGACGAGCTTAAAGAAGCCAGAGGCCACCGCAGCGTCAGCGATGGCCTTGTCCTCCGTGAGTACGTCCGGCTGCTTCCGGGTGGCCTTGAGTGCCCCGTCCATGCCGTAGTATGAGAGGCCCTTGCAGAGTTTCAGATGATACATAGCCCTCTCCTTCCCTTACTTGAGGCCCGTGATGATGGCCGCAGCGTCCAGCTCCTCGATGATGGGGTCGAAGTCCAGGTGGACGACGTAGAAGCGCTTATCCTGCATGATGGCTTCCTTGCCCTCAGTCGTCTTGCGAATCTGCATGGAGTAGGTGTTGACGACAATGAGGTTTTTCGGGTCGGTCAGGATGATCGTGCCGTCGTCGAGGGAGGGGCACTGTACCGTGGGGATTTTGGCTGGAGAGTTATAGATGCTCTCCGGCACCGCGCCGCCCTTGCCGATAACCTGATTCAGCAGGAACAGCTCCCACTCCTGCGCCCGGCGGGGAGACATCATCCAGCGGAGCTTGCCGTTGTTGTACTTGTTGGGAATCTGCGCCAGCGTCTTGTAGAACAGGTCGAGGCTCATGGCCGTCTCGCTGGAAGCGTCGTGTACGTGCCCGCCGTTCTTGAGCTGCTTAATCCAGCCGTCGTTGACCTTGAGGAAGTCGGTGTCGCCCTGCTCGCCAATCTCCTCAACGTCGGTTCCCGTCCACGCTCCCGCCGCGTGAGCGGCAGTAAAGCGGTAGAGGCCGCCGTTGTGGGTGACAATATCCCCGGCGTTGTACGCCGTCGAGGTGCTAAATGCCTGGGCATCCCCCGTGTCCTCGTCGCTGTTGAGGTACAAGTCCTCAAGGTCGATGCCGAGCTGGGTCGTCATGAGGTTGGTGATGATCGCTTCGAGGTTCTGGCCCTCGATGTTCTCGCGCAGCGTCTCCTCGGTGATCTCCCAAGGCAGGCGGACAGCGGTGCAGGCGTACTCGATCTGGCTGGTCTTCACGCTGGCGCGGTATCCGTCGTCCGTGTTCTCGGTCTTCTTCCGCAGGATGCGCCGGGCAATGCCGATCTTATCGACCTCGCCCGTCTTTGCGGTGCGCATTTCGTGGCGAACCAGAGGGCCGAGGTTGGTGGCCTCGAAGGTCTGCTGCAAAAACTTCCGCGCCTGCTCCGGGTTAAGCAGACCGCCGCCGGAGAGCGAGGTCGTCTGGATGGCCGCTTTGCGGATGATGCTGCTGTTGTCGTTTCCCATGGTGTGTTATCCTCCTATTCGTTTTATTAGAGAAGCCCGTGGAGATAGTGCGGCTCCTCCGCAGACTTCTCCACCGTTCCGTCACCGCCGAGGTTGCTGGGGAGGCCCCTGCTTTTCAGCACAGGCTCGACAGCCTTGGCGATGGCGGCCTCAATCATGCCTGCCACCTGTTCGGCGGTGACGGTCTCCTGCTTGGGCTGCATGGCCTTTTCGATGGCGCTGGCGACCATCTTCTCGATGGCCTCCTGGGTGATGGCGGTATCGGGAGCGGGGCCGCCATCGCTCCCGGCCTTGGCAACGGTCTCCGGGGTGGTGGCCGGGGTGGTCTCCACGTTCTGCACCTGCCCCTGCGCCGCCCCCAGCGCCTTGGTGATGGCCGCCTCCACGACCTGTTCAACTTCCTGCTTAGTCACTTCTTTGTCCTCCTTCTTGGATTTGGTGTTGTCGTCCGACTTCTCCCCGGTGCCCTCCGGCTCCGGGTCGTCGAACTCCTTGAGGAACGCTCCAAGACTTTCGTGAATGCCTGCGAGCGTTTCCCGGTTTTTGGCGCTCATTTTCTTCCCGGCCTTTTCTACGGGCAGGTCGTCAATGATCGCCTTGGTGATGCTCTGGCCGCCAGTGAGAATGCTGGTGATGATACCGCCGAAGTCCTCAAGGCACTCACGCACCTTGCCCTCGTCCGATTCATACCGCCAGCGGCCAGTGATGGGGTCGTAGGCGTATAAAACCTCCTCAAGGGAGTTAAAAGCGTTCCAAAAGAGCGAACCTTTGCTGCGCTCCTCGTAAAGCTCCGCCATAGCTCCCTTCTCCACAACTTTGAAGCCAAACGCTTCCGCTAACTGCTTGAATAGCCCTTTCTTCCCGCTGGAATCCTGCTTTGTTACGTCGTCCAATTCTACGTCCTCCTCGCTGTAGTTTCCCATGCCGCCCATGCTAAAGCCTGTGATGTCGCCCTTTTCGATGCTCTCCCACA
Organism: Oscillospiraceae bacterium; assembly: GCA_910575695.1. GTDB lineage: Bacteria > Bacillota > Clostridia > Oscillospirales > Oscillospiraceae > Enterenecus. Next base: position 9,221 of record CAJTGJ010000007.1, on the reverse strand, counting down.
CGCTCGCGTCGGTCACTTCGACGGTCATAAGCCAGGTGCCCTTCTTGACTGCCTCTCCGCCGATGTCAAAGTCTGCTTTCGCAATCCACGTTTCCACGACTGTCGCGCCATCCAGCGGCTCGAAGCTGTGTTGCAAGTCCACCTTGTCGCCGTTCTTGGCGAAGTAATAGGCGGCCTTAGTGATCTCCGCCTCAGTCATGTAGTTGCCGTGGCTGTCCTCCGCCATCGGCTCATACACAATCCCGGTGACGTAGTGATTCGCTGCGTCCGTCTTGAGGATTCTGCCGTAGGTGGTAAAGCTCGCCTTGCCGTCGTCGGCTTTCGTAAGAAGGAACTTCCGCAGGTTGGCCGCCTTGTCCACAAGAGAGACGTATTCGATTTTCGCGTCGGTGATTTCGTATGCTTTCCGCAAGCTCGTTCTCATGCCCTTCTCACCTCCTTTCCACGTCCGGGCTTTGGGGAAATATAAAAAGCAGCGTTTCCGCTGCCCTTTACCGTGTTGTGCCGTAGAACGGCTCTGAACGGCCCGAAAAGACCGTTGTTTTTCTGGTTGGTAAACTGTCTACACAGACGCGCCGGGGCGCTCCTGCGCCACGAGAGGAGGCAGGAACGCTATTCCTCGTCGATTCCTGCCTTGGCCTTATTCCTTGCGTCCAGCTCCCGCTCCCATGCGTCGTCCATGTTGTCGATGGCCTCCTGTTGAAGCCTCTGGCGCTCCTCAAGGGGTAGGCCGAGAATGTCCTCGCTGACGACGGGCTGGCAGATACAGTGACAGTTGATGCGCTCCTCCGGGGGAAGGATAACGTCGCGTGGGTACATCGGCTCGTAGGTGCCGCCCTTAATCCCGGTGAGGGTGAAGGGCGCGTCTTTGGGGACGCGCTGGCCGTCCATGTCCACATGATTCTGGCGCGGCTCGTTCCTGTATGCCCCGGTGTGCTTCCACGCCTTATCGACGACCGCCGGAGACTGCATGAACGCCTCCTGCTGCGCTACGCTGTGCGCCCCTAAAACCTCTGTGAGCGCCACACGCCGGGCCTTGTAGTATTCGTCCCGTATGCCGCTGTCGAGGATTTCGCGGGTAAAGGAGGCTATTCCTGTACCGTCCTTGAGGCCCTTGGTGAGGATGGTCTCGATTTCCTTGTGGCTGTTGAGCTGCATGATCTCGCCGAGCTGTTCGCTCCACGATTCCACCCATGCCACGGTGCGCTTCGACACGACTTCCAGTTTGAGGCTCCTGTCGGTCTGTGCGATATAGTAGGCGACGAACTCTGGCATGAACTCGGAAAGATGCTCGGTAAAGACGGTGGCGAGCTTGGCCTTGAGGCGGTCATTGAGCTTCACTCTCGGCCAGATGTCCGCCGCGAAGGTCTCAAGGTCTGCGGCCTTTTCCGCTTCCGCGAGGAAATAGTCGGTCTCCTCCACCAGCGCCTCCGCCACGTTGTCCTCGATGTCCTGCATATAGCCGATGGTCGCCTGCGGCTCTGCGTAGCCCTCTGCTTTCAGTGCGTCAGCGAGGTCGCCGTCCGCCTTGGCGAGGTATGCGTCGATGGCCTTTATGAGCGGCTGACACGCCATGCACATAGTCAGGCCTCCCCCCTGTCCATCTTCATCAGAAGCCGCTTGACTTCCTTCATCACAGCCACCACTTCATCGTCGCTCCGGCTTGCCGCCTTTGCAATCTGCTTTTGCAGGCTCTCCGTGAGGCTGCCCAGGTCAAGTCCGCCCATGCCGCCGCCCTGCGTCTTGCTGTAGGCCAGAGGCACATCGCCCCACTCCTCCGGGTAGTCCTCCGCCACCTCTCCATATGCCTCGAAGATGATCTGCCGGGCCTTGTTCGGGGTGAGGCCTCCGGCGTTGTTGCAGACGGTCAGAAGCTTGTAGAGGTCGTCCGGGTTGCTGATGTCCGGCTCAAGGAAGTAGCACTCAACATACTTGAACTGGTACTCATTGAGGAGGCGGTTGTTGATTGCCCACGCGAGGCTCTTGCGCTCCGGCTGGAACACCTGCTGTTCTGTAACCTCCTGCGCCGTCTGCGCCGTGGCCCGGTTGAAGTCGGTGGTGTAGCCCACATAGAGGTCGGGAAGCTGGAAAGCGGACTGCACCTTCCGGCGGTTGTTGTCGAGGTAGTCTTGGAAAAGCTCGTCTTTTTGGAGTATGCTGGCGAGGTCTTTTATCTCAACGTCCTGCTGCTCGTCAGCGTCGAAGTCCGTCTTCCCGTCAGGGCTTTCCATTTCAAGAAGGATAAAAGCGTGTTGCCCGGATTCCCCCTTGATGTCGTTCATGTAGTTTTGAAGCCTTGCATAGCTTCCTTCCGTAAGGGTGCCGTTCTTGAGAATAATCATCAGCGGAGTATGCCGCCCGTTGACAAAATAGTTGTTGTTCAGCCCCTCCGCCCGGCGGCTTCCGTCCACACCGAGTACCTGCCCTATCCAGCGCACCTCCCCGTATGGCTCTGTCCCGATGGCAAACTCCATCAGCTCATTGGCCTGATATGCAAGGTCAAGGGTCTCGTCCTTCGGGAGGTATTTGCCGTCTCGACTGTCCATAATGCGCGGGTCTCCAAACTCCTTGAAATAGACGGTTTTGCCACCTATTTCTTGCTTGTACTTGCAGTAGCGTTTCTTCCGTTCCACCTGCTGGCCGTGGTGATAGTAAACGGAGGGGATATAGGGGTCAAGCGGTTTTGTCTTGGAGACGGATGGTGTCTCCTTGATGAACTCGATTTGAACGACTTCCCCGGCGAGGTTGCGGATTACTTCAAGATAGGCTATGCCGTAGGTCTCTCGCGCCTCTATCACGTCCTCAAACACCTCTTTGGTGTCCTGCTCTGTGTTCAGCAGCTCGACGATCTCCTCCGCCCTCTTGAACTCCGCCGCCATTTCCGGGGTCTCCTCCACGTCCTCGACGTAGCGGATTCCGATACCGAATCCGGCGATATTGTTCTTGTATGCCCTGATGCACTGGGGGAGGATGGTGCTGTGCTTCACCATCTGCCGGAGGCCGCTCATATCGTTTACAGGGGTTATCCAGTCCCCGGCGTTGTACGCCTCCGAAGTGGTGAGCTGTACGGAGGTGTCTGCTTTCTCAATGGGCGCTGCCCGCTGCTCTTTGATAATGCGCACCTGCGCCTTGCCCTTACCCATGGCGTTTCGCCTCCTTTTTCCGCTTTGGCGGTTTTACTGGTAGACACAATAGCAAAACGCAGTCAGCCTCGTCGGGAGAGGGCTGGCCGCGCTTCTTTACTGCGTCCTTGCTTTCGATTTTGATTTTGCTGGCCTCGGTGAGGCCGTACTTCCTGCCGGAGAGCTGGGCCACGAGGTCGTCGTCGTTTGGGAGTATCAGCTCCACTGGCTTCCGAAGCCCGGTCTCCTCGTCGTATGGGGAGAGGAGCTTTTTGACGACGGCCATCATGTAGGTGGTGGTGTCGTGGTAGTGCTTGTGGCGTATGCGCTCGCCAAACTTTACCGGGTAGACCTCCATCCACCAGAATCGCTCCGGGTCGTTTCGCTTCACCTGCCGGAGGCGGTCTACCACGCCGCCGCCCACGCCGCCGTCGTCCACCTTGACGGGGATAGGGTCTTGGAGCTTGTAGCGGGCCACAAGCTCCTCCCCCAGCAGGATAATATCGTCTGCGGTCTTCATGGTGTCCTGCCCCTGCCGCTTTTTGTGGAGCGTGACCTGTTCATCGACCTTGTAGCCGATTACGGTCTTGTCGTCGCCGAAGCGGGCCACGTCGCAACCGATGTGTACCAGCGTGGGCCTCGCTCTTGGCGTGAAGTCCGTCATAATGGAGGCTTCCACCAACGACAAGGGGATGAAGATGTCGTCCTCTTGCAAGGGGAACTCCCCGGCCACGCGGACGCGGAACACGTCGCTGTCCTCGCCGTACATTTGGATGATTCTGTCCACGAACTCTTTCGGCACCCTCTGGCTGTTTCTGCCGTCGATGTGGAAGGTGGAGTAGCCGGCCCGGTTCTTGTTGTGGCTGTCGTAGAAGAAGCCGGAAAGCTGTGTCGGGTTGCCGCACATAAGGAGCCGCGCCCCCGGCGTTGAAAGTGCGCCGAGGACGGGTTCAAAAATGCTGTCGGCGACGCCGCTGGCCTCGTCGATGATGAATAGCAAATCCTCCGCATGGAAGCCTTGAAGCGCGTCCGGCTTGCTGGCCGTCCGCGCCACGGCAAACCACTCCTCCGGGTGGCCCTTCATGTAGACCTTTTCCTTTGTCCAGACCAGCTCGTTTGCGAGCGCCCGGTTGTTCCTCAACCACTTGCTGACCTCTGCCCAAAGGATGTCGAATAGCTGGTGCTGCGTCGGGGCCGTGCAGGGGATTTTGGGGAATGGCCGGGTTGTCATAAACCATATAACCACCCACGCCTCGACCGTACTCTTTCCTACGCCGTGGCCGCTCCGAACGGAGGTCATGGGGTTGGCTGCCACGCTGCGGAGAACTCTTGCCTGCTCCGGGTCTGGCGTTGCTCCTATGATGTCCTCGACGAACTCCACGGGATGGTCTGCGTAGTAGAGAATCGCCTCGCTGTCAATCACCGCCGCCCGCCTCCTTTCTCCGCTGGTAGGCCGCTATGATCGTGTCGGCGAGGGAGGCGGTCTGCTGGCCCTCCCCCGCTGCCTCCGCCACCTGCTGGGCCTCTGCTGCCCGGTTCGCGGCTTCGAGTTTCGCACCTTCCGAAATGAAGCGTAAAATCTCTTGCGGGGTCAGCTCCGATATGTCGAGCTGCTTGAGCGCGTCAAACGCCTTTTTCTGCAAAAGGACGGAGAGGTTAATCTGCCGCTCTCTCATTTCCTTGGCGGCTTTTTTGGCCTCTGCGAACTCTATCCGAGCCAGCTCTGTGTCGTAGTCCCGGACGCGCTTTTGCCAGCTCCACGCGCTGCTCCACCTGCGTATGATGGTGTCGCTTTTGGATAACTCTTGAGCAACCTTGCGGCAACTCCGCTCTGTGCCCATTTTTAGGTACAGATTAAAGGCTTCATACGCCTGTGCGCTCTCGCCCTGCTGACGCTCCCAAGACTTTTCACTTTTGCTCCATTTCGCCATTGTCCCCCTCTCCTTTTAGTGCGTATTTGTAAACTACGTCACCGTTTTTGTCCCGGCCTATCGGCACCAGAATCCCGCCGTACTCTCGGGCGGGGCTTGTGCCCTTGCTGGGGTTGTTCCAGTTGTCCCGAAGGAACTGCGCCATTGTGGTGTCATAGTTTAATGCGCGGGCTTTGTTGCTCCCCGTGTTATAGCCCGCCGCGCCGCACCACGGGAAAGAGAAATACTGCTGTATGCCCTCCATGATGTCGGAAAAGTGAACCTCTCCGCGCTCTCGGGCAATTATGATCGCCTGCCCGATGTTCCCCTCTTGGCTCACTCCCCACTCCGGGGGAACGCCGCAGCAGTTACAAGCGTCGTTGCACTCCCGGCAAAATGCGTCGCTGACGTGGAACCGCATTCCGAGGCTGTGGGCGTAGGCCATCATTTCGCGGATGATCGGGGCCTTGATGCCCCGGTTGAGCCGCTTGTAGCCGTGCTGCTTGCTGTTCTCCATGTAGTAGCGGTGAATGTCGAATCCGCAGACCTTACTCATTTCGGCGTATCGCTTCTTGAGGTCGTCGTTCGCCCTCGCCTCCATGCAGAAGAACTCCGTCGTCACGCTGTCGGCTCCCGCCTCATGCGCCATGGCTATAAGCCGCTTGAAGTCCGTCGAAACTCCGAGGATGAAGGGCCGCAGGCGGAGCGTAACGTGTATTCCAATATCTGCCAGCCGCTTTATCGCCGCTATGCGCTCCTCCGGGGCCGGAACGCCTTTCTCAATCCTCCGGGCCTTTTCCCGGTCTGCCGTGATGATGGAGACCTTGACGTGCCAGTTTTGGGTGTGCCGGGCGAACAGCTCCATGTACCTCTTGTCCTCTGTCCACCACGCCGCTTTGGTGCTGAATGACAGCGGGTAGTCGATTTTGTCGAAGTACCGAAGCAATTCCAGCGTTACGCCGTGCCTGCGCTCCCACTCGTCGAACTCGTCCGCCAGCCCGCCCCACTGCATTATCCGGCGCTGCTGGATATATGGGAAGAATTGCAGCTCCGTCTTTGTGACGGCCTGCCTGTCGTTCTTGATGGCGCTCTCGAAAAGGTTTATGACCTTCTGCGGGTTCACGCACCGGGGCTTCCCTTCCTTGTAGCCGTCGAGGGTGTGGCTTTTCTGGAAGTAGGAGAAGCAGTAAAGGCAGTTGTAGGCGCACTTGCTGTAGGTGTCAAAGGTCATGGGCATGGAGCAGTCCGGGATTTCCATTGTCCACCGTGGGGAGGTGTAGTCCTGCTTGAGCTTGTCGTTCCCCATGCCTTACTCCTCCACTCGAATGACGGTCGTGTTGCTGCCCTCGCGGATTTGGTCTTTGTAGCCCTCTCCCTCGGCCCACTCTGCCGCCAGCTCCTCATTGGCGAATATCAGCGTTACGACGTAGCTGCCGCCGACGATAGGCTCCTCGTCGCCCTCGTCCCATTCGCCGTAATCCTCGTCGCCGCCGTCGAGGTCGTCGTTGTTCGCCAGAAGGACGGCAATCTCCTCTGCGGAGAAGCCGCTGGCCGTCGCCGCCTCGTAATCGAAGCCGCGCAGAATGTCTTCCAGCTTGTCGTAGTCCCACTGGCCCTTAATCTTGTTGAGGGCTATGTTCAGCAGCTTCTCCTCGTCCCCGTCGAGGTCTACGACGGAACACGGGACGCTCTCGTACCCCATGCTTTTCAGCACGGCGAGCCTCTGGTGGCCGCCGACGACGTTGCCCGTGCACCTGTTCCAGACGATAGGCTCCACGTTGCCGAACTGCTCAATGCTCGTCTTGAGCTTTTCCCACTCCGGCATTCCCGGCTCCAAAGCGATACGCGGGTTGTACTCTGCCGCGTTCAGCTCCGAAATGTTAATCTCCCGCACCATAGTCCAGCCCCTCCATTCTGATCGTGATATTCCGTGCCGTCCCGGTGTACTCAAGGTCTACGCCCCGGTCTTTGAGCCACTTCTCCGCCTGCTCCTTTGTCGGGAAAGACAGGAAGATGTTAAACTCTTTCTGGTTGGGCGTTTTCTCCTCCCCGGCCTCGTCGTCCTCCGGGTCGTCGCCGCCCTCGCCGCTGTCGCCGTCCTCCTCCTCGCCGTCGTCTCCGAAGTCCGGCTCTGCGTCCTCGCCCTCGAAAAGGTTTTGCAGCTCCTCCTCGGAGAAGCCCGTAAACTTGATGTCAGAGGCGGAAATCTCGCTGAAAAGGGCTTCCAGTTTCCCGTAGTCCCAGTCGCCCTCGATTTTATTCATGGCGATATTCAGCAGCTTCTCTTGCTCCTCGTCGAGCTGGACGAGTACGACCTCGACCTCCTCTGTGCCCATTTCCAAAAGGACGTTGAGGCGCTGGTGGCCGCTCACCAGTTTCCCGGTGGTCTCGTTTACGATAAGCGGCTCCGCCACGCCGAAGCGCTCAAGGCTGTTTTTCAGTGCCTCGTATTCCGTGTCCCCCGGCTTGAGCTTCTTTCGGGGGTTGTACTCTGCCGGGGTGATCTCCGACAGCTTCATCGTTGCCGTTTTCATGTCCGTGTTTCCCCTTTCCGTTTAATCCGTTCTTATGACCTCGCCGTTGAAGCGCCCGCAGTATTGCAGGAACATCTTCTTCGATTTGGTCTTTGTGGCCTTTACAAAAGACGGGGTGATCGTCGAGCCTGCCGCCCGCAGGCGCTTCATGGACGTTTCGACGGAACAGGTGACGAGGTACAGCTTGACATCTACGCCGAGCGTCGATATGTAGTCGAACATATTGGCGTTGTTGATTCTGTCCCCTTCCAGAACGACATCGGCGTTGGCCTTTGCGAACTTCCGAAGCTGCTTCTTGATGGCGTTCTTGGCGTTGTATGGGAGCGTGTCTGTCCCCTCTGTCCGTATTCCCACGCCGTATTTGCCGAGCGCGTACATTCCGTTGCTCTTGGTGTAGTAAACGTCGTCTTTTACTACTTCCATTTCGCCGAAAATGAACTTATCCCGGACAAAGCTCGTTTTCCCGCTTCCCGACTGCCCGATGATGATGTAAAACAAGGCCGCGCCCCTTTCTGCCCCGTATCGGGCCTTTACGCCGTATTCTCTCTGGTTTTCTCCCCTTTTCGGGCCGGAAATCCCCGTAAAAAAGCGCCGTCCTCTGGAAATTTCCAAAAGACGGCGTTTTCGTTCCGTGATTTTACAGGCTACAGTATAACACGGGTCATAGTGGCTTGTCAATGCCCGCTTTGTGCCCCGGTTCGCGTCACAGGTTCTCAATGCCGCCCACCCCGAAGAAAAGTGCCGTCAAATCTGCCGCGCAGATGTCAATATCCTTGTAAACAGTGCGTTTATCAATCTGTTCGCGCTTGGCGATCTCCTCCGCTGTGGTGTAGTCGTCCGCGAGGTAAAGCCCCTCCAACACGCGCCAGTGCCTTTTGTCGTCCTTTCGGTTCGACCGCTGACACATGATCTGGTAGCACTCAAGCATCTTGTTCACATGGGTCATTATGATGCGGGTCTTGATGTAGTTTTTCTGGATGCTCTCGACGAATACGGTCTCGTCTGCCGGGCGGCCCATGCTCCGCATGATGTCCTCGAAGTCCTCGTCTGCCTCCTCCGCGTCCGCTGTGCTGAACACGGCGTTCTGGTAGTAGGTGTTGAGCCTCCTGTAATTCCGCAACAAGAGCTTGGTGTTCTGGTACTTCCAGTCGTATTGCTTCTTGCGGTAGCTCTTGCGCTCACGCTCGATGGCTCTGGCCGCCGCTGTCGCTCCTACCTCTGCCCCGACCTTGGCCCCGATTTCCGTGCCGACCTTAATCCCGATGGGAATGGCGAGGTTGATCGCCGCCTCTATCTTTTCGTCGAGGCCCGTCAGCCCCGCCTCGACCGCTGCGGAAACTGCCGCCTCGATGATTTTCTGAATGTCCAGTCCGCTTTCACCCATGGTTATGACCATACCTTTCCGCTGCGCTCCAAGGCACCAAAGGGGATGAAACACCGGTGGCTCTAACGCAGCGAGTCAAAATTTGTTAGAATAGGTTTGAGGAAACAGGCACACTACAGAGCGCGAGAGGGTGGGTAGGCTCAGCAGTTTCGCTGGACTGAATGGTTATGTGCGCCGGACACTCTTTCAAGCACCAATGAGTAGGGCATTGCACCCTGTAACCTTATCTTTGGAGAGACAGACTACTTCAATCTTTCAGTGAGCGTCCAGT